>CAIVGK010000101.1 GCA_903905475.1 uncultured Burkholderiales bacterium | reverse complement strand
GCGCCGGTGGCGACTTGCGCGCTGCGCAGCGCGTCTTCGAGCCCGGGCAGCCGGTCGGCCTGGTCTTCAGCCTGCGCGGCGAGCACCTCGCTGCGTTCGTCGGCCGCGGCCATCTGTTCGGCGAGCTGCTCGAGCTCGAAGGCGGCTTGCTCGCGGCGCTCGCTCCACTGCGCGGTTTGCAGCAGCACTTCGGCCAGACGCTGCTCGGCGCGCTGGCGGCCTTCGACCACGTAGCGGATGCGTTCTTCGAGCCGGCTGACCTCGAGAGCGGCCTCGGCCAGCAGCCCCTGCGCGGCGTGCAGCTCGTCGCCGGCGGTGTAGTGCGCCTGGCGCACGGTTTCGAGCTCGGCTTCGCCCTGACGCAGCTCGGCGGTGCGCGATTCCAGCGCGTTGGCGGCGACGGCCACTTCGCGCTCGACGCGCTGCTGCTCGGACGCCGCATCGCGGTGACGCAGGAACCACAGCTGGTGCAGCTTGCGCAGCCCGTCGTCTTGCAACTGGCGGTAGCGGCTGGCGACCTCGGCCTGCTTTTCGAGCTTGTCGAGCTGGCCGGCGAGCTCGCGCACGATGTCGTCGACGCGGGTGAGGTTGTCGCGCGTGTCGCGCAGCCGGTTCTCGGTCTCGCGGCGGCGCTCCTTGTACTTGGACACCCCGGCGGCTTCTTCGAGGAACATGCGCAGTTCCTCGGGCTTGCTTTCGATGATGCGGCTGATGGTGCCCTGGCCGATGATCGCGTAGGCGCGCGGTCCGAGCCCGGTGCCCAGGAACACGTCGTGCACGTCGCGGCGGCGCACCGGCTGGTTGTTGATGTAGTAGCCGCTGTTGCCGTCGCGCGTGAGCACGCGCTTGACGGCGATCTCGGCGAACTGGTTCCACTGGCCGCCGGCGCGCGCGTCTTCGTTGCTGAACACCAGCTCGACGCTGGCGCGGCTGGCCGGCTTGCGGTTGCCCGAGCCGTTGAAGATCACGTCTTGCATCGACTCGCCGCGCAACTCGCTGGCCTTGCTCTCGCCAAGCACCCAGCGCACCGCGTCCATGATGTTGGACTTGCCGCAGCCGTTGGGCCCGACCACGCCGACCAGCTGACCTGGCAGCTGGAAATGGGTGGGCTCGGCAAACGACTTGAAGCCAGACAGCTTGATGGAATTCAGGCGCATGGGCGAGGATGGATCCGCTGCGGACCGCCCCCGGCGGCCACGCTTAAGTCTTTGATTTGACTCGCAAAAATCCGTTTTTGCGACCTTCTTCAAGGGGGTCGCGATGATAGCATTCGGCCATGAAGACCTGGTTCGAGCGCCTTCTGGGCGGTGCGCAGGTGCCGCCGGCGGCACCTGCGGCGACGCCGTTGCCGCCACGGCATGCCGAGCGCAGCCCGGAATCGCCGCCGATCCCGGGCGTGCGCCGGCCGCTGGTGGCCGGTGACGGCGCAGTCGCCGGCTTCGAGTTCACCCTGGCGGCATCGCTCGCCGAGCGGCTGGAGCGGCGCGACGACCCGGTGGCCCACGCGGCACACGCCATCTCGCTGATGTCGACCATGCGAGCGACGCTGGAGTCCGCACGCATCGGCCTGGCGAGCCTGCCGATGTCGCTGCTGCTGCGCCCCAACGTCATCGACCAGGTGCCGGCCGGCGCCTGGCTGTGCCTGGACACCCTCGAGGACCCCCACGCCGATGTCGAGAACCAGCTCGGCATGCTGGCGGCCTTGCGCGCCTGCGGCGTGCGGGTGGGCAGCCGTCAGCGCGAGGCGCTCACCGCGCCAGTCGCTCGCTCGGCGACGTTCGACTTCACGCTGCTCGCGCTGGCGGACTTCGGCATCGACCCGCTGATGGACACCGTGCGGCACCTGCGCCACGCCGATGCGTCGGCGCCCATCGTGGTGACCGGTCTGGCCGACGTCGACGCCATCGAAGACGTGCTGTGCGCCGGCGCCACGCTGGCCAGTGGCAACTTCAACGCCGAGGTGGTGGCCACCAAGCAGCGTGCGCTGCAAGGCGACGTGCACCGCATCATCGTGCTGCTCAACGCCGTGCGCGAGGAGCGCAAGCCGCTCGCCGACCTGACGCGCGAACTGCGCGGCGACGTGGGCCTGTGCTACCGGCTGCTGCGCCACGTCAACAGCCCCGCGGTGGCGGTGTCGCGACCGGTCGAGTCGATCGATCAGGCGGTGTTGATGCTCGGGCGCTCGGAGCTGTACCGCTGGTTGTCGGTGCTGCTGCTGGCGTCGGTCAGCGGCCGGCGTACCTCGCGCGCGCTGCAGGAGGTGTCACTGGCTCGGGCGCGCCTGCTCGAGTTGCTGGCACGCGAATGCGGCTCGCAGCCGCCCGACGCGCTGTTCACCGTGGGGCTGCTGTCGCTGCTCAACGTGATGCTCGACATGCCGATGTCGCAGGCGCTCAAGCCACTGCGCCTGAGCGAGCCGGCCCATCTGGCGCTGCTCGATCGCAGCGGGCCGTGGCAAGGGCTGCTCACCCTGAGCGAAGCGCTCGAGCGGCACGACCTGGATGCGGCCGCCGCCGCCGCCACCGGCTTCGGCGGGATCGAGCGGGTGTCGCAGTTGTCCGACGAGGCCTGGCGCTGGGCGCTGGCGGTGCACCGCAACGTCTAGCCCCGCGTCACCCTCACACCCCGTGATCCTTGAGCCAGTCGTGCGCCAGTTTCCAGGCGTAGGTGGCTGCCGTCTTGTCGTAGGTGGGCCGGTAGTCGGCGTTGAAACCGTGGTTGACGTTCGGAAACACCACCATCTGCGAGCCGCTGCCTGACTTGACCAGCCCGGCGCGCATCTGGTCGATCGCCGCAGGTTGAACGAAGTCGTCGTGGCCGGCGTGCAGCCCGAGCACCGGCACACGGATCGATTCGGCCAGATCGAGCGGGTCGTTCGGTCGGATCTCCGACGTCATGCCCTCGAGCAACCCGTAGTACGACACCGCGGCCTGGAGCTTCGGGTTGTGCGCGGCGTAGACCCAGGCGATGCGACCGCCCCAGCAAAACCCCACCAACCCCACGCGCTCGGCGTCGGCATGGCCGCTGTCGCGGGCGAATGCGATGGCCGCATCGAGGTCGGCACAGACCTGCGCATCGGGCACCTGAAGCACCACGCGGGAGAAGATCTCCGGGATGTCGCTCATCGTCGAGACATCGCCCTGGCGCCCATACAGATCGGGGGCGATCGCGAAGTAGCCCAGTTGGGCCAGCCGGCGGCACACATCACGGATGTGCTCGTGCACGCCGAAGATCTCCTGCACCACCAGCACCACCGGGTGACGGCCCGGACGGGCCGGCATGGCGCGATAAGCCGCGACATGACCGCCAGCCACCGCGATGCTCACCTCGCCCGCGGTGAGCCCGGCGGTGTCGGTGGTGATCACTTGAGCCAGCAGCGCTTGGGCCGCCTGGGCAAAACCGTCGTCGGACTGCATGAAAACTCCTCGAAGCCGTGGGTCGGAACAGCGGCGCATTATGGTTTCAGCCCCGGCCGCAGCCGCCCGGCGCCATGACCACCCCCCGATAATCAGGCGATGAATCCGCTGCTTGCCAGGCTCCAGCCCTACCCCTTCGAGCGCCTGCGTGCGCTGACCCGCGACATCACGCCCAACGCCGCGTACCGGCCGATCAGCCTGGGCATCGGCGAGCCCAAGCACCCCACGCCCGAGTTGGTCAAGCAAGCGCTGGTCGACCACCTGGGCGGTCTGTCCAGCTACCCGGCCACCGCGGGCGAGCCCGCGTTGCGTGCGGCCATCGCACAGTGGATCTCGCGGCGCTACGGCATCACGGTGGACGAGACCCGTCAGGTGCTGCCGGTCAATGGTTCGCGCGAGGCGCTGTTCGCGCTGGCGCAAACGGTGATCGACCCCACGCGCGCCGGTGCCACGGTGGTGTGCCCGAATCCG
>CAIVGK010000100.1 GCA_903905475.1 uncultured Burkholderiales bacterium | reverse complement strand
GCGGCCCGGTTTCGAGGCCCTGCCCATCATCGCGATGACCGCCAACGCCATGGCCACGGACCGTCAGGCCTGCCTGGATGCCGGCATGAACAGCCATGTGGGCAAGCCCTTCGAGCTGGCCGACCTGGTGTCCGCGCTGCGACACCACACCGGCCGGTCGGCAGCACCGGCGGGGCTGCCTTCGGCCGTCACCGCGTCATCGGGCGCGTTGCCCGATGCGCGCGAGCTGGGCGGGCTCGAGGTCGCGGCGGCGATCCGCCGGCTCGGTGGCAACGCCCCGGTGTACGGGCGCATGCTGCGCGGCTTCCTCAAGGACTTGCCGCAGCACCTGACGCTCGCCGAGCAGCAGGTGCGGCTGGCGCAATGGCCGGCGGCGTCGATGTCGATGCACGCCCTCAAGGGGTTGGCCGCGACGATCGGCGCGCGCGAGTTGCAAGCTGCCGCGGCGCTCGCCGAGACGGCGTTCGAGCGCGGGCCGACCGAGGCTGTGGCGCGCGAGCTGATGGCGCGCGTGCGCGGCCTCGCCGAGGCTCTGAGCACGCGCGTCGGCCCGTGGGCGGCCGGGTTTGGCATCGAGCTGGCCGTTCCTGCAGCGCAAGGCGCAGCGGCCGCGGCGCCGCTGCGCGAGAGCCTCGAGGCCTTGCTGGCCGCGCTGGGCCGCTCGGACATGCACGCGCTGGATCTGTTCGAGCCGCTGCGCGGCGACGCGTCGCTGCGGTCCTTGCCGAAGCTGCGCGATCTCGAGGCCTGCGTGGACGCGCTCGACTTCGAACGCGCGGCGGCTTTGTGTGACGAATGGCTGCGCGAGCCGATCCCATGAACGTGTTGCCGGCGCGCCGCATGCACCCCGCGAACACCCGTGGATGGCACGACTCCGGGCTGAGCGTGCAACTACGATCGGATCAGTTTTTTCTTGCCTTCGTTTCCCCCAAGGCATGTCCCATGCCAGGCGGTGGTGTTCCCGTTCTGTGCCCTGTGTCGAGGAGATTTCATGAGTGACCAGATCCCCCCATTGAGAACCCGTGCCGACCGCCGCGGCTTCATCCGCACGGCCGGCACCCTCGGGTTGGCTGCCTCGGTGGCGCCGCCGCTGCTGCGCAGCGCGCACGCGGCACGCAAGGTGCTGAAGATCATGCAGTGGAACCACTTCGTACCGGCTTACGACGAGTGGTTCAACAAGACCTTCACCAAGGAATGGGGCGAGCGCAATGACACCGAGGTCATCGTCACCAACGTGGGCATGACGAGCCTGGACAGCCGCGCGGCGGCCGAGATCGGCAAGAAGCAAGGTCACGACCTGTGCATGTTCCTGAGCCCGCCAGCGTCGTACGAGGACCACGTCATCGACCACCGCGACGTCTACGCCGAGTGCGAAAAGAAGTACGGCAAGCCGCTCGACATCGCCATCAAGAGCACCTACAACCCGGTCACCAAGAAGCACTTTGGTTTTTCCGATGGCTACGTCCCCGATCCGATCAACTACCGGCAGGACCTCTGGGACGAAGCGGGAGTCAGGCCTGACAGCTGGGATGCCATCCGTGAAGGTGGCCGCAAGATCAAGGAAAAGCACGGCATTCCGGTGGGCATCGGCATGTCCAACGAGCTCGACAGCAGCATGGCGCTGCGTTCGATGCTGCTGTCGTTCGGCGCTGGCGTGCAAGACGCCGACGGCCGCGCCAGCCTGAAGTCGAAGCAAACGCTCGAGGCCCTGAAGTACGCCAAGGCGCTCTACACCGAGACCATGACCGACGAGATCTTTTCCTGGGATGCCTCGTCCAACAATCGGTTGATGCTCGCGGGCAAGGGCTCGCTCACGCTGAACGCGCTGTCGATCACCCGCACTGGCGAGAGCGAAAAGATTCCGGTGGCCAACAAGATCTTGCTGGCCCGGCCAGCCAGGGGTCCCGCAGCGCAGGTCGGGGTGATGCACTTCATGAGCGTCTACGCGATCTGGAACTTCGCGCGCAATGTCGAAGGCGCCAAGCGGTTTCTCGTGGACCTGACCGGTCGCTCGCGCGACGTCTTCATGAACAGCAGCTTCTACAACTTCCCGACGTTCCCACAACTGGTGCCCGATATGCAAAGGTTGCTTGCCAGTGACCCGAAGGTCGTGCCGGCTGACAAGTATTCGATCTTCTCCGATGCCAGCCAGTGGACGGTGCCGCTGGGCTACCCCGGCTACGCCAATGCGGCGGTCGATGAAGTGCTCAAGGAATGGATCGTGCCGCGCATGTTTGCCGACGTCGCCTCGGGCCGCCTCACGCCCGAAGCCTCGATGGACCTGTACTCGGGCCAGGTGGCCGAGATCTACAGGAAATGGCAGGGCCTGCGCAAGGTCTGAACGGTGAAAGGAAAAGCCATGTCGCTCATCCCGCGTCGAGCCCTGCTCGGGCTGCCGATCGCAGCCTTGTGCGCCGGCGCTGCCCTGGCGCAAGCCACGCCAGCCAACAAAAAGCGCATCTTCATCGTCAGCAGCTACCACCGTGCGTACATCTGGTCGCAGTCCACGCAAAAGGGCGTCAGTGCGGCCATGCGCAAGTTCGGCCTGCTCGACAGCGAAGCGCAAGCCGATGCGCTGGCGAAGAACGACACGGTCGAGAGCAACCGTGCGGTGATCCGCAAGGCGTGGATGGACACCAAGCGGCGCGACAGCGGCCCCGACATGGCCAGCGCCACCGCGCGCATCATGGTCGAGATCCGCGCGTTCAAGCCTGACGTGGTGCTGCTGGGCGACGACAACGCGGCCAAGTTCATCGGCGGGCAGCTGCTCGACTCGACGACGCCGGTGGTGTTCTGGGGCATCAACGGGCTGCCGCTCAAGTACGGCCTGGTCGACAGCATGGACACGCCGGGACGCAACGTCACCGGCGTGTGGCAGCAGGGCTATCACAAGGAAAGCCTGGACCTGCTCAAGCGGCTGGTGCCCAAGGCACAGACCTTTGCGATCCTGGCGTGTGATTCCGAGTCGTCGCGGCCCAACGCCAAGATGATCGAGCAGCTCGCGCAGCGCGGGGCGCTTCCGCTCAAGCTGGTCGACAAGGTCATGACCAACTCGCTCGACGAGTTCAAGTCCCGCGCGCTCGAGTTGTCGAAGAAGGTCGATGCCTTTTTCGTGCTCAACCACGACACCTTGCGCGACGCCAAGGGCAACCACGTCGACATGCTCGAGGTGGGTCGCTGGTACCTCAAACACATCCGCATTCCCGAGGCTTCGCACGAAGATCAGTTCGTTCTCGAGGGCATGCTGCTGACGGCCAACGACTCCGGCTACAACCAGGGCTACATGGCCATGGAGATGGCGCACGGCATCCTCGACAAGGGGCTGAGCCCGGCGCGCATGGCGGTGCGCACGCCCGAGCGCGGCCCGTACCTGGTCAACCGCAACCGCGCCAAGTCGCTGGGCATCCCGCTCGAAGACGCCATGTACCTGATCGACGAAGTGATCGACAAGTCCTTGGCGCTCGCGCCATGAGCCACGCAACCGCGAGCCGCTGCGCAGGCTGAGGGGCAACGCGAAGATGCCCATCTTCCATCGGCTGCTGCTGGCGTTTCTGGCCGTCGGCGCGATCATCAGCGCGCCGCTGATCTACGTCGCCTTCGAGTTCAGCAAGGACTCCGCGAGGCTGCGCACCGAGCAGAGCATCACCCAGCAAATCGCCATCATCGCGGCCAACTTCGAGCAGGAGTTCGGGCTCGGGTTGCAGCGTTCGCTCAAGCAGATCACCGCGTCGGAGGCGGTGGCGCTGTTCCTGTCGTCGTCGCAGGACGAGCGCAACGTCAACGCCAAGGCGCTCGAGTCGAGCTTCCTGCGGATGCAGTCCGACTACGACGCCTACTCGGGCATCTACTACGCCGACGCCGAAGGCAACATGATCGCCAGCGTCGAGGATCGCAAGCGCAGCGCCTCGGCCGACACCCTGTCGGCCGAATCGGTGGCCCGGCAGCGTGCGCAAAAGCTGCCGACTCGCGTGCACTTCGACCAGCTCTTCGACCGCATCCGCACCACGCCGTCGCTGCTGTCGGCGGGCAACATGGAATGGTTCATGCCGCCGCGCGAGGTCACCATCGAGGGGCCCTTCACCGACGAGGCGGGGCGGCTGACGGTGCTGGCCGGCTTGCCCTCGCTGGACTTCGACAACGGGGCGTTCAGCGGCGTCATCGTGATCCGCGTCCGGCTCGATGCCTTCATCGCGCGGCTCAAGGCGGTCACGCTGTTCGATGAGCAGCCGATCTGGCTGTTCGACCCCAAGGGTGTCGCCTTGCTGCAGCCCACCAAGCAGCTGGTGCAGCTCCATGGCGCCGACCTGGTGGGCAGCGGACTGGTGAAAGATCTGGTGCTCCAGCGGCTCGACGATGCGTTGCTGGCCTACCGGGACCTGTCCATCGTGTCGGACGAGCCTTTCGTGCGCATCGCCTATGCGGTGCCCGATTCGCTGCTCTACAAGGACTTCGAGTCGGCGCTGTACTTCTTCTCGGTGGTGCTGGCGCTGTCGGCGCTGGCGGTGCTGGTGCTGGCGTATCTGGTGGCGCGCAATTTCTCGACGCCCATCATCGAGCTGGCGAATGCGGCAGCCCGGCTGGCGCGTGGCCAGCTGGCCAGCCGTGTCGAGGTGAAGTCCTCCGGGGAGGTGCACGTGCTGGTGGACAGCTTCAACCAGCTGTCCGACAACTTGCAGATCGCCAATCAGAACCGGGCCAATGCCTTCGCGGTGCTGCGCCAGACAGCCGCCCAGATGCAAGCGCAGATGCAAGGCGGGGCCGAGGTGCCGGCCCTGATCGAGTGGCCGGTCGAAAAGACCGGTGTGGCGGCGCGCCCGGGGCAGGAAGATGCCAAGGACCTCACGGCCGTGTCGGCGTTGATCGAGCAGCTGATCAGCGAGCGCGAGGGCAACTTGCGCAAGTTCCGCGACGCCAAGGAATCGGCCGAGCAGGCGAACCAGGCGAAGAGTCAGTTTTTGGCGAACATGAGTCACGAGATTCGCACGCCGCTCAATGCGGTGCTGGGGATGTTGAGGCTGCTGCACGCCACGCCGCTGAGTGCGAGGCAGGCG
>CAIVGK010000099.1 GCA_903905475.1 uncultured Burkholderiales bacterium | reverse complement strand
GCGGCCCGGTTTCGAGGCCCTGCCCATCATCGCGATGACCGCCAACGCCATGGCCACGGACCGTCAGGCCTGCCTGGATGCCGGCATGAACAGCCATGTGGGCAAGCCCTTCGAGCTGGCCGACCTGGTGTCCGCGCTGCGGCGCCACACCGGGCGCGTGCAAACGGGCGCGGTGGCGGCGGCACCGCGAGGCGAACTGTCGCTGCCGCCCGATCTGCTCGAACAGGCTGAACGTGGCGGTATCGAGATGGCTGCGGCGATCCGTCGGCTGGGTGGCAACTCGCCGGTCTACGGCCGTATGCTGAAAAGCTTTTTGGAGGATCTCCCGGGAATGCTGACCAAGCTCGACCTGCACGTTGCCGAGGCGGCCTGGGCCGACGCCGCCATGGTGGCGCACACCCTCAAGGGGTTGAGCGCCATGCTGGGCGCGAGCGACCTGTGCGCCAGCGCCACGACGGCCAACTGGGCTTTCGAGTCGGTTGCCCCCGCCGAGCTGTGCACCGATGTGGTTCGCGCACTCAAGGGCGCTGCCAAGCACTTCGAGCAGGCGGCCGCGCCCTTGGTGCCGGCGCTGATGGAGCAGGGCTCTGGCACGCAGCCCGTGGGCGAGGCGCCCACCACCGAGACGCAGCGGCGCTGGCTGCGCGAAATCCTCAACCTGCTGCAGGCCTCCGACATGCGTGCGCTGGACCTGCTCGAGCAACTGCGCGCGAATTCCGACGGACTCGGGGCGGCAGGCCTGGAGGCGCTGGAAGCGTCGATGGGTGAGCTGGACTTCGAGCGCGCTGCGGTGGCGTGTCGTCAGCTGCTGGCCGAGGAGCTCGCGTGATCCCCCACAGACCTCGCTTTGGCAACGTCGTGGGGGAGCGATTTTCGAGGCGCCCGAGGCCGCCGTGCATCTTGCTGGTCGATGACCAGCCGCTCAACATCCAGGCGCTGTACCAGGCGTTCGCCGGCGACCACCAGGTGCTGATGGCCACCAGCGGCGAGAAGGCGCTGGCGATCTGCCGCGCCACGCCGCCCGACATCGTGCTGCTCGACATCATGATGCCCGACATGGACGGCTACCAGGTGCTCCAGCAGCTCAAGGCGCACGCCGCCACCGCTGACATTCCGGTCATCTTCGTGACCAGCCGCGACAGCTCTGAAGACGAGGCGCGCGGGCTCGAGCTCGGTGCCGTGGACTTCATCGGCAAGCCCATCAACCCGGCCATCGTGCGAGCCCGCGTGCGCACGCACCGCGAGTTCAACCGCGCACGCGCGCTGCTGGGCGCCACGCTCGAGGCCACCGCCGATGGCATCGCGGTGACCGATCTGCAGGGCTCGCTGCTCAGCTGCAACCAGCGCTTCATCCGCATGTGGGGCCTGCCCGAGGACTTCCTCGAACGCGACCGCGAGCTCAAGATGGTGAAGTTCCTGCAGTCTCAGGTGGTGGACGATCAGGTCGATCTGCTCACGCTGCTGAACACGCCGACCCACTGCGATGACGACGTGGCGGCGTCGATGACCCTGCGCGATGGCCGGGTGCTCGAGCGCTTTGTGACGCCGCTGTTCATCAACGGCAAGCTCGACGGGCGGGTGTTCAGCTTTCGCGACGTGACACAGCGCGTGAGCGCCGAGCGGCAACTCGAAGAGCTCAACGTCAACCTCGAGCGCAAGGTCGACGAGCGCACCCAGGAGCTGGCCGAAGCCGTGCGTGCGGCCTCGGTGGCCAACCATGCCAAGAGCGAGTTCGTCTCGAACATGAGCCACGAGATGCGCACGCCCATGAACAGCATCCTGGGCATGTCCTACCTGGCGCTGCGTGCCGCGCCCAACCCCAAGGTCACCGAGTACCTCGAGCGCATCAGCGAGTCGGGGCAGCACCTGCTGAGCCTGATCAGCGACATCCTCGACTTCTCGAAGATCGAGGCCGGCAAGCTCGAGATCGAGGCGTGCAGCTTTTTGATCCCCGAGGTCGTCGATGACGTGACGAGGCAACTGTCGGAGATGGCGAGCCAGCGGTCGTTGCGACTGCGCTGCGAGATCGACCCGGCGCTCAAGCGGCCGCTGCACGGTGACGTGCTGCGGGTGCGGCAGATCTTGCTCAACTACACGAGCAACGCCATCAAGTTCTCGCGCGATGGCGAGGTGGTGCTGCGCGTGCAGGCGCTGAACCCCGATGTCGCCGGTGCGGATGTGCGCTTCGAAGTGGTGGACGGCGGCATCGGCATGACCCCGGCGCAAACGGCACAGCTGTTCCAGGCGTTCCATCAAGCCGATGCCTCGACCACGCGCCGCTACGGCGGCACGGGCCTGGGCCTGGCGATCTGCCGCCAGCTGGCCGATCTGATGGGCGCTGACGTGGGCGTGGTGAGCGCACCCGGATCGGGCAGCATGTTCTGGTTGCACCTGCCGCTGCCGTGGTCGAACGAACTCCCGGCCGCGCCGCCGGTGAGCGGTCAATGGGACTGCTCGCTGGTCGGCAGCACGGTGCTCGTGGTCGATGACAACCAGCTGAACCAGCGCGTGGCCACCGAGCTGCTCGAGGCGGCGGGCGCGAGCGTGCTGATCGCCGGCGATGGCCTGAGCGCGCTCAGCGTGCTGGCCAAGAGCCGGGTCGACTGCGTGCTCATGGACGTGCAAATGCCCCTGATGGACGGCCTGGAGGCCACCCGGCGCATCCGCGCGGATTCCGGGTTCGGTGATCTGCCCGTGATCGCGATGACCGCCAATGCGCGTGGCGAGGACGAGCTGTCGTGCCGCGCGGCGGGCATGAACGACTTCATCGCCAAGCCCGTGATGCCCGAGCAGTTCTACGCCAAGCTCAGCCAGTGGCTGCCCTGCGAGCCGGCGAACGAGGCGCTCGTCGTGGCGGTACCGGCTCCCGCGCCGCCACCCGCACAGGTCGATGACGGCGACGTGATCGACCTGTCGGTGCTGGCGATGCTCACCCGCAACAACCCGAAAAAGACCCAGGACATCGCCTCGGTGTTCCTGTCGTTCATGGACCGCACGCTCGACGAGCTCGATGCGGCCGTGACCGCGGGTGATCGTGCGGCGCTCGCCGCGCTGGGCCACAAGGCCAAATCATCGGCGGGTTCGGTGGGCGCCAACGGGCTGGCGGCGCTGTGTCTGCGGCTGGAAAAGTCGATGAAAGCGCCCGGGGGCGACGTGGCCGAAGCCGGGCAACTCGTCGCTGAAATCCGCCGCCTGATGGCACTGATTGCCGCCAAACTGGGCGCGGGGCAGCCCTGAACTCCACGCCTGTTGCCGGGCTGGACGCTGTAACTGTCTGCTTTCACGTCAACCGGCGGTGCGCTCAGGCCGTTGTTGCCTCATCCCTGATCAAGGCGGCCGTCCTCGGCGCACCTGAAAACATGAAGAAATTCGACGACATCCGTTTGCTGCGCACCACCTACTTGCGCGGACCCAACGTATGGACTTACCGCCCGGCGCTGGAAACCTGGCTCGATCTGGGCGAGCTCGAGAACTACCCGAGCTCCACGCTGCCGGGCTTCAGCGACCGCCTGGTCTCGCTGATGCCCGCGCTGATCGAACACCACTGCGGTGTCGGCGAGCGTGGCGGATTTCTCGAGCGGCTCAAGTCGGGCACCTGGGCCGGTCACGTGCTCGAGCACGTGGTCATCGAGTTGCTGAACCTGGCGGGCATGCCCACCGGTTTCGGCCAGACCCGCAGCACCTCGACCGACGGCGTCTACCGCATGGTGTTTCGGGCCCGTGACGAGCACGTGGCGCGCACCGCGCTGGCGCACGGCCACCGCCTGCTCATGTCGACCATCAACGAACTGCCGTGCGATCTGGACGCCGCAGTCGGTGCGGTGCGCGACAAGGTCGACAGCTGCTACCTCGGCCCGAGCACCGCGTGCATCGTCGATGCCGCCACCGCTCGGCGCATCCCGCACATCCGGCTGAACGACGGGAACCTGGTTCAGCTGGGATACGGCGCGCGCCAGCGCCGCATCTGGACGGCAGAAACCGAGTCCACCAGTGCCATTGCCGAGGGCATCGCCAGCGACAAGGACCTGACCAAGTCGCTGCTCAAGTCCTGCGGCGTGCCCGTGCCCGAAGGCCGCATCGTCAGCAGCCCCGAACAAGCCTGGGCAGCCGCCCAGGACATCGGTCTGCCGGTGGTGGTCAAACCGTCTGACGCCAACCACGGCCGCGGCGTGAGCCTGGACCTGCGCACGCAGGCCGACATCGAAGCCGCTTACCGCGTCGCCCACCCCGAGGGCAGCGAGGTGATGGTCGAGCGCTTCATTCCCGGCCACGAACACCGCCTGCTGGTGGTGGGCGACCGGGTGGTGGCGGCAGCCCGGGGCGAAATCATCGGCATCACTGGCGATGGCAAGTCGACGGTGCGCCAGCTGATCGACAGCCAGCTCAATTCCGATCCGCGCCGCGGCATCGAAGAAGAATTCCCGCTCGAAACCATTTCCATCGAGGCCAACACCAAGGTGCAGCTCGAAATCCAGCGCCAGGGACTGACCCCGCAGGCTGTGCCCGAGCCCGGTCGCTTCGTGGTGATCGAGCGCAACGGCAACGTGGCCATCGACTGCACGGACAACATCCACCCCGAGGTGCAATACGCCGCAGCCCTGGCCGCCCGCGTGGTGGGCCTGGACATCGCCGGCATTGACTTGGTGGCCAAGGACATCTCGCGTCCGCTGTCCGAGCAGGGCGGGGCCATCGTCGAAGTCAACGCCGGCCCCGGCTTGCTGATGCACCTCAAGCCGGCCGAAGGCATGCCGCGCCCGGTGGGTCGCGCCATCGTCGACCACCTGTTTCCCGAAGACGAGACCGGCCGCATCGACATCGTCGGGCTGGCGGGCTCGCGGGGCACGCGAACCATCGCGCGGCTGGTGGCCTGGCTGCTGCACCTGAGTGGGCGGCGCGTGGGCCTGGCCTGCCGCGACGGGCTGTTCCTCGGCGTGCGTCAGATCGAGCGCACCGACGGCGCGTGCTGGGAGTCTGGCCACCGGCTGCTGCTCAACCGATCGGTCGACGCGGTGGTGATCGAGAACGGCGCCACCTCGGTGCTCAACGACGGCTTGGCCTACGACCGCTGCCATGTCGGCGTGGTCACCGATCTGTCGTTTGGCGCGGGCGAGACAGCCGCGCTGGCCGCCCACGATGTGCGCGAGACCGACCAGCTCGCCAAGGTGCTGCGCACGCAGATCGATGTGGTCTTGCCCGACGGCATCGCGGTGCTCAACGCCGCCGACTCGCGCATCGCCGAGATGGCTGCGCTGTGCGACGGCGACGTGATTCTCTATGCGCTCGACGGTGCCAACGAGGCGCTCGTCGCGCAGCGCGCTGCCGGCGGTCGCTGCGCATTCGTGCGCGACGGCTGGGCGGTGCTGGCCACGGGCGCGGCTGAAACCCGGTGCTCGAATCTGGCGCACGCCAGTCGGCGCTTCGAAGCCGGTGACGCCCTTGCTTCGGGCGACGACCGCATCGAGGTGCTGCTGGCCGCGATTGCCACCGCCTGGGCCCTGGGCATCTCGCCCGAACTGATGGCCGCCGGCATCGAGACCTTTGCGGTCACGATGACCGCCGGTGTGATGGCGCCCCCCGGGATGGACCTGGCGGCGCCGTCGGCCCCAACGGTCTCCAGCACCCAAGGCAAGCCGGTGGCAGCGAGCGCGTCGGCCTCGATGGCGACCCTCTGAGCCCTTCTCCTTTCCGACCCCTCTCGATCTCTTGACCGGCTTTGCCGGCAGAAAGCGCTGTCCATGGACGTGACCCGCATCCGGGCCTTGCGTGGCCCCAACCTCTGGAGCCGCCACCCCGCCATCGAGGCGGTGGTGATGTGCTCCGTGCCCGAGCGCAGCTTGACTTACATCTGCGGTGTCGAAAGCCGGGTGTGCAACCTGTTCCCGGCCGTGGGCGCGTTGCTCGTGGCCAGCCAGCAGCAGCC
This sequence comes from uncultured Burkholderiales bacterium, assembly GCA_903905475.1. Lineage (GTDB taxonomy): Bacteria > Pseudomonadota > Gammaproteobacteria > Burkholderiales > Burkholderiaceae_C > PBB1. The sequence continues at coordinate 15,980 of CAIVGK010000099.1, read as the reverse complement.
CAAGTCGATCGCGCACCTGCTCGAGTCGCTGGCGCTGACGCTGCAAGCGCAAGCCGGCTGCCCGGTGACCTACAGCCGCACGGCGGCCACGGTCGAGCCCGGCGTGTACCAGGTGGTCGTCGAATACAGCGAGGAAGAGGTCGGGCGCCTGGCGTTCGAGCTGGCGCAGGCGCTGCTTGAGGCCGCCGTGGGCAACCATCCGTTCGATGTCGACGCCGCCATCGGCCGCCTGGGCGACGCTCATGAGGACGTGCGCCTCGGCCCGAGCACCGGTGCCATCGTGGATGCGGCCGCCGCGCGCGGCATTCCGTTTCGTCGCCTGACCCGCGGCTCTCTGGTGCAGTTTGGCTGGGGCTCGCGCCAGCGCCGCATTCAGGCCGCCGAGGTCGACGTCACCAGCGCGGTGGCCGAGTCGATCGCCCAGGACAAGGACCTCACCAAGAAGCTGTTGCTGGCGGCCGGCGTGCCGGTGCCTTACGGTCGGCCTGTGAACAGCGTCGACGAGGCTTGGACGGTGGCGCTGGAGATCGGCCTGCCGGTCGTGGTCAAGCCGCAAGACGGCAACCAGGGCAAGGGCGTCACGGTCAACATCACCACGCGCGAGCAGCTCGACATGGCCTACCGCGTGGCCGCCGAGATCGGCGAGGTGATGGTCGAGCGCTTCCTGCCGGGCAGCGATTACCGGCTGCTGGTGGTGGGTGACCGCATGGTGGCCGCCGCCCGGCGCGATCCGCCGCAGGTGCTGGGCAACGGCGTGAACACCGTGCGCCAGCTGGTCGACATGGTCAACGCCGACCCCAAGCGCGGCACCGGCCACTCAACGTCGCTGACCAAGATCCGCTTTGACGACATTGCCATCGCGCGGCTGGCCGAGCAGGGCCTGGCGCCCGAGTCGGTGCCCGACAAGGGCCGACGCGTCACCCTGCGCAACAACGCCAACCTGAGCACCGGTGGTTCGGCCACCGACGTGACCGACAGCGTGCACCCCGACATGGCCGCGCGTGCGATCACTGCCGCGCAGACCATCGGCCTGCACATCTGCGGCGTCGATGTGGTGTGCGAAAGCGTGCTGCACCCGCTGGAAGATCAGGGCGGTGGCGTGGTCGAGGTCAACGCCGCGCCAGGGCTGCGCATGCACCTGTCGCCTTCGTACGGCAAGGGACGCCCGGTCGGCGAGGCGATGATCGAAAGCCTGTACCCGCACGGCGAGGACGGCCGCATTCCGGTGGTGGCCGTCACCGGCACCAACGGCAAGACGACCACCGTGCGGCTGATCTCGCACCTGCTGTCGACCAGCGGTCTGCGCGTGGGCATGACCAACACCGACGGCGTGTACGTCGAGGGCCGCCAGATCGACAGTGGCGACTGCAGCGGCCCGAAGAGCGCTCGTAACGTGCTGATGCACCCCGATGTCGACGCGGCCGTGTTCGAGACCGCGCGCGGCGGTGTGCTGCGCGAAGGGCTGGGCTTCGATCGCTGCCAGGTGGCCGTGGTCACCAACGTGGGCAGCGGCGACCACCTCGGGCTGAACTACGTCGCCACCGTCGAAGACCTGGCGCTGATCAAGCGGGTGATCGTGCAAAACGTGTCGCCCATGGGCTTTGCGGTGCTCAACGCCACCGACCCGCACGTGGTGGCGATGGCCGCCAACTGCCCCGGCGAGGTGATCTACTTTGCCGCCGACCGGCAGCACCCGGTGATGGTGGCGCACCGCGCCCAGGGTCACCGCACGGTGTGTGTGGAAGGCGAGTGGCTGGTGGCCGCGCAGGGCGCGTGGCGCGAGCGCATCGCCTTGCGCGATGTGCCGCTGACGCGCAATGGCGCCATTGGTTTCCAGGTCGACAACGCGATGGCCGCCGTGGCCGCCGCGTGGGGCGTGGGGCTGGCCTGGGATGCCATCCGCCGCGGCCTGGCAACCTTCTCGAGCGACACCGACAACGTGCCGGGCCGCTTCAACCTCATGAATTTCCGCGGTGCCACGGTGATCGCCGATTACGGCCACAACCCCGACGCCATGCGTGCGCTGGTGTGCGCCGTCGAGGCGCTGCCGGCGCACCGTCGCTCGGTGGTGATCAGCGGCGCGGGTGATCGGCGCGACGAGGACATCCGCGAGCAAACCCAGATCCTCGGCGGCTGCTTCGATGACGTGGTGCTGTTTCAAGATGCCTGCCAGCGCGGCCGTGCCGATGGCGAGGTGATCCGCTTGCTGCGCGAGGGGCTGGCCGGTGCCACGCGCACGCAGCGCATCGACGAGATCCGCGGCGAGTTCGTGGCGATCGATCTCGCACTCGACCGTCTGGAGCCAGGCGACTTGTGCCTGGTGCTCGTCGATCAGGTCGACGAGGCGCTGGCCCACCTGTCGCAGCGGGTGGCCGCGGCCGCCACGTCCGAGGCCTGAGCCGCCAGCCGATCAGCGGCGCAGCACGCTGAACCACTCGCGCTGGGCCGGCGTGAGTTGTTCTTCGGATGTCATCAAGGCGTGCTCGAGCGCGTTGCGAATGCCCGGCTCGGGCGGCGGCAGCGGCCCTGACAGCAAGGTCTCGAGCAGCGCACGCGCCGAGGCGATGGTCTCGCGGTACAGCGCCAGCATCGCCGTCATGGTGACGTGCTTGCTCGGGTCGTCCATCCAGCAGTCGTAGTCGGTCACGATGCCCACCGTGGCGTAGGCCATCTGCGCTTCGCGTGCCAGGAACACCTCGGGCACGTTGGTCATGCCCACCAGCTGACAGCCGGCGTTTTGCAGGAACAGGCTTTCGGCTCGGGTGCCCAGACGCGGGCCTTCGACGCAGGCGTAAGTGACATCACGGTGCAGCGTGATCGGCGGCTGCTGCGGATGGCGAATGGCGTGGTGGCTCACTGCCTGAGCCACCCAGTCGATCAGTGCGCGGCTGACCGGCTGCGCGGTCGACACATGGGCAGCCACGCCCTCGCCGAAGAAGGTGCGTGAACGCCCGCCCTTGGTCCAGTCGAAGTACTGGTCGGGCATCGCCAGGTGCCCCGGCGCGATCGCCTCGGTGAGGCTGCCCACCGCCGAAAAGCTGAGCACTTGCGTGGCGCCGGCGCGCTTGAGCGCATAGATGTTGGCGCGGTAGTTGATCTCGTGCGGCAGCAAGCGGTGCCCCGCGCCGTGGCGTGCCAGAAACAGCAGTTCGTGGCCTGCAAAGCGACCCCGGCTGATGGCGCCTGAGGCCGCCCCGAAAGGGGTGTGGGCGTCGAGCTGCGCGTCGACTTCCATGCCTGGCAGTTCGTACAGGCCGGTTCCGCCCAGGATGGCGAGCATGGGTTTCCTTTCAGAGCAGCGGCAGCTGCTGCTGGGGCGCGAGGCGGGCTTTCAAGAACGCGTCGTACAAGGCGGTGAACTCGTCGAGGCGCTCGAAGTAAGGCATCGCCCCCGTCGACATGACGTCGAAGGTCCAGTGCGGCTGGTGCGCGTAGGCGGTCTTGTGGCGGTAGTCGATGAAGTCGCCGCGCACGCCGTGGACCATCCACACGGGCATCGTGAGCGACTGGTAGACGCGGCTGATGTCGGCGCTGAACAGGAACGCGCTCACGAACCAGTAGGGTGCGAGCTTCGCGCCCGGCTGCTGCGTGGTGATGGCGGCGTACTCGAGCACGCCTTCGTCGATCAGCGGGCTGCCCCAGGTCTTCTTGAGGAAGAAGCGGATCACCGACCGCCGGGTCAGCAAGCGGTACAGCGCGTCGCTCCATCGTGGGTTGAAGAAGAACTTGCGCAGCGCCGCCATGCCCCGGTTGCTGCCGGGCGGGCCCTCGAAGGGCGCGCCGCGGTTGAAGCCAGTCGGGCTGACCAGCGCCACGCTGCGGTAGTGCGAGGGCGCCTCGTGGGCCGCGCGTGCGGCGAATTCGCTGGACAGCGACAGGCCCAGCACGTCGATGGGCACCGCACTGTGGTTTCGGCGGATGACCTCGGTCATCGCGTGCACCGCGTCGGTCATCAGGCGCGGCAGGTAGGCGCGGTCGCTGCGCTCGGAAAACCCGTAGCCGGGCATGTCGAGCGCGTAGACCGGACGCTGAGAGCGGTAGTGCTCGTAGAGCGGGCGGATCTCGCACGCCGACCCGGCCGCGTTGATGCTGTGCAGCAGCAGCAGCGGTGTCTGATCGCCCAGCGCGGCAGCGTCGCCGGCCGGACCTGCCACGTAGTACGACAGCCGCCCCGCACCGCTGTCCACCTCAATGCGCTCGCCCGACAGGGCGGCGGGCAGGGCGGGCGGCAGTGTGTTGTCGGTGGGTGACGGCATGGCTGGATTATCCCGGCCGCCTGCACGCCATCAGGTGTTGTCGTGCCACACGGGGCGCTGGCGCCCGGGTCATCTGGCGCGGCGCCGTTCGGGCTGCACGTGGCTGCTGAAAAACCGCCACATCTCGCGCGAGGCGTCGGGGCCGCTCGGGTCGGTGTACGAGCCGCGCTCACTGCCGCCCGACCACGCATGGCCGGCGCCGTGCACCAGCCAGTGTTCGGCCTGGGCGGCAGCGCTTTCGATGCCCGGATGCGTGATGCGGGTGTAGCAGCGCCCCTGTGCAGACGCGCCTTGCTCGATCACCGGTGCGGGTGTCGGGCTGGCCATCATGGCGAGCTCGCTGCGCCGCACGGCGACCTCGATGGCACGCGCGCCGTTGTCCGGGTGAACCACGGCATCACTGTCGCCGTGGAACACGATCGTGGGCACCGGATCGGCCACGCCGCCACGCGCCGGCGCGTTGGCCGCCTGCCCGTGCTGCATGGCCGACAGGGCCGACATCAGGTCATCGGCGGCACCGCTGGCCAGGCCTGAGTGGATGCCAACGGCGGCGTACAGGTCCGGATAAGCCTGGCCCAGGACGGCGGCCATCGCGCCGCCGGCCGACAGCCCGGCCACGTAGACACGGCGTGCGTCTAAGCCGTGCTCGGTCATCACGGCGTGCGTCAGGCCGGCCAGCACCGCCGGCTCGCCGTGGCCGCGCCGCTGGTGGTCTTTGTCGAACCAGTTCCAGCAGCGAGCGGGATTGGCGTCTTGAGACTGCGCCGGGTAAAGCACCGCAAAACCCATCTCGCGTGCCAACTCGTTCATGCCCGTGCCCGCGGCGAAGTCTGGCGGACTTTGCGAGCAGCCGTGCAGCATCACCACCAACGGCAGCGGCTCGGTGCGGGCGGCGGCCTCAGGTGGCAGGTACAACTCGTAGCTGCGCGTCAGGCCGAGTTCGGTGTGCTGGCCGGTGAGCGTCAGGCCCAGGTGATCGGCGGGTTCGAGCGCCGGGCGCGCTGCCAGCCCCACCTCGGCTTCGGGGGGTGACACCGGCGGCGGTACGACCTCGCTCACCACGCCTTCCACCACCGTCGTCTGGCTTGGTGCGGCCGGCTCCGCTGGCGCGGCGCCCAGCGCTTGCTGGACGAACTGTGCCGCCCGACCCAGGCGCCCCGACTGGGTGAGTCGGGCCACCTCTTTCATCCAGCGTTGTAGCGAATCGGGCATGGTGTCTCTCGGGTGGTGGAGGTGTCTGCAGGCGCGGCCTTTGACCGGCGGCGGGCCATGGCGTGAGCGATGGGTGTGATTGTGGCGAGCAGGGCACGCCGTCGGGTTGCTATTTGCCAGGGAAAGCGCAGACCTTGAAGCGCGGGCGCTCGCCCCCACATCGCCTGAGAGTTGACGGTTTCCCGAGCGGGGGCCTCACCGGAGTTTTGGCAAGCAACCCACGATCATCGAAGCGACCATGAGCAAACAAACCCTTTCCTTCCAGGCCGAGGTCAAGCAGATCCTGCACCTCGTCACCCATTCGCTGTATTCGAACAAAGAGATCTTTCTGCGCGAACTGGTCTCGAACGCCTCCGACGCCTGCGACAAGCTGCGTTTCGAGGCGATCAACCAGCCCGAGCTCTACGAAGACGCGCCCAACCTCGAGGTGCGACTGAGCTTTGACTCCGAAAACAAGACGCTGACCATTCGCGACAACGGCATCGGCATGAGCGCCGAAGAAGCGGTGGCCAACCTGGGCACCATCGCCAAGAGCGGCACGCGTGAATTCATGGCCAAGCTCGAAGGCGACCAGAAGAAGGACGCGCAGCTGATCGGGCAGTTCGGCGTGGGCTTTTACAGCGGTTTCATCGTGGCCGACCGCATCACCGTCGAGACCCGCCGCGCCGGTGCGAAAGCCGAAGAAGGTGTGCGCTGGACCTCCGAAGGCACCGGCGACTTCGAAGTCGAAACCATCACCCGCCCCGAGCGCGGCACTTCGATCATCTTGCACCTGCGCGACGGCGAAGAAGAGTTCCTGAGCGGCTGGAAGCTCAAGTCCATCGTCAGCAAGTACTCCGACCACGTGTCGCTGCCCATCCTGATGCAAAAGGAAGAGTGGGACGCCGAGCAAAGCAAGCAAGTCACCCGTGACGAATGGGCGCCCGTCAACAAGGCCGCAGCCCTGTGGACGCGCAGCAAGAGCGACATCACCGAAGAGCAGTACCAAGAGTTCTACAAGCAGATCAGCTACGACACCAACAACCCGCTGGCCTACACGCACAACCGGGTTGAAGGTCGCAGCGAGTACACGCAGCTGCTTTACATCCCGGCCAAGGCGCCGTTCGACCTGTGGAACCGCGACAAGCGCGGCGGCGTGAAGCTCTACGTCAAGCGCGTGTTCATCATGGACGACGCCGAAGCGCTGATGCCGGTGTACCTGCGCTTCGTCAAGGGCGTGATCGACAGCGCCGACCTGCCGCTCAACGTGAGCCGCGAGCTGCTGCAAGAAAGCCGTGACGTGAAGGCGATCCGCGAGGGTTCGACCAAGCGCGTGCTGAGCATGCTCGAAGCGCTGGCCGACAGCGAAGACGAGGCCGACAAAGCCAAGTACGCGTCGTTCTGGCGCGATTTCGGGCAGCTGCTCAAGGAAGGTGTGGGCGAAGACCACGCCAACGCCGAGCGGCTGGCCAAGCTGCTGCGCTTTTCGAGCACGCACGCCGACGAAGGCGTGTCATTCGCCGACTGCGTCTCGCGCATGAAAGAAGGCCAGGAGTCGATCTACTACATCACCGCCGACAGCCTGGCCGCCGCCAAGGGCAGCCCGCAACTCGAGATATTCCGCCAAAAGGGCATCGAGGTGCTGCTGTTCACCGACCGCGTCGACGAGTGGATGCTCAGCCATCTGTCCGAATTCGATGGCCACGCGCTGCAAAGCGTTGCCAAGGGCTCGGTTGACCTTGGCAAGCTGCAAGACGAGGAAGAAAAGAAGCAGGCCGAGCAGGTGGCCGAAACCTTCAAGCCAGTGCTCGATCGCCTGAAAGAGGCGCTCAAAGGCCGCGCCAAGGACGTTCGCGTCACGACACGGCTGGTCGATTCACCAGCGTGTCTGGTGGTTGAAGAAGGCGACCTGAGCGGCCACCTCGCGCGCTTGCTCAAGCAGTCGGGGCAGGACGCGCCGGCATCCACGCCGACCCTGGAAGTCAACGCCAAGCACCCGCTGGTGAGCAGCCTGGCCTCGAGCGAGCACTTCGACGATCTGGCCCACATCCTGTTCGATCAGGCCGTTCTGGCCGAGGGCGGCCACCTCGAAGATCCGGCGGCCTATGTGCGGCGGGTCAACGCGATGCTGATCGGCTGATTGGCTGCAAGGCGAGCGGCCGGTGCCCGCCGCCCCAGACCACAAAAAACCGGCCAGCTGGCCGGTTTTTCATGGCGGCAGTGAAGCTCAGGCTTGCTTGCGGCGGCGAGCCATGAAGCCCACCACGCCCAGACCCGCCAGCATCAGCGCGTAGGTTTCTGGCTCGGGGATGGGAGCCGTGACCAAAGTGATGGTGACGTTTTGGTCGAGGGTCTGGTTGTTGTGGTCGAAGGCAAGATCATTCATCGAGATCCTGAACCGACCACCGTTGCCAAAGTCCACCAGCTCGTCCGCCCAGTCGATCGTGAGGTCCACGGCGCCATTTGCTTCCAGAGTGGCATCAAAAAACGTGCGAGGGTTGATTAAACCGGCCACAGCGGTGCCGGAGGCGGACACAGTTTTTAGCCCCGTCAGAGGGCTCGAGAGCTGGAAGTTGGCGCTGACAGTCAGATCGTTGGTTTCATTGCCAAGGATGCCGCCATCGATGTAGGCAAAACCGTTGAAAAGCTCACCGTCATACAGCGTGACCGCACCGAACTTGTAGGTGTGGAAATCCCCGACCGTTGCCAATGCGAAAAGCTCATTCAAGCCGGATGCGCTGAATACCGCGCCCAAGTCGCTGGTGCTGGTACCCCCCGTGTTGTAGCCGCTGCCCGGCGTGAAGGACTGGCTGGTGACGTTGAACTGAACGGCTGATGCGCAGGTGGCGGCGCTGGCCAGCGCCAAGCCAGCCAGCAGCTTGGTGGATGTTTTCATGAGGGATCTTGGAAGTGAAAAGGGTGTCAGGCCGTTCCTGCACCCAGCGGCAACAGGAAATTTGCCCACGAATTCACTGTATCGACGACGGGATGCGCCCGCATCCCCCTGAACCGGGGGGGGTGAGCCGCCGGCCCGCTTTTCTCAGTCGCGCAGAACCTGCTGTTGCAACTGCTGCGTGATCTGCCGCCAGTAGGCCTCGGTGCCGAACCATGGAAAGCTTGGCGGAAAGGCCGGGTCCGACCAGCGCTTGGCGAGCCAGGCGCACTGGTGCACGATGCGCAAGGTGCGCAGCGGCTCGATCAGCGCCAGTTCGCGGTCGTCGAAGTCGCGGAACTGCTCGTAGCCCCTCAGCAGCGAGCGCAGTTGCTGCTTGGCCGCCACCGCGTCGCCCGACAGCAGCATCCACAAGTCCTGCACGGCGGGGCCGGTCAGGCAGTCGTCCAGATCCACGAAGTGCGGGCCGGCGTCCGTCCACAGGATGTTGCCCACGTGGCAGTCGCCGTGCAGCCGGAGCCGCTCGCTGGCGCCCGCGCGCTCAAATGCGTCTTGCGCCAGATTCAGTGCGGCATCGACCGCGGCCTTCCACTCAGCCTGAACAGGTGGCGGGATGTCGCCGTGCTCGAGCAGCCAGTCGCGGCAATCCCAGCCGAACTCGTTCATGGACAGTTCGCGCCGGTGTGTGAAAGGCTGGCGTGCGCCCACGAGGTGCATGCGGCCGATGAATCGGCCGATCCATTCGAGCGTGGCCGGATCTTCCAGTTCAGGCGCACGGCCTGCCCTGCGGTCGGTGACGCAAAACCGGTAGGCCCCGTCGGGCGTCGCGATCTCGGCCAGCGTGGGCGGCTCGCCCATCAGCCTGGCCGCAATGCTGGAATCGCCATTGATGTGCAGCGCCCAAGGTGCTGCGATGGGGATTTCCTCGGCCATCAACTCGCTGGCAAACGCATGCTCCTCCAGGATTTGCGCGTCGGTCCAGCGGTTGGGCCGGTAGAACTTCGACACGACCGCCCGGCCGTCTTCCAGAAAGAGCTGGAAGACGCGGTTCTCGAAGGAATTCAGTTGCAGCAGCCGGCCATCGGCGTACAGCCCGACGCTGTCCATGGCATCCAGAACGGTCGCGGGCGTCAACCCCGCGTAGGGAGTCTGCTGCGGCGCAGCCGGGGGAGGAAGTTCGTTCACCCACCCATGGTAAGCGGCAGGTCACATCTGTCGACCTTGAACTCTTCGGGGGGACGCGACGCTGCCGTTTGCGCTGGCGTGCCATGAGGGGCCGGCCGTGAAATCAATTCGGCGGCAGACCCCGTGAGGCCGTCGGCGGAAAAAAACGAGTCCTGAAACAGGCTCGATTCCTGCCACTGGGGTTTGCGTTGCGCTCGGCGTGCAGCCACCGTGGTTGCCAGTGTGGCCCAGGCGGCATCCAGCAGGGGTGACGGGTGCGGTTCCGGAAAAGCCTGAGCCGCGTTGGCGATGGCGCCAGACGGCAAGACAGATTGCAGCTCGGACACCTCGGGCAGCTGTCTCGGGTCCACACGCAAGTGCTTGACGCCACAGGCGGCCAGAACGCACTGTCGGACTTGCAGGCTGCGCCTCGATCGGGGGCGATCACCATCCAGGTCGATGGCCAGCACCACGATCCCCTCGGAATTGCACACCGCAAACGCCACGTGGCTCGAGCCCAGCAGGCCGTACCAGTACCGCACCGTCAAAGCATCGTCGGGCTGGCAAAAGCGCACCAGAGCGAGTTTTGGCAAGATCAGGTGCTGAGGAAAGGCACTTCGAAGGCGGTGATACAAGCGGCGCTCACGAGTTCCCAGCACCGGCCGAGCCGAAACGGCCGATTTTTTCGGCAAGGTGGGCGCCGCGTTTTGGGACCCCCCCCCAGTTGGCCAGCGCGCAACCGATCACCAAAGCCACGAGGGCCGTGAGGATCAGATCGTTGAGGCTGAGGGGTGGGTTCACGGCGAAGATGTGAATCAACCGACCGCGTTCCGGTGCAACTTCGGCCGCGCCGGTTCTGGTACAGTCGCGGGCTTCCCTGAAAGTTCGTTTTCAAGGAAGGCTTTTGGACGGGCTCCCGCCTGCGCCAGAAAAGCTCGAGAGGCTGCCAAGTCAAGAAGCAGTTCCGAGAGCACCTCGATCCCGGTGGCTTTCCACCGGTCAATTTTTTAGTTATTTATCTGGAAAAAACCATGAAAACCTTCAGCGCCAAACCGGCTGAGGTGACGCATGAGTGGTTTGTGATTGACGTGACCGACAAGGTTCTCGGCAGGGTGGCCAGTGAAGTCGCCCTCCGTTTGCGCGGCAAGCACAAAGCCATTTACACGCCTCACGTCGACACGGGCGATTTCATCGTCATCGTCAATGCTGACAAGATTCGCGTCACTGGCAACAAGGCCAACGACAAGATCTATTACCGTCACACGGGTTACCCAGGCGGCATCTACGGCACGAAGTTCAAGGACATGCAGGCCAAGCATCCTGGCCGCGCGCTCGAAAAGGCTGTCAAGGGCATGCTGCCCAAGGGCCCGCTGGGTTACGCCATGGTCAAGAAGCTCAAGGTCTACGCAGGCGATGCCCACCCGCACGCTGCGCAGCAACCCAAAGTTCTGGAACTCTAAGGGGACACGTGATGATCGGTAATTGGAACTACGGCACAGGCCGTCGCAAGTCATCCGTGGCACGTGTCTTCATGAAGAAGGGCACCGGACAGATTCTCGTCAACGGAAAATCCGTGGAAGAGTACTTTGGCCGTCAGACCTCGATCATGATCGTCAAGCAGCCGCTGATGCTCACGTCGAATGACGCTGCTTTCGATGTGAAGGTGAACGTGCATGGTGGCGGTGAGTCCGGGCAGGCCGGGGCCGTGCGCCACGGCATCACCCGCGCGCTGATTGACTACGACGCAGCACTCAAGCCTGAATTGAGCCGCGCCGGATTCGTCACACGTGACGCCCGTGAAGTCGAACGTAAAAAGGTCGGTTTCCACGGCGCTCGTCGCCGCAAGCAGTTCAGCAAGCGTTAATCGACGCTGTCTGTTGCTCGCAAGAAGCCGCCTTCGGGCGGCTTTTTCGTTGTTGGGCGACGCACAACGCAATACCCTGACAGATCGAAGGTTGCGGGGCGCCGACGGATAATGAAGGTTGATTTTTGTCAGTCGGGAGATGCCGCCATGAGTTCAGTCGCACAAGCCACAGCAGACCAGTCAACATCGCAGGAACCCCCGCCGCCTTTGGTCTTCACCGACAGCGCGGCATCCAAGGTCAAGGAATTGGTCGATGAAGAGGGCAATCCCGACCTGAAACTGCGCGTCTTTGTTCAGGGTGGAGGATGCTCCGGTTTTCAGTACGGATTCACTTTCGATGAAGTGATGAACGAAGACGACAGCCGCATGGACAAGAACGGTGTCACCTTGCTGATCGATGCCATGAGCCTGCAGTACCTGATGGGTGCCGAGATCGACTACAAGGACGATTTGCAGGGTGCTCAGTTCGTCATCAAGAACCCGAACGCCACGACGACTTGCGGTTGCGGGTCCAGCTTCTCGGTCTGACGAGCGCGATCGGGCTTTTCGGCTTCAACTGCCGCCTGCGGGCGGCAGTTGCCGTTGTGGCTCAGCCAGACGAATCAACTGCCTGCCGGATAGACGGCGCCCAGCACACGCGGGCCTGACGCGCCAGTGGCGGTGGGCAGGTTGCCAGTTCGGCGGTCAATGCACAGCATGGCAAGCCAGGCAAATGCCACGGCTTCGACGCCGTCGACTGGGATGCCGTGAGCGGCGGTCGATTCGACCTTGACCTGCGGCAGTCGTCCTGCCAGAAGCCTCATCAGGTGGTCATTCCTGGCCCCGCCACCGCAAACCAGCAAGCTGCGGGCGTCCGGTGCATGGCGCCGAATGGCGTCCTCGCAGGCCCAGGCGGTGAGTTCGGCAAGGCTGGCTTGTATGTCTTCGGGCGGCAGTGCATCGATCGCTCCGGCGCGTTGCAGGCAGTCGTTCAGCCACTGCGCGTTGAACAAGTCTCGGCCGGTGCTCTTGGGTGGAGGCATCGCAAAGTACGGCTCGGCCCGCATGGTCTGCAACAAACGCGGATCGGCCGTGCCCTTCGATGCCCAGTCACCGCCCCAGTCGCACGGCTGCTGCAGGTGGAGCATGGTCCAGTGATCCATCAGCACGTTACCGGGGCCGCAATCGAACCCGATGGTGAGTCGATCCCGGGCCAGCACTGACAGGTTGCTCATGCCACCAAGGTTCAGGACGGCGATGGTGTCGTCGCCTGAGCCCATGAAGAACGTCCGATGGAACGCTGGCACCAACGGGGCACCCTGGCCGCCTGCTGCGACATCCCGGGTCCGAAAATCCGAGACCACATCGATGTGGGTCAATTCAGCCAGCAGCGCCGCATTGTTGATTTGCAGCGTGTATCCGGTGCCGTCGAACTCGCCAGGGCGATGGCGCACGGTCTGCCCGTGGGCTCCGATGGCACTCACCTCGTGGGGCGCCGTGTGCGACTGCTCCAGCACGGATTGGGTTACCTGCGCGTAGATGCGGGCCAGCGCGTTACCAGCGAGGGCCGCACGGTGCAGTTCGTCAGGGCCGGGCGAGTTGAGCGCCAACAACTCTTGCATCAGGTCCGGTGGAAAGGGGCGATGTGCGTGGGCCAGGATGTCCACGGACAACGGCGCCTCGCCTGCGCTGAGGCGCACCAGAACCCCATCGACGCCGTCGAGCGATGTGCCTGACATCAGGCCGATGAAAGCCCGGTTCATGGCCGGGCGCCGCAAAAGCAAAGGCCCGCATTTGCGGGCCGGCACAGATCGAGATCTGCCATCACGGTGGATCAGTTGTTGCCGTCACTCGAACGAAGACACGGCACCGCTCGAACCTTCTGCGACGTCCAACTGGAGCCGAACCGACTGCGTCGTCTTGGCGAGTTCACGACCGGAAACCGGGGTGAGCGCGACAGCTTCTGCCAGGGCAGCGATGGAAGAGGGATCTTTTTGCATCCCACCAACCTTGAACTCGAAATGCAGATGCGGCCCGGTCGCCCAACCCGTGGCGCCGACAGCGCCGATTCGGCTGCCCTGTTCGATGGACTGGCCCCTGCGCACATCGATGCGGCTCAAGTGGGCATAGACGGTGCTGCGATCCTTGCCGTGCTTGACGCTCACCACGTTGCCGTAGCCATTTTTCCAGCCCGCAAAGTCGACCACACCATAGGCCACCGTTCGAACGGCTGTTCCCGACGGCGCACCGTAGTCGACGCCGCGGTGTTGCCGCCAATCTTGAAGAATGGGATGGAAGCGCATTGCGAAGCCAGACGTGATGCGCGAAAACTCCATCGGGCTGGCCAGAAAAGCTCGCTGCTTGCCGCGGCCATTGAAGTCGAAGTACGCGCCGCGACTGCCCTTGTCGGAGGCCTGAAACCAGATGGCGGAATGGGATCGCCCCCGATTCACGAACTCTGCGGCGAGGAGTCGCCGGGCGGACTGGTTCCAGGACACGGGCTCGCCGTCGGCCGTCAAGGCCTCATAAGACACCGTGAAGCTGTCACCGCGCCTCAGGTCTCGGTGAAAGTTGATTTCAGTGCCGAACACTTCGGCCAGTTGCACGGCAACAGAGTCAGGGATGCCCGCTTCGTCGGTGGCACCGAAGAGGGAGTCGCTCACGATCCCGCTGCGCAACTCCACACGGGCCTCCAACGGCGCGACCTCCATGCGGGCGACGAATCGATCGCCCTCGCGCAGGATTCGCAGTCTCGTGAAATGAGTGCCGATCTGATCTGAGCGGCGGGCGGGATAGCGAGCCAACAGTTCTTCCAGCGCGCCAGAGCCATTGGTGCGAGCCTGCACCATCTTGCCGCCGCGCCCCGACAGCAAGTCCCGAGCGGTCAGGTTGTTTCGGATGAAGGCCGCCGCCTGGGCGTCGTCAACATTCAGGCGCTGCAGGAGGCTTTCTGCTGTGTCGCTGGGACGCGTGATGACGTTGCGGAACAGCGGCAGATCGAAGTTCGCCAGCGATTGAATCTGCACGCTCAGATCGTCAGGGGTGACCGACTCGGTGATCCATGCCTGTGGCCGAGTCGCGGTGTCGATGCCCAGCGGAGCCACACCAAAGGCCGTCACGCCAAATCCCGCCAGCGCCAAGATCACTGCCGCTGTCAGGCTGCGCGGAAACCGTTGAACCAGCCGCTTGGCGCGCAGGCTCAACCGGACAACGGCTTGATCAAGGAAATCGTCTGAACTCAAGGTGTCGGGCGACATGCGCTCTCGTTGGATGCCAGCATCTGGCAAAACCAGACGATCATTGACGGGGGAGGGTGTCGATAAAATAGGGAACTGCCCCCAAGCTCGACGAAGCATCGAAGCCCGAGCGTTCCTTCCCCCCCACTACGGGGGTGGATCGTTCGGAGTATACCGACGGGGTCCCGAGGATTTGTCTCGCGAATTGTTTCGCTTTGTCTCCATAACCCGCATCTCTCACCTATGACGCAGACCCCCCCTACCGATCCGTCGCGCGTCGAACGGCCGCCTCATCCTGTCACTGACAGCGTGCTGGCCGCCCTGAGTGCCACGAAGCGCGGTTGCGACGAGTTGCTGCCCGAGGCCGAGTGGCTGACCAAGCTCGCACGCTCGGAAGCCACGGGCGTGCCGCTGCGCATCAAGCTCGGACTCGATCCGACGGCGCCAGACATCCACATCGGTCACACCGTCGTTCTGAACAAGCTGAGGCAGTTGCAGGATCTGGGGCACACGGTCATCTTCTTGATAGGAGACTTCACCTCCACGATCGGTGACCCGTCAGGCCGCAACGCCACCCGCCCCCCGCTGACGCGCGAACAAATCGAGGCCAACGCGCAGACTTACTACCAGCAAGCCAGCCTGGTGCTGGACCCAAGTCGTACCGAAGTTCGTTACAACTCGGAGTGGTGCGACCCGTTGGGCGCGCGCGGCATGATCCAACTCGCCGCGCGCTACACGGTGGCGCGGATGATGGAGCGCGATGATTTTTCCAAGCGATTCAAGGCCGGCACGCCCATCAGCGTGCACGAATTCTTGTATCCCTTGATGCAGGGCTACGACTCGGTCGCCTTGAAGAGCGACCTGGAACTCGGCGGCACCGACCAGAAGTTCAATCTGCTGGTCGGCCGCGCGTTGCAAAGTGAATACGGGCAGGAGCCGCAGTGCATCTTGACGATGCCACTGCTCGAGGGGCTCGACGGCGTCGACAAGATGTCCAAGAGCAAGGGCAACTACATCGGCATCAGCGAAGCGCCCAACGACATGTTCGCCAAGCTGCTGTCGATCAGTGACACGCTGATGTGGCGTTACTACACGCTGCTGAGTTTCAAGTCTGAAGCCGACATCGCGCGCCTCAAGGCCGAGGTGGCGGCCGGGCGCAATCCCAAGGACGCCAAGGTGGCGCTCGCCAAGGAGATCACGGCACGCTTTCACAGCGTGGCCGCGGCCGAATCGGCGCAAGAAGACTTCAACCTGCGTTCGCGCGGCGGCATTCCCGACCACATTCCCGAGATGGCGATCTGCGGCGCGCCTTTGGGCATCGGTGCGCTGCTGCGCGAAGCGTCCCTCGCGCCCTCCAGCAGCGAGGCCTTGCGGCTGGTCGACGGCGGTGGCGTGCG
>CAIVGK010000098.1 GCA_903905475.1 uncultured Burkholderiales bacterium | reverse complement strand
GCCTGTGCGTCGTCGGCCGCAGCCGGCAGCGTCCAGCGCACCGGGTGCAGCGTCCAGTCCAGGTGCGTCAAGGTGTGCGTGAAGCTCGGCAGTGTCTCGAAGTGGCCAGGCCACGCCAGCGCCGCGCGGTACAGGTCTTCATGCGCAGCGAACTCGGGCAGGCTCCACAGCCCGGCCCACACGCCGCTGTCCGGGCGCTTGACGAGCCACACCGCATCGCGCCGAGTCAGCCACAACCAGGCGTGTTCGCGCGTGCTGCGCTTGAGTTTGCGGGTCTTGACCGGATAGTCCTGCGGGTTGCCGTGGCGCGCTGCCACGCACAGGCCTTGCACCGGACACAGCAGGCACTGCGGCGAGCGCGCACTGCACAGCGTGGCGCCCAGGTCCATCAGGCCTTGCGTGTAAGGCTCGATGCCCGTGTCGGGCAACACGCCGGTGGCCTGGGCCCAAAGCTGGCGCTCGTTGGCGGCCTGGGCCAGATCGCCGTCAAAGCCCAGCACGCGCGTGAGCACGCGCTTGACGTTGCCGTCGAGGATGGCCACGCGCTCGCCGAAGCAAAACGCGGCCACCGCCGCCGCGGTCGAGCGGCCGATGCCGGGCAGCCCTTGCAGCTGCGCGCTGCTGGCGGGAAAGCTGCCGCCGTGATCCGTCATCACCACCTGCGCGCAGCGGTGCAGGTTGCGCGCACGGCTGTAGTAGCCCAGCCCGCTCCACAGGCCGAGCACATCGTCGATCGGTGCCGCCGCGAGCGCGGCCACATCGGGAAAGCGTTGCAAGAAGCGCTCGTAGTAGCCCAGCACGGTGCTGACCTGGGTTTGCTGCAGCATGATTTCCGACAGCCACACCCGATAGGGATCGCGCGTGTGCTGCCACGGCAGGCCATGGCGGCCATGGCTGCGTTGCCAGGAGATGACGGCAGCGGAAAAGCCGGCGTGTGCCATTCAGGCCCGCGCCCGCCGCATCTCGCTGGCGTGCAGGGACGCTTCCACCTCGACACCCCCCGGCGCCGAATTCACGAGCGACCGCGTGACCTCGCCCAGCCGCTCGAGCTGCTGGCGAAGCTGCCTGTCTTGCTGCTCGATCTCGGCGACGCGCGCCTCGAGCTGATCGGCAGCGTCACGAATTCGGCTGAGCGACTCGGCACGCTTTTGAAAGCCACGACGGCGCTCGATCAGCTGCGTGTCGATGTGCAAGGCCACCTCGCGGCTCCAGCCCTCAAGCGCGTTGCGCGCGCCGTCCCACACCACGCTGATGCGCTCGATCAGCATGCGCCGCAGCTGTGCCACGAAGCGTGGCTGCGCCAGCCGCAGCGAGCCGCCCACGCCAAGATGCCGCGCGTAGAGCCGCTCGATGAGGCTGACCTCGTCCAAGAAACGCGTCATGTCAGGGCCCGCGCGTTGCACCAGACCAAAACCGAACTCGGCATTCAAGACGCCGAACGTGCCGGCGAGCATGTCTTGCGTCTCCTGCAGCTGGGCCTGCACGCCAGACAGGCGCTCGCGCAGCCGTTCGCACAGCGCCGCAAAGGCCTTGCGCGCGCCCAGCTTGAGCAGGCTCGAGCTGACTTCGCCCAGCATGTGGTCGATTTCGTCTTCAAGGTCGTCGTACGACAGGTCCGCCAGGGCCGATTCCGCTTGCCTCGCGTGCATCCCGCGCAGCGCCGTCAGGCGGTTGTGGCATTGCTCGAATTCAATCGCCTCGCTGCTCACGCGCTTGACCAGCAAACGCAGCCGGCCGCCACTTTGACCGCGCAGACCGCGCAGCTCGAGCAACTGTTCGGCCTGCTGCCGAAGCGCCTCGCCGACATGGCGCGCGGCGCGCTTGTGGATCTGCTGGGCGGTGTCTTCGATCAGGCGGCCCAGGAGCTGCCGGCGCTGCGGCAGCAACGCCACCGACAGCGCGGTTTCGAACTCAACGAGACGGCTGTGCGCCAGCCCCTGCGCATCGCCATCGATGCGCGCCACCAGCGCCTGGCGCGCCGACAACGCGAACACGCGTTCGGGTGGAACGCCCAGGATTTGCGCCGTCGATCGGCACTGCGCCTCGATCTGCGCATCCACTTGCGCCGGCGTGGCCAGCGGGTCGCGCAGCGCATCGATCTTGTTGAGCACCACGAAAGCCAGCCCCTGACGCGCGCCGAGGTGATCGCGCCAGATGGCCAGATCGGATTGGGTGACACCGGTATCGGCGCCCACGATGAAGACCGTGGCGTGGGCCGATGGCAGCAGGCCCAGCGTGAGCTCGGGCTCGGCACCCAGCGCATTCAGGCCCGGCGTGTCGAGCACGACCAACCCCTGCCTGAGCAACGGGTGCGGGTGGTTGATCAGCGCATGACGCCACACCGGCACCTCGACTTGCCCGGCCTCGTCAGGCCTCGGGTTGTCGTCGGGGTTTGATTGGTGCCACAGACCAAGGGACTGGGCCTCTTCGAGCGACACCCGCTGCGTTGACATCACCGCGCGCAAGGCCACCGACAGCGCCTCGGGCTGCGCCTTGTCGAGCGGCAGGTGCGTCCAGCCGTCGCGGCGTTGGCGCCACTGCGCGAGCGACACATCCTCGAGCCGCGTGGCGATCGGCAACAACGACACGCCCTCGGGCTCGCGCGCGTCCCACGCCAGCTCGACCGGGCACATGGTGGTGCGCCCCGGCGTCGCGGGCAGCACCCGGGTGCCGGCGTCAGCAAAGAAGATCGCGTTGATGAGCTCCGACTTGCCGCGCGAGAACTCGGCCACGAAAGCCACGATGAGCTTGTCGCTGTCGAGACGCTCGCGCAGCGACATCAGCAACGCGCCGGCCGAGCGATCGTCGAACCCGATGTCGCCCAGGCAGGCCGACAACGCATCGAGCCGCACGCCCACCTCGGCGCGCCAGTGGCTGAAGTCGTCGAAGCGGCCGGCAAAGGCAGACGTCATGGGTCGAGGCTCGGCAGTGGGGCTGAGGGCGTGCGGCGACGGGCGAAACACTCGCCGTCGCGCTTCATGCTACGGCAGTGTCGCGAGCGGCCATCGCCGGAAACGCCGGCGAAGTCACCCACACTTGTCAGATCAGCGCACCACGGCTCAGGCAGCGCTGGCGTCAGCGCTTCTGGCAGGTCGGGCAAAAGAAGGTCGAGCGCTGGCCCTGCACGATGCGCCGCACCGCCGTGGCGCAAACGCGGCACGGTTCGCCCGCGCGGCCGTACACATCGGCACTCAGCTGGAACTGCCCGGCCATGCCGTGCGCATCGCGGAAGTCGCGCAAGGTCGAGCCGCCCAGCGCCAGCGCCGTCTCGAGCGTGCGGCGGATCGCCAGCGCCAGACGCTCGCAGCGCGGGCGACTCAGGCGATCGCTGCGGGTTCGCGGGTCGATGCGCGCGGTGAACAGCGCCTCGCACGCATAAATGTTGCCGGCGCCCACGACGATGTCGCCACCGAGCAGCGCGAGCTTCACCGCCACGCGGCGCTTGTGCAGCGCGGCGTGCAGATAAGGCCCGTCAAACAGCGCATCGAGCGGCTCGACGCCCAGCGTCGACAGCAGCTTGCCCGCCATGCCCACGTCTTGTGCTTCAGACCACACCACGGCGCCGAAGCGGCGCGGGTCGGTCAGGCGCAGCGTGCCGCGATCGGTCACCAGATCGAAGTGATCGTGCGCGCCGGGCAGGCCCGGTTGCGCCACGAAGGCGAGCGAGCCCGACATGCCCAGGTGCATCAGCAAGCCCGGCGCGTGGGCGGGCGTGTCGGACGGCTCAGGCGCGGCCACTCGGCTGCCGTGCAAGGGCAGCCACAGGTACTTGCCGCGCCGCGTCACCTCGCCCACACGCTGCCCGCGCAAGCTCGCGGGATCGACCCCCAGCGGCCAGCGCAGGGGCTTGCCCAGGCGCACGTCGGTGACCACCGCATCGGCGATGCGCCGGGCAAAACTTTGTCGAGTGACCTCGACTTCGGGTAATTCAGGCATGAGGGGAATTATCCGGACGCAACCCGGTCAGACGCCCGGGCTGTCCCTGCACCTCAGCACTCTAGAATCTTTTTCCGCACCCAGGAGTCGTCGATGCCAGCACGTTTTCCCACAGCGCCAGCCGCCTGTGCGCTCGTCATCGCGCTGTGCTCCGGGATGCTGCCAGCCGCGGCGCGAACGCCCACGGCAGCCGCACCCTCGCAGGCTGCAGCCCCGGTCGAAAACTCCGGGCTCGACGCCGCGCTGTTCTACCAGTTGCTGATCGGCGAGCTCGAGCTGAGCGCCAAGGATCCCGGCTCGGCCTATTCGGTGATGCTCGATGCCGCCCGCAAGAGCAAGAACGAACAGGTCTTCAGGCGCGCAACCGAGATCGCCTTGCAAGCACGCTCCGGCGATCTGGCACTCAAGGCCGCGCAGGCCTGGAAAACCACGCTGCCCGACTCGCTGGAGGCCAACCGCTATGTCGTTCAGTTGCTGGTCGCGCTGAACCGCTCGGCGGAAGCCGCCGAGCCGTTGCGCTCGATGATTGCGCTGAGCCCGCCCGGGCAGCGAGCCGCGCTCATCACCAGCCTGCCGCGCTTTTTCGAGCGAGCGGGTGACCGCCAGCGCACGCCGACGCTGCTCGAAAGTGCGTTGCAGCCCTACGTCGATCAGCCCGAAACCCGGGTTGCTTCGCTGGTGGCCATCGGCCGTGCGGCGCAAGGCGCAGGCGACACCGCCCGTGCACTTGAACTGGCGCAGCGCGCCCATGCGTTCGAGCCTGCGGCGCCGGCGCCAGTGCTGCTGGCGCTGGACCTGCTGCCCGGAACCGCCGATGCCGAACCGATCGTGCTGGGCCACTTGCAGGTGCAGCCGCAAGCCAATGCGATCCGCCTGTTCTACGCGCGCGTCCTGGCGGTATCGCAACGCCATGCCGAGGCGCTGGTCCAGATCGAGCAGGTCACGCGCCATGCGCCGGAGCTGGCCGCACCGTGGCTCACACTGGGCGCCTTGCACCTGGAACTGCACCAACCCCGCCAGGCCACCGCCGCGCTCGAAACCTACCTGCGGCTCGTGCGAGCCCGGATGGCGCCGCCTGCCACGCCGCCTGCCACGGCGAACCCTCATGCCGCAGCCGACACCGCAGACATCGAAGACGATGAAGCCGCGTTGGCCCCCGACCGCGGCACGGCCCAGGCCATGCTGATGCTGGCTCAAGCCGCTGAACAGACGGGGGACTTCAGGGCCGCCGAGCGCTGGCTCAACCAGATCGAAAGCCCCCAGCGTGCACTGGAGGTCCAGTTGCGGCGGGCATCGCTGCTCGCCCGGCAAGGACGCCTGGCCGAGGCGCTGGCACTCGTGAGAAGCGCCCCAGAGGCCAACGAGGACGAGGCCCGATCGAAGGTGCTGGCCGAAGTGCAGCTGCTGCGCGAAAACAAGCTGTGGCAGCAGGCCGATCAGACGCTGGACAAGGCCAATCTGCGCTTCGTCAACGACCCGGACTTGCTCTATGAGCAGGCCATGATGACCGAGAAGCTCGACCGCATCGACGACATGGAGCGCCTGCTGAGACGCGTGATCGCCTTGCGTCCCGACTACTACCACGCGCACAACGCGCTGGGCTATTCGCTGGCCGACCGCGGCCTGCGCCTGCCCGAGGCCAAGGCCCTGATCGAACGGGCCCTCGAACTGGCACCCGGCGAGCCGTTCATCACCGACAGCCTCGGTTGGGTCGAATACCGCATGGGCGATCGCGTGGCGGCGATCAAGCACCTCACCCAGGCCTACCAGGCGCGGCCCGACGCCGACATCGCAGCCCACCTCGGCGAAGTGCTGTGGATGGACGGGCAGCGCGAGGAAGCGCGACGCGTGCTGGTCGAAGGCAAGGCGCGCGATGCCAGCAGCGAGGCTTTGCGCGAAACCTTGATCCGCCTGAAGGTCGATTTGTGATCTTTCGTTGTGCGGCTGCCGGCGCCTTGCTGGCCGTGATGCTGACCGGCTGCGCCACGCGGCCCGCCGCCGTCGACCCACTGATGTCGGGTGACCGGTTCTCGGGTCGCATGTCGGTTCAGATCGACGCGCTCGACGCTGAGCCCGCGCGCAGCACGAGCGGTGCCTTCGAATTGATGGGCAACGCGCAGCGAGGCCGTCTCGACCTGACCACGCCCATCGGCAGCACCGTGGCACGTGCGCGCTGGGAGCCCGCCGGAGTCTTCCTCGAAACCCCACAGGGCAACAGCCAGCACCCCTCGCTGATGGACATGACCCGAACGATGCTGGGCGAAGAACTTCCCGTGCCCGCCATGTTCGACTGGCTGCGCGGGCGGCCGTGGTCTGGCGCCGACAGCGTCGCAGCCTCATCGAATGAGCCTGCCGGGTTTCATCAGTTGGGGTGGGCGGTGGATCTGTCGAAGTTCGATCAGGCCCGCATCGTGGCCAGGCGCAGCACGCCGCCGGTGGTGATCGTGCAGGTGAGGTTGGATCGGCCATGACCGTGCAAGCGTTTTTCGATGTCCCGGCCCCGGCCAAGCTGAACTTGTTCTTGCACGTGGTCGGCAGGCGTGCCGATGGCCATCACCTGCTGCAGTCGGTGTTCGTGCCCATCGACTGGGCCGACACGCTGCACTTCGAGCGGCGCAGCGATGGGTTGCTGATTCGCCACGACCTCTCGGCACCGCTGCCACACGACGATTTGTGCCTGCGTGCGGCTCGCAGCCTGCAGGCCGCCAGCGCCACGTCACTTGGCGCGGACATCTCGATCGACAAGCAAGTGCCCTGGGGCGCCGGGTTGGGCGGCGGGAGCTCGGATGCCGCCACGACACTGATCGCGCTCAATCGCCTGTGGGGACTGCACTGGCCGCGTTCGAAGCTGCTGGAAATCGGCCTGACGCTGGGCGCCGACGTGCCTTTTTTCATCGGGGGCACGCCGGCCTGGGTTGAAGGCATCGGCGAGCAACTCACCGAATTTCCGGTACCCAGCCAGGGTTTCGCGTTGATCAAGCCACACGAATCGATCGAAACAGCAAAGATCTTCGCTCACCCCCAGTTGGCTCGCGACTCGGTCCGCATTACACTAGCGGGCTTCGGTGCAGACGGGATTTCCCGCATCGCATCCCCGCAGGGGGATGGTTGGGGGAAAAACGATTTGCAACCGGTGGCCGAGTTGTTGTGTCCATCGGTGCGCGAGGCGGCTGACGAATTGAAGCGCCGGTTTGGCAACAGCCGGATGAGCGGTTCAGGCAGTACCGTTTTTGCCCGTCTGGGTGAAGGCGACGCGACGGATTGTTTGGCTGCGATCAACGTGCAGTCTGGCTGGACCAGCCGGATTTGCCGCAGTTTGCAGAGGCACCCTTTGTACGATTGGGTGCCAGACAGAGATTGAAGGTTGTGGGTGATCGGCAGTGGCCGTTCGCCCGCAGTAGGGGAGTCGCCAAGTTGGTCAAGGCATCGGATTTTGATTCCGACATGCGAGGGTTCGAGTCCTTCCTCCCCTGCCAGATTCATATGATTCCCGGAGCGTCCTGACTGCAGGCCTGGGCTGGACTGAAAGGAAGCGACATGCTTCCACAGAGCCTCGTCGGAGGGAACATGCTTTTCAATACCGTGCTGTTCACAGGCAACGCCAATCCGGTGCTTGCCCAGGAAATCGCCACGCGTCTCGGGGTTGAACTCGGGAAGGCGTCGGTGGGACGTTTCTCCGACAGCGAAGTCGCTGTCGAGATCGAACAAAACGTTCGAGCCCGCGATGTGTTCGTGGTGCAGTCGACGTGCACGCCGACCAACGAAAACCTGATGGAACTGTGCATCATGGTCGACGCCCTCAAGCGCGCCAGTGCACGACGAATCACCGCCGTCATTCCGTACTTCGGCTACGCGCGCCAGGACCGTCGGCCGCGCTCCACGCGGGTGCCGATCAGCGCCAAGGTGGTCGCCAACATGCTCGAGGCCGTGGGTGTCGAGCGCTTGTTGACGATGGACCTGCACGCTGACCAGATCCAGGGGTTCTTCAACATCCCGGTCGACAACATCTACGCCTCCCCCGTGTTGCTGTCGGACCTGCAGTCCAGGCGCTACGAGGACTTGGTCGTGGTCTCGCCAGACATCGGCGGCGTGGTGCGTGCACGTGCACTGGCCAAGCAACTGAACTGCGATCTGGCGATCATCGACAAGCGCCGGCCCAAGGCCAATGTGTCCGAAGTGATGAACGTCATCGGCGAGACCGACGGCCGCAACTGCGTGATCATGGACGACATGATCGACACCGCCGGCACGCTGGTGAAGGCCGCTGAGGTGCTCAAGTCGCGCGGCGCCAAGAGCGTCTACGCCTATTGCACGCACGCGGTGTTCTCGGGCCCGGCGATCGAGCGCATTCGCGCCTCGCAGATTGACGAGGTCGTCATCACCAACACCATTCCAATGACCGACAGCGCCAAGATGTGCCCCAAGGTGCGTCAGTTGTCGGTCGCCCTTTTGTTTGCCGAAACGATCCGTCGCATTTCCGACGGTGAGTCGGTCACGTCTTTGTTCGCCGAACAGAACAGCAATTTCTGAGCGGCGGGCCAAGCGACCAGCCTGCGGGCCGGTCGTCCACTTGGGCCGAAAGGCCTTTTTTGAAGCACCTGGTCGCGGGGCTTCACCACTATCGGAGTCAACATGAAATTCGTCGCATATGAGCGTACGCTGCAGGGGACCGGAGCGAGCCGCCGCCTGCGTAACGCCGACAAGGTTCCAGGGATCGTCTACGGCGCTGGCAGCACACCAGCCAAGATCGAACTCGATCACAACGCCCTGTTCTTCGCCCTCAAGAAGGAAGCCTTCCACTCGTCCATCCTCGAGATGGAACTGGCAGGCAAGAGCGAGCAAGTGCTGTTGCGTGATTACCAACTCCACCCTTTCCGCCCGATCGTGTTGCACATCGACTTCCAGCGGGTTGATGCCACCACCAAGGTCACCAAGAAAGTGCCCCTGCACTTCACCAAGGAAGACGAATCGCCCGCGGTGAAGATCGACAAGTGCGTGGTCAACCACGTCGTGACCGAGTTGCGCATCCAGTGCCTGGCTTCGGAACTGCCGGAGTTCCTGACGGTGAACCTGGGCGAGCTGGCGCGCGGCCAGTCGTTGCACGTCAATGACATCGAACTGCCGAGCGGCATCAAGCTCATGACGCAGGGCAAGACCAACCCCGTGATCGTGTCGGTGTCGGCGCTGTCGGCCGAAGAAGAAGCCGCTCCGATCGTGGTGGCAGCCCCCGCTGCAGCCGCCGGCAAGGGCAAGAAGACCGAGAAGCAAAACAAGAAGTAAATCGGGAGGGATGTCCATCCCCCCCATCGGAGCCCCACCTTGGTGGGGCTTTTTTTTGGGCGATGCACTTCGATAATCCACCCATGATTCGACTGATGGTGGGCCTGGGCAATCCCGGGGCGGAATACGACGGCACCCGGCACAACGCCGGGTTCTGGTTCATCGACGAGGTGGCGCGTCAGGTGAAGGCGCCGCTTGCGCCCGACCGTGCCTACTTCGGCATGGCCGCGCGGGCCAGCCGCCCGAACGGGCCGCTGTGGCTGCTCGAGCCGATGACCTTCATGAACCTGTCGGGCAAGTCGGTGTCCGCACTCGCGCGCTTTTTCAAGATCGCGCCCGACGAAATCCTGGTCGCCCACGATGACCTCGACCTGGCACCCGGCCACATGAAGATGAAGTTCGGCGGCAGCCACGCCGGCCACAACGGGCTGCGCGACATCCAGGCGCAGCTGGGCACGGGCGACTTCTGGCGCTTGCGCTTGGGCATCGGGCATCCGGGGATCAAGTCCGAGGTGTCGGGCTATGTGTTGCGCAGGCCGCCCGTGAGCGAACGCATGGCCATCGATGAGTGCATCACCCAGGCGTTGGGCTCACTCGATGTGCTCATCGATGGCCCGATGGAGCGCGCCATGATGAAGATCCACGCCCGGCCGGCTCAGCCCAAG
>CAIVGK010000097.1 GCA_903905475.1 uncultured Burkholderiales bacterium | reverse complement strand
CCTCAACGTGATCCGCCTGCGCCTGCCTGCGTTGCGCGAGCGCCAGGAAGACGTGCCGGCGCTGGCGCGGTTTTTCCTGCAGAAAAGCGCCAAGGAGCTCGGCGTCGAGGCCAAGCGCATCACCGATGCCGCGCTGGCACGCATGACGCACTTCGACTTCCCCGGCAACGTGCGCCAGCTCGAGAACATCTGCCACTGGCTCACCGTGATGGCGCCGGCGCAAACCATCGAGGCCAAGGACTTGCCACCCGAGCTGCAATCCACCGCGAGCGCGGGGGCTGCGCCCGCTGCGGCGGTGGCGCAGGCGGTGGTCGAGCCCTCGGCCGACGAGGCGTCAGAACTTGCGGTGTTGTCGGGGTTCGCCGCGCTGGTGTCCGATCACGCGGCCGAGTTGCCGCCTGCGGCCGCCACGTTGGCGGCGTCGTCCGCCGGTTGGCTGGCCGATCTGGAAACCGAATCGCGCCGTTTGCTGCAAGCCGGCGAGCCGGACGTGTGGGACACGCTCACGCGTCAGTTCGAAGCCCAGCTCATCCACACCGCGCTCGACATCACGCGAGGGCGGCGCATCGAGGCCGCGCAAAAGCTCGGCATCGGACGCAACACCATCACCCGCAAGATCCAGGAACTCGGGCTCGACGACTGAGCCACCGTGCCGGCGGTCGCGCTCAGTCGGCGAGCGTGACCATCACCGGCGCGTGGTCGCTGGGCCGCTCGTGCTTGCGCGGCAGCTTGTCGATCGTGCACGCGCTCACCGCGGGCTTGAGCGCATCGCTCACCAGGATGTGGTCGATGCGCAGGCCCTGGTTCTTGCGAAACGCCAGGTTGCGGTAGTCCCACCAGCTCCAGCTGCGCGGCGCTTGTTCGAACAGCCGATAGGCGTCGTGCAGGCCGAGTGACAGCAGCCGCTGAAAGTGCGCGCGCTCTTGCGGTGTGCACAGCACCTGGCCGGCCCAGGCCACCGGGTCGTGCACGTCGCAGTCTTCGGGCGCGATGTTGAAGTCACCCACCAGCACCAGCCGGCGGTGCGCTTGCAGCTCATCGGCCATCCAGGTCTGCAGCGCTTCCAGCCAGGCCAGCTTGTACTGAAACTTGTCGCTGTCGACCGACTGTCCGTTGGGAAAGTACGCGCCGATCACCCGCGTGTCGCCCAGCGTGGCCGCAATCACCCGCGCCTGCTCGTCGAAGAAGCCGGGGATGTTTTTCACCACCCCCTCGGCGGCAGGCGCGCCCACCGGCGTGATCAGCGCCACGCCGTTGTAGGTCTTCTGCCCGAACCACTGCGCCACATACCCCGCCTCGGCCAGTGCCGCGTGCGGAAACTTGTCGTCGGTCAGCTTGGTCTCCTGCAGGCACAAGGCATCAGGCCGGTGCGCACCCAACCAGTCGAGCACCTGCGGCAGCCGCACGGCGAGGGAGTTGACGTTCCAGGTGGCGATTCGCATGGTCATCGTGCTGCCTCAGTTGATGAACTTCAACACGCTCAACACCGTGCGGTACACGCCCCAGGCCAGGGGCACGCCCACTGCGGTCCAGGCGAGGACGACCCACACGGTGGGGGTGGCCTGATGGGTCTGGCTGCCCGCACCGGCTTCGGTGGCGGCGGCGCGTTCGTGGGCGAGTCGGCGTTCTTCGGCCAGTTCGGCCTCGGTCATGAAGTGCTTGGCGTCGAGCGGGCGGATCAGCAGGTTGCTGATGAGGCCGATCACCAGCATGCCCACCAGGATGTACATCGTCTGGTTGTAGACCTGCTCGCGCGGCAGGCCCAGGCTGAGCTGGTAGTCGCGCATGTAGTTCACGACCACCGGCCCGAGCACGCCGGCGGTGGCCCAGGCGGTGAGCAGTCGGCCGTGGATGGCACCCACCATCTGCGCGCCGAACAGGTCGGCCAGGTACGCCGGCACGGTGGCAAAGCCGCCGCCGTACATGCTCAGGATGAGGCACAAGGCGCCCACGAAGGCCAGTTGGCTGCCGGCCGCAGCTGAGGTGGGCACGCTGGCGTACAGCAGCCCGCCCAGCACGAAGAACACCACATAGGTCCTCTTGCGCCCGAGCTTGTCGGACAGGCTGGCCCAGAAGAAGCGCCCGCCGATGTTGAACAAGCTGAGCAGCGCGGTGAAGCCTGCGGCCACGCCGGCGATGGCGGTCAGCTCGGTCTTGTCGAGCTCGCCGAACTTCTTGGTCAGGCCGATCAGGCTGCCGCCAAACACCTCTTGCAGCATCGGGCTGGCCATGCCGATCACGCCGATACCGGCCGACACGTTCATGCACAGCGCCACCCACACCAGCCAGAACTGCGGAATGCCCCAGACCTTGCTGGCGTGCACGTGGCGCCAGGTGATCATGTGGTTGTGCGCCTGCGCTCGCCGCGGCGTCCAGCCCGCCGGCTTCCAGCCCGAGGCCGGGACGCGGTACGACAGCGCCCCGCCCATCATGAAGACGAAGTAGATCGCCGCCATCACCACG
The DNA here is from genome assembly GCA_903905475.1 of uncultured Burkholderiales bacterium. Classification (GTDB taxonomy): domain Bacteria; phylum Pseudomonadota; class Gammaproteobacteria; order Burkholderiales; family Burkholderiaceae_C; genus PBB1. Next base: position 2,079 of record CAIVGK010000097.1, on the reverse strand, counting down.
AAGGTCGGCGCCACGCCCATCTGGTCTGGCGTGGCAAAGGCCTTCATGAGTTCGGCCGCCAGCGGCGAGCCGATCATGGCGCCGCCGCCGAAGCCCATGATCGCCATGCCGGTGGCCATGCCGCGGCGGTCGGGAAACCACTTGATGAGCGTGCTGACCGGCGAGATGTAGCCCAGCCCCAGGCCGATGCCGCCGATCACGCCCGAGCCCAGCAGCATCAGCCAGAACTGGTGCAGGTGCACGCCCAGCGCCGAGATCAGCATGCCGCCGCACCAGCACACGGCGCTGACCACGCCGGCCTTGCGCGGGCCCACACGCTCAACCCAGCCGCCCCACAGCGCCGCCGAGCCGCCCAGCAGCACGAAGAACAGCGTGTACATCCAGCCCAGCGTCGAGATCTTCCAGTCGCAGCCGCTGATGAACAGCTCCTGCCAGAAGCCGACCTCGGGGCCGCATGGGAGGGCTTCCTTGATGCCCAGTGCCTTGGACAACGGCAGCCAGAACACCGAAAAGCCGTACGCCATGCCGATGCACAGATGGATGGCCAGCGCGGCCGGTGGCACCAGCCAGCGGTTGAAGCCGGGCGGCGCGATGGTGCGTTCCTTGGCCAGGAAGCTGTCGCTGCTGGAGCGTCCGGCGTCGGGGGTGGGAACCTGGGCCATCGTGACTCCGTGTGGTGGATGTGTGGTTGTTGTGGGTGCCATGCGTCGTCGCGCGCGAGCTGCATTCTCCGCGGTGTGCCATGGCCCGAACGCGCTGGAGATGATTTGCCGCAAGGGCGAGAGCCGACGTGCCGACCAAACTCGCCAGCGTTGCCAGGCCGCAAGGGGCTGCCCGGCACATCAAAAAAGCCTCATGCCGCTGATGTGGTGGTGGGGGTCGCCAAGGTGATGAACATGTCCAAGCGGTTGATGTTGGCGCTCGCAGCAGCGGTCTGGCTGGCGGGTTGTGCCGTGGAATTCGAGAACACGCAGGCCGCCCGTGAAATCGCCGAGCTCGACAAGCCGCCCGGCTCGGTCTACACCGGCTGGCGCGTGTACCAGGACAAATGCGGGGGCTGTCATGGGGCTGAGGCCACCGGCTCGGCCAACGCCCCCGACCTGCTGCTGCGCGTGCGCGACCTCGGCCCGCAGCGCTTCGTGAGTCTGGTGCTCCAGCGCTACGACTGGGGCCTGCCTGCCGCGCAGGCCAAGGCCCAGACGCCGTCGCGCGAAGCCCTGATCGAAGACATCCTGCGGCGCCAGGACGCCCCGATCAGCATGCCTGCCTGGGGCGACGAGCCCCGCGTGAGCGCCCACATCCTTGACCTGTACGCCTACCTGTCGGCGCGCTCCGAAGGCACGCAGGGCCGGGGCCGACCGGCGCCTTAGTCCGGTCAGAGCCCAGACGCCGGGGGACTCAGCGAGGGCCGGGGCAGGTGGTGCCCAGGTGCTCCTCGACGATCGCCAAGTCCAACGTGTCCGTCTTGCCATCCAGGTTGAAGTCGAACCAGCTGGATTTCCCGCCGGTGCGAGACGCCCACTGGTTGTAGCCGGCGATGTCCTTGGCGTTCACGACGCCGTCGAGGTTGCCATCACCGGGGCATGGCACGACAGAGCCGTTGATGGCCTGCAGTTTGGACAGCAGGTCGGTGTAGTTCGACTGGTCGTCGCCGATGAGCCCTATGGTGCCCAGGTTGTTCGCACCCGGATCGCTGGGCCGGTCGATTTGAGGAATGGGCGAGGCCTGATCGACCTTGTAGAACTCGTAACGCGTGTTCGAGATGCACTCATCGGTGTCTGGCAGGTACTCCGGCTCGACGATGCGCAGCAGCTTGTAGCCGCTGTTGCGCACCGCATCCTGCACGTCGGGCAAGATGCCGTAAGCCGTTTGGCTGTTGTCCAGGCGAAACTTGTTGACCTGACAGCAGCTGGTGTAGCCCTCCTTGGGCACGCCACTCACGGTGCTGCCATTGCCGTACCAGGTGCCGCCCTCGCTCTCGCACAGGCCCCGCTGCGGGAAGAGGGTGGTGCACACACTCCCCGTCTCGATCACGCAGGGTGCCTGGACCGTGGTGGTCGCCCGCTTGTTGTAGGCGCT
>CAIVGK010000096.1 GCA_903905475.1 uncultured Burkholderiales bacterium | reverse complement strand
TGTGACCCCGTTCACCGACAAACTGTGTCCGCCCGGCGAGCTTGAGGCGCGCGTGGCGTCACTGCCGCAGCCGGTGGTGTTCACCAACGGCGTGTTCGACATCCTGCACCGCGGCCACGTGACGTACCTGGCGCAAGCGCGTGCGATGGGCGCCAGCCTGGTGGTCGGGCTCAACAGCGACGCGTCGGCGCGCGGCCTCGGCAAAGGGCCGGACCGGCCGCTGAACACCGAGCTCGATCGCGCCTGCGTGCTGGCCGCGCTCGAAAGCGTGAGCCTGGTGGTGATCTTTGATGAGCCCACGCCGGTTGAGCTGCTGCGGCGCGTGCGCCCGCACTGGTACGTCAAGGGCGGTGACTACGACATCGAGACGCTGGCCGAGACCGCGCTCGTGCGCAGCTGGGGCGGCCAGGCCTGTGCGCTGCCTTTCGTCGACGGCCACTCGACCACCGCGCTGGTCGCACGCATTCGCCGCTGAGCGGTTCGCAACGCCGCGCCGCGGCGTCAATCGTGGGCGTCGATGGCGCCGAGCGCTTCGCGCAGCGAACGTCCTCCCGAATGCGCCGCTTCAGCCAGCATCGCGAGCACCCACCCCACCAGCACGCCGCTGACGTGCGCGCCGGGGGCCACCGCGATGTCCCAGCCCGGCGGGTGGCTGATGACGCCGGCCCAGGGGGCCTCGCCCAGCAGCTTGAGCAGCAGCCCCGCCAGCACGGCGAGGCCGATGCGCCGTTGCGTTGGCGACGCGCTCCACAGCAGGTGCGTGGCCACCACCGCCACGCCCGCATGCAGCACGCCCGACAGCCCGCCGTGGTGCTGCAACCCGGGCTGCAGCAGCAGACCGACTTGCACCAGCGGCCAGGCCAACGCCCAGGCGACGACGCTGCGCAGCGGCACGCGCGCGGCCAGCCCCAAGGCCGCCACCCCGAAGGTGCCCGCCAGGTTGGCCAGCAGGTGCCGATCGCTGTAGTGGACGAAGACCGCCGTCCAGGCGCGCCATGGTTGCGTGCCGAACAGCGCGGGCTGCCAGTCGAAGCCCACCGACGGGACGGCACCGGCAGGCGCCCCCTGGCGTTCGAGCGCAAAAGCGATCAGCGAGCCTGTGCACAGCGCGGCTGCCATCGCCACCCAGCACCACACCGGGCGTGCCGTGGCGCGTGGCGGTTCGGTCTTCAACACGCCTGACGTCAGCCCGAGGTCAGGTGCACGCGGTCGGCTCAGCCGAACACGGCGTGCCACAGCGCCAGCACGGCCGCGCGTTGCGTGGCCATCGACTCCGGCGCGACATGGGTGGGCTGCTCGTCGAGGCGCGCCGCGTGCTGAGCGCGGCGCAGGTCGCGGTAGGCGTCGGCCGCCGCGCCGCCCACCCCGACCGGCAGCAAGCCGGCGGCTTCGGCGCGCTGCAGCAGCGCGATGTTGCCCACGTCGGGTTGCAGCTCGGGGTGTGTGTGGCTGTGCGCGAGCACCAGGAACTGCACCGCGAACTCCACGTCGAGCATCCCGCCGGCGCTGTGCTTGACGTCGAACAGCCCCGTCGGCGCGCGGTAGGCCTCGGAGAGTTTTTCGCGCATGGCGCGCACTTCGGTGCGCAGGGCTTCGGGGTCTCGCGGTGCGGCCAGCACCGCACGGCGCACCGCCTCGAACGGCGCGGCCAGCGTCGCGTCGCCGGCGCACCAGCGCGCGCGCGTCAGCGCCTGGTGTTCCCAGGTCCACGCGGTGTTGCTGCCGCGGCCGAGCTGGTATTTCTCGAAGCTCGCAATCGAGGTCACCAGCAGGCCCGAATGTCCGTTGGGCCGCAGCGCGGTGTCGATGTCGAACAGCTCGCCCGCCGAGGTGCGCAGCGTCAGCCAGCCGATCAGCTTGCGCACGAAGGCGGCATAGACCTCGCTGGCGCGGTCCGGGTCGGGTTCGTCGGCGTCGTCGTAGAGGAAGACCACGTCGAGGTCGCTGCCGTAGCCCAGCTCCTTGCCGCCGAGCTTGCCGTAGCCGATGACGGCCACGCGCGGGCGCTCGCGGTGGCGCTGCTTGAGGTGCCGCCAGGCCCAGCGCAAGGCGCACGACAGCGTGGCATCGGCCAGCGCGGACAGGTCATCGGCCACCTGCTCGACGCCGAGGTGGCCTTCGATGTCGCGCACCAGCGTGCGAAACACCTCGGCGTGGTGGCTGCGCCGCAGGGTGTCGAGCAGGGCTTCTTCATCGACCTCGCCCGAGCGCAGCCAGGCGGTGTAGCGCGATTCGAGGCCGGCGGTGAATTCGGCGGCGTCAAAGCGGCCGTGCAGCAGCTGCTCGTCGGCCAGCTCGTCGATGATGCCCGGGTGGCGCATCAGGTAGCGCACCGGCCAGCGCGTGCTGCCCAGCATGCGCAGCAAGCGGTTGTGCACCTCGGGGCGTTCGACCAGCAGCGCGATGTAGCTCTCGCGACGCAGCAGCGGGTCGAGCCAGTCGATGAATCGGCTGGCCGCATCGACCGAGCAGCGAGCGTCGCGCATCGCCTCGGCGGTGCGCAGCACCAGCCGGGCCAGCCGTGCGCGGGTGTCGTCGCGCAGCAGCCGGATCTTGGGCAGCTCGCACCAGGCCTTGACGCGCGGGGCCAGCTCCTCGGGCAACCGGGCGACAAAGTCGTCGCTGTCGAGCAGCGGAGCGGCGGTGCCGCAGCCGCGACAGCCGTTGCCGTTGACCGCCGCCGGGCTCGGCTGGCCTTCGTGGAGCAGCGCGTCGAACTCGGTGGCCACGAACTCGCGGGTCTCGCACCACAGGTTGAGCAGCTCGCAGGCGTCGGCCGTGCAGTTCAGACCCAGCGTGCGCGCGATCCAGCGCAGATCGGCGTCCACGCTGGGCAGCATGTGCGTTTGCTGGTCGTCGAGGAACTGGATGCGGTGTTCGAGCCGGCGCAAGAAGATGTAGGCCTCGGCCAGCCGCGCTGCGCTGTCGGGCTTCATCAGCCCGCGCTCGGCCAGCCGCGCCAGCGCCTTGAGCGTGGAGCGCGTGCGGATTTCGGGGAACTGGCCGCCGCGCACGATCAGCAGCAGCTGCACGATGAACTCGATCTCGCGGATGCCGCCGCGCGAGAGCTTGACGTCGTTGGCGCGCTCGGGGCGGCCGGCGGCGCGCCGCTGTGCCTCGTCGCGCACCTTGCGATGGAGTTGACGCAGGCCTTCGAACACGCCGTAGTCCAGGTAGCGCCGGAACACGAACGCGCTGACCATGCTGCGCAACGCCTGGATCTGCGGCGTGCTGCGGCGATTCAGGGGCGCGACCACGCGGCTTTTCAGCCAGGCAAAGCGCTCCCACTCGCGGCCATGCGATTGCAAATACTCCTCGAGCATGGGCAGGCTCACCACCGGCGGGCCGGAGTTGCCGTGCGGGCGCAGCGCCAGATCCATGCGGAACACGAAGCCGTCCTCGGTCGTCTCGCCGATCAGCGTGTACAGCGTGCGCACCACCTGCGAGAAGTATTCGTGCGCGCTCAGCGGCTGCGCGCCGTGCGTCTGGCCGCCGTCGTCGTACAGATAGATGAGGTCGATGTCGGACGACACGTTGAGCTCGCGCCCGCCGAGCTTGCCCATGCCCACGATCCAGAACTCGATGCGCTCGCCGGCCTCGTTGAGCGGCGGGCCGTTGCGCGCGTCCTGTTCGGCCATCGCCTGGTGCAGCGCGATGTCGAGCGCGGTTTCGGCCAGCTCGGTCATCGCCAGCGTGATGTCTTGCATCGGCGCACCGAGCTCGATGTCGAGCACCGCCAGCCGCTCGAGCACCAGCTGGCGCGTGACGCGCAGGGCACTGGCCAGCGAGCGCCCGCCTGTCATCAACTGGCGCACCAGATCGCCGATGACCTGGGCGCGCGGCAGGCCGGGCGGCAGCAACGCGAGCTCGTCGCCGTAACGGCGTCGGATGCGCTGCACGAAGCGGCTGTGGTCGGCGCTTGCCGAGGTCGCGGCGCTGGTCGAGGTGAGCATGGTTCGCATGAGGGTGTGTGCTAGATTGCTTCGAGCTGGGCGCGACTTGCGCGGCGCCGGCCCTCAGGGCAGCCGACGCGGCCCAGACCCACCCGCCGGGTCACGACCTGTCTCACGGCCTTCGCAGGCGCCCCATTCCTTCCATGCCCGTCACCGACATTCCCGCTGCGATTTCCGAGGCCGAAGGCGAGAAGGAGCGTCGCTGGCTGCGTGTGCTGCGGCCGCTGGGCCTGATGCTCATCGCGGCCTGGAGCTTGCTGATCCTGGTGTGGTTGGCGTTGCACTGGATCATTCTGCCGCACATCGATCAGTGGCGAGAGCCGATCGAGCGGCGCGCCAGCCAGATGCTCGGGCAGACCGTGCGCATCGGCGAAATCATCGTCACCTCGAGCGGCTGGGTGCCCGCGGTCGAGCTGCGCAACGTCGAGCTGCTCGACGCCCAGGCCGCGCCGGCGCTGCGCCTGCCGCGCGTGGTGGCCGCGCTGTCGCTGCATTCCCTGCTGACGCTGCAGCCGCGCTTCGAGCAGCTGTTCATCGACGGCGCGCATCTCGAGATGCGCCGCGATCAGGCCGGGCATCTGTTCATCGCCGGCCTGGATGTCAGTGGGGCGGACGGCGGCGACCGAACGCTGGCCAACTGGTTCTTCAAGCAGCACGAGTTCGTGATCCGCGGCGGCACGCTGCGCTGGGCCGACGAGATGCACACGGCCGCACCGCTGTTGCTCAGCGACGTGCAACTGGTGGTGCGCAATTCGCTGCGTCGGCACGACCTGCGCATCGACGCGACGCCACCGGCCGAGTGGGGCGAGCGCTTCACCCTGATGGCGCAGTTCACGCAACCGCTGCTGGCGCCCAGCGGCGACTGGCGGCGCTGGAAGGGCACGCTGTACGCCAGCTTGCCGCTCGCCGACGTGGGCACGCTGCGCCAGCATGCGACGCTGCCGTTCGATCTCGATCAAGGCCACGGCGCGCTGCGCGCGTGGATCAACGTGGACGGCGGGCAAGCCGATGCGCTGGCACTCGACGTGGCGCTGCGCGATGTGGCGCTGCGCTTGCGCCCGGGGCTCGAGGCGCTGTGGTTCAGCGAGGCCACCGGGCGCGTGACCGGCCGCCACGGCGCTCAGGGCAGCGAGCTGGCCGCGCGGCAGTTCGGCTTTGTCACCGGCGATGGCATTCGCTGGCCGGCCAGCAATCTGGGCCTGAGCTGGCGCCAGCGGCCCGATGGCCGCCTGATCGGCGGCGAGCTGAGCGCCGAACGGCTCGATCTGGCGCTGATGTCGCGGCTGGCGCAGCGCCTGCCCATCGATCCCGAGCTGCGCGAGCGGCTCGACGATCTGGATCCGCAGGGCATCGCCGAGGGGCTGAACGTGCGCTGGGACGACGCGCCGCCGGCCCGTCCCGGTGCCAACGCAGCGCCCCCCTCAGGGCTGCCCACGCACTACCAGTTGCGCGTCGCGCTCAAGGGCCTGGCCCTGAATGCCCGACCCGCGCTGCAGCCCGACTCGGCCGGGCGGCCCGGTGTGCGCCAGCTCGACGTCGAGATCCAGGCCAGCGAAAAAGGCGGCGAAGCGCGTGCCTCGATGGCCAACGGCGCGTTCGATCTGCCGGGTGTCTTTGATGAGCCGGTGTTGCCGCTGGAGCGCCTCAACATCCAGCTCGGCTGGCATGTTGGTGCCGGTGTGCCGGGCGCGCCGCCGCCGGTGAGCGTGCAGATCAAGCAGGCGCAGTTCGCCAACGCCGACCTGCAGGCCGATTTGCGCGGCACCTGGGCCACGGGGGGGGCGAAGGCCGGTTCACCGGGTTCGCGCTTTCCCGGCGTGCTCGACATCGACGGCACGCTGTCGCAGGTGGTCGGCACGCGCGTGGCGCGCTACATGCCGCTCGGCGTGGGGCCGAATTCGCGCTTCTACGTCGAGCACGCCGTTCTCGGTGGGAACGTGCCCAGCGCGACCTTTCGCGTCAAGGGCGAACTGGATCAGTTTCCGTTTGCCCATGCGCGCAGCGCCCAGGACGGCGAGTTCAGCATCGTCGCGCAGGTCGAGGATGCGACGCTGGCTTACGTGCCCAGCCGGCCCGCCACCGACACCCAGCCGGCGTTCGTCTCGCCGTGGCCGCCGCTCGAGGAACTGGGCGGCGAGCTGCGCTTCGACCGGGTGTCGATGGACATCCGCAACGCGAAAGGGCGCATTCAGGGCATCAAGTTCAGCAACCTGCAAGGCGGCATCAAGAACCTGGAAGACCGCTCGGTGATGCAGCTCGAGGCCGCGGGCCGCGGGGCCACCGCCGACTTGCTGCGCTTCGTCAACAGCTCGCCTGTGGCCGGCTGGACGGGCCACTCGCTGGCGCTGGCTGTGGGCAGCGGCAATGCCGAGCTCAAGCTGACGATGGCGCTGCCGCTGTCGCGCATCGAGAGCTCGACGGCGCGCGGCAGCGTGACGCTCGGCGGTGGCGAGTTGCGCTTGCGCCCCGATGTGCCGCTGCTCAGTGCCACGCGCGGGCGCATCGATTTCACCCAGAAGGGCTTTGGCATCGTCGGGGGCTCCGGGCGGATGCTCGGTGGCGCGTTCACCATCGAGGGCGGCCCGCAGCCCGATGGCTCGACGCGCTTCACCGGCCAGGGCACCGCCACCGCCGAAGGCCTGCGCCGCGGCAACGAGGCGCTCGGGCCGGTGCCGGCGCGATTGGCCACCTCGTTCACCGGCCAGACGCCGTACCGCATGACGCTGAGCTTGCTGCGCGGCAAATCCGACTTGCTGGTCACCAGCAACCTGGTCGGCCTGGCGAGCGACCTGCCCGCGCCGTTCCAGAAAACCGCCGAGTCGCCGCTGGCGCTGCGCTACCAGGTCTCGCCGCTGGCCGAGGTCGGTGGCGCCGCCGGCGCGCCGCCGCGCGACACCCTGCGGCTCGACTTGGGCGGCCTGCTGCAAACGCAGTTCGTGCGCGACGTGTCGGGTGACACCCCGCGCGTGCTGCGCGGCGGCATCGGCGTGCTCGAGCCGGCGCCGCAGCCCGCCGCGGGGGTGGCCGCCGCGCTGAACCTGGCGCTCGTGAACCTCGACCCGTGGGAGCGCTTGTTCGACAGCGCCAAGGTGCTGCCGGCGGGTGGCGTGGCCGCGGGCGACGCCGGCGCAGGGGGCTACTTTCCCGCCACGATCGCCTTGCGCGCGCAGGAGCTGCAGTGGGGCCGCCGGCGGCTCAACCGGCTGGTGGCCGGCTTGTCGCAGGACGGGCCCTTGTGGCGTGCCAATGTCGAGGCCGAGCAGGTCAGCGGCTACATCGAATACCGCTCGCCGCGCGTGGCCGCCGGTTCGGCAGGGCGCGTGTACGCGCGGCTCAAGCGCTTGTCGCTGCCGCGCGATGAGCTGGCCGACGTCGAGAGCCTGCTCGACCCGGTTGCCGTCACCGTGCCCGCGCTCGACGTCGTGGTCGATGACTTCGTGCTGCGCGGCAAGTCGCTCGGCCGCATGGAGATGGAAGCGGTGAACCGAGGCGTCGGCGAAGGCCGGCCCGACGCGCGCGAGGCCGTTCGCGAATGGCGCCTGACAAGGCTGGCGCTCACCACGCCCGAGGCCCGCTTGTCGGCCAGCGGCAACTGGGCTGCGCTCGGGGTGGGCTCGGGTACCTCGGCGGCGGCCGGCAACCGCCGCGTGGTGCTCAACTTCAAGCTCGAGCTCGATGACAGCGGCGCGCTGCTCGACCGGCTGGGTTACGGCAAGGTGCTGCGCGGTGGCAAGGGCGCCATGGCGGGGCAGCTCGCCTGGGTCGGCTCGCCGCTGTCGCTCGACTTTCCCAGCCTGTCGGGGCAGGTCAACCTCGCGGTGGCCTCGGGCCAGTTCCTCCAGGCCGACCCCGGCGTCGGGCGGCTGCTTGGCGTGCTCAGCTTGCAGGCGCTGCCGCGGCGGTTCCTGCTCGACTTTCGCGATGTGTTCCAGCAGGGCTTCGCGTTCGACGACATCAGCGGTGACCTGCAGATCGCGCGAGGCGTGGCCAAGACCAACAACTTGCGCATGCGTGGCGTGCAAGCGGCCGTGTTGATGGAAGGCCACGCCGACATCGCGCAGGAAACCCAGGACCTGCGCGTGGTCGTGGTGCCCGAGCTCAATGCGGGCACCGCGTCGCTGGCCTACGCGGCCATCAACCCGGCGCTCGGCCTGGGCAGCTTTCTGGCGCAAGCGCTGTTGCGCAAGCCGCTGATGGCCGCCAACACGCGCGAATTCCACGTCACCGGACCGTGGGCGGATCCGAAGGTCGACAAGATCGATCGCAAGGGCACCGACGAGGCGCCCGCCGGCGCGCAGCCTGCGGCGTCGGCTGCTTCCGCGCCCGGTGCCGACATTCAGCGCGTGCGGCCATGAAGATCGCCGCCTTGCAGATGGTCTCGACGCCCGATGTCGAGCGCAACCTGGCCAGCGCCGAGCGGTTGATCGCGCAGGCCGCCGCGGCGGGCGCCGCCTGGGTGGCGCTGCCCGAGTACTTCTGCCTGATGGGCTGCAGCGACCGCGACAAGCTCACGATCGCCGAGGCCCCCGGCGCCGGCCCGATCCAGCACAGGCTGGCCGAGGCGGCGCGCCGCCATGCGGTGTGGCTGATCGGCGGCACGTTGCCGATCCGCAGCGAGGACCCCGAGCGGGTCTTCAACAGCTGCTGCGTGTATGCGCCGGATGGCCGGCTGGCGGCGCGCTACGACAAGCTGCACCTGTTTTGCTTTGACAACGGCCGCGAGCGCTACGACGAAGGGCGTGTGCTGCGCGCCGGCAGCGAGCCGGTGGCGTTCAGCGCGCCATCACCCGAGTCGCCGGTGCCGTTGCGCGTCGGATTGAGCATTTGCTACGACCTGCGATTCCCCGAGCTGTACCGCTCGCTGATGGCGCAACCCGGCCAGCCGCCGTGCGATCTGATCGCGGTGCCGTCGGCCTTCACCCACACCACCGGCGCGGCGCACTGGGAGTTGCTGCTGCGCGCCCGCGCGGTCGAAAACCAGTGCTACGTGATCGCGCCGGCGCAAGGCGGTCTGCACGACAACGGGCGGCGCACCTGGGGCCACAGCATGGTCATCGACCCCTGGGGCGAGGTGCTCGCGGTGCAGGCCGAAGGCGAAGGCGTGGTGCTCGCCGAGCTTGATCCGGCAAGGCTGGCCGCGGTGCGCGAGCAGCTGCCCGCGCTCAGCCACCGGCGCACTTTCCAGGCGCCGGCGCGGCCCTAGCGCTGCTTGACCAGCAAGTCCTGCACGACCACGTCGCGCACGGGCTCGACCTGACGCGAGGCCAGGAACTCGTTGAGGCGATCGCGCATGTCGCTCGACAGCCGCTGGATGCCGCGGGCGCCCAGGACGGCCTGATGCGGATGCGAGGCGACGCTGTTTTGCAGCATCAGTGACACCTGCTGACGCTCTTGCTCGAGCGCGCTGCGGGTGCCGGCGCTGCGCGCGTCGATGGCCACCCGCGCGACCACCGAGGTGCCGTCGCTGGTGGTGGCGCGCACCGTCTCGGACTGCACCCACGACGGCGCCACACGGTCACCGCGCGTCGGTCCGGCCGTGTCGACCCACGAGATGCCCAGCGCCACCGCCGAAGGCACACCGATCAGCGCGATCACGAAGGCCAGCACATAGGCGCTGAGCAAACGGTCGCCGTCGTCTTGGACGGACAGCACGGAAGGGGGGGTGGGAGCGTGACGGGCCATGGGAGTCCACCGGACAAGAGCTGGGGGGCGCGGTGAATTTACCGCCGGCCCCGCGCCCGGAGTGAGCCCCGACGCTGCCATTCGCGTGACGGTCTTCACGTGGCCGGCATCGGCCGCCGGCGATCAGCGCCGGCCGAACATCATCTGCCGTGTCAGCGCCGATTTCAGCGGCGAAATCGCCTGCAGTGCGGCCAGCCCGAGCCCGCGGGCTGCGCTCGCGCCGGGCAGCTGCCAGGTGAAGCTGCGCGCGAGGAAATCGGTGGCGATGATGGTCGACCAGCGGTCCGGCGCGCGCTGCCACTCGAGCCCGCGCAGCGCGCGGTCGATGTCGGCGTGCCGCGTCAGCTCGCGCACCAGCACGAAGGCGTCGCGCAAGCCCAGGTTCAGGCCCTGGCCGGCCACCGGGTGCAGCGTCTGTGCAGCGTTGCCGATGCGCACCGTGCGCCCGGGCACGCGCCGTCCGTTGACCTCAAGGCTGTCGATCAGCGTGCGCTCGGCGTTCAGCCCCAGCGGGAAACGCTTGAGCGGCGAGACCGACGTGATGCGCCCAAGCTCGGCCGGGAAGAGGGTGTTGAGCACCGTGCAGCGCTGCTCATCGTTGAGCGGCGCCACCGGGTCGTCGCGCACGTCGACACACCACACCAGCGCGGCGCGACCCGGCCCCAGCGGCAGCAGCGCTGCCGGGCCGTGGCGGGTGAAGCGCTCGTAGGCCGCACCGCTGCGCGCGCCGTCGAGCGTGACGCGACCCACCCAGGCGACCTGGCCGTAGTCGCGGTGGATCGCCTTGCGCGCCTGATCGGCGAACACCCCGCCTTCGGCGATCACCGCCAGATCGAAGGCCTCGGCGATGTCGGCATCGACTTCCACGCCGTGCCCGCCCGACGCGTCGAGCGCCTTGAGCGAGCGCACCGGCGTCGAATAGCGGTTGATCAGCCGTTCGGGCTCGGCCGCGCTCATGCGCAGCCAGGCCTGTTGCAGCGCGCTGGTGAGCGCGCCATACGACAGCACCGCGCCGAGCATCGGAACGCCGACCTCGCGGGCCTCGATGCGCACATGCGGCTCGCCCAGCCAAGAACCCAGGCGCTCGCCGAGCAGGCCTTCGAGCGACGGACCCTGCTGCGACACATGCACCTCGGTGATGGGCTGCGCCAGATCGCCGGGCCACGCGCCCAGCCGCTGCAGCAGCTGCACGCTGCCCAGCGACATCGCCAGCGTGCGCGGGTCGCCCGACACGTCGGCATCGATGGCCCGCGTGTCGAACACGCTGATCTGCCACTGCGGCAGGCTGCGCGCGGCGTGCAGCGCGAGCGACAGCCCCACCGGGCCGGCGCCGACCACCGCCAGGCGCGGGGCGCGGCGGGCGGCCGGATCGTCAGTCGCGTGGGACATCGGCTTCAAGGGGGTTCCTTTCGGGGTGGGCGTGGGCCGCGGGCTCAGCCGCGCATCCAGGCTTCGATCTCATCGGCGGCGACCGGCACGCCGCGGCTGATCAGCTCGCAGCCGCTGTCGGTGACCACCGCGTCGTCCTCGATGCGGATGCCGATGTTCCAGAACGCTTCGGGCACGTCGGCGGCGGGGCGCACATACAACCCCGGCTCGAGCGTCACCACCATGCCGGGGCGCAGCACGCGCGAAGGCCGCTTGACCACGGTGCCGCCCAGGCCATCGGGCTGCTCGACGGGCGCCTCGTCGAGCGCCATGTAGTCGCCCACGTCGTGCACGTCGCGCCCCAGCCAGTGGCCGGTGCCGTGCATGTAGAACTGGCGGTACGCGGCGCTGTCGATCACCGCATCGACATCGCCGTGCACATCGCGCGACAGCAGGCCCACATCGAGCAGGCCTTGCGCCAGCACGCGCACCGCCGCGTGGTGGGCGTCGCGCTGGCGCAGTCCGGGGCGCGTGGCGTCGATGGCCGCTTGCTGCGCGGCCAGCACCAGCTCGTACAGCGTGCGCTGCGGCGCGCTGAAGCGGCCGTTGGCGGGAAAGCAGCGGGTGACGTCGCTGGCGTAGCCATCGAGTTCGCAACCGGCGTCGATCAGGCACAGCTCGCCACTGCGCAGCTCGGTGTGACCGGCCGCGTGGTGCAGCACGCACGCGTTGGCGCCAGCGGCCACGATGCTCGGGTAGGCCGGGCTTTGCGAGCCCAGCCGGCGAAATTCATGCAGCAGTTCGGCCTCGATCTCGTACTCGGCCACCGCCGTGGCGCCATCGCGAAAGCGCTGCGCGCAGTAGCGCATCGCACGCAGGTGCGCGCCAGCCGAGATGGTGGCGGCGCGGCGCATGGTCGCCAGCTCGCTGGCGTCCTTGTGCAGCCGCATTTCGGCCACCAGCGGGTGCAGGTCGTGCAGCGCGGTCGGGCATTCGATGCCGCTGCGCTCGCGCGAGCGCACGCGGGCCACCCACCCCGCCACGCGGGTGTGCAGTTCGGGGCCGCGGCCAAAGGGAAACCAGATCGCGCGCTGGTCGGCCAGCAGCGAGACCATCGTCTCGTCGAGGGCGTCGACCGGCAGCGCGGCGTCGACACCCAGCGCCGCCGGCGCGGCGTCGACACCGAGGCGGCGGCCGTCCCAGATCTCGCGCTCGGGGTGGCTGGGGCGGCAAAACAGCGTGCTGTGGCCGTCGCTGCGCAGCAGCAGCCACGCCTCGGGCTCGTTGAAGCCGCTCAGGTAGTGGAAGTGGCTGTCGTGGCGGTACGGGTGATCGGTGTCCGAGTTGCGCTGCCGCTCGGGCGCGGTGGGCAGCAAGGCCACGCCGCCGCCTTGCGCTTGCAGCAGCTGCGCCAGATGGGCACGCCGTGCGATGGGGCTGGAGGTCGTCATGAATCGACTATAGCCACGCGTGCCGCATAGGATGCGTGACGACGGGCTGTGCGAGCACCGCTGACATGTCGGCGCCGCCGACCCCATCGAATGACGCACCCGCAAACCTGACCGCCCGACCCATGCCGCACGACATCGCCCTGATCTCCACCGTCGCCCGCGCCTTGCCGCCCTGGCAACCCGGGGCTTGATGCAAGCCCGATGCGCACAGACCGAATGACAGCAGCCACAAGGACCCGGCCATGACGCCCCCCGATCACGACCTCAGCGCCTGGGCCCACG
>CAIVGK010000095.1 GCA_903905475.1 uncultured Burkholderiales bacterium | reverse complement strand
CTCGCTTGAGCAAACGCGCCGCCAAGGCTTGCTGGCCCCGCAGGCACGCCATCATCAAGGCGTTTTCGCCCAGCGGGTTGGCGGCTTCCGGGTCCAGCCTGCGGCTTTCCAGCAGCACCGACGCGGCGTCGTACGACCCGACCTTCAGCGCCAGCACCAACCCGGGATTGCCTTGCTCGTCGACGGAATTCGGATCAAACCCGTTGCGCAACACCGACTCGACCGTGTTGGCGTGGTCACGCTTGATGGCCGCGAAGAACTCGTCATAAGGTCCCGCGTGGGCACACTGAAATCCAATTAAAACAAGTAGATAGGCCGCAAACCTCAAGTTGTTTATGAGGAATTTCATGGGGCACTGGTGGTCTCGACGCCGAAAAGAAGCTCGAAATTCCGGGTGGTGATGCGCTCGATGTCTTCCAGCGGAACGTCCTTGAGCAAGGCCAACTGCTGCGCCACCAATGGCACCCACGCAGGGGTGTTGGTCTTGCCCCGATGAGGCACCGGCGCGAGGTACGGGCTGTCGGTCTCGATCAGGCAACGGTCCAACGGGACGAAGCGCGCCACCGCCCTCAACTCTTCGGCCGTCTTGAAGGTCAGGATGCCGGAAAACGAGATGTAAAAGCCCAGATCGAGCGCGGCGCGTGCGACCTCCAGCGTTTCGGTGAAGCAATGAAACACACCGCGCACCTGGCGCTCACCCACGGCGGTGAGCACGTCCACGGTGTCTTTCGAGGCGCTGCGGGTGTGAATCACGAGAGGCAAACCGCTCAGTCGGGCGGCCTGAATGTGCACCCGGAAACGATCGCGCTGCCACGCCATGTCGGCCACCGTTCGGCCGTTCAAGCGGTAGTAATCGAGGCCGGTTTCGCCCAGCGCCACCACGCGCGGAAGCGCGGCCAGTGCGAGCAGGTCGTCCAGCGTCGGCTCGCGCACGCCTTCGTTGTCGGGATGCACGCCCGCACTCGCCCAGAAGTTGGGGTCAGACAGCGCCAGGCTGTGAACCTGATCGAATTCTTCGAGCGTGGTGCAAATGCACAGCGCGCCGCCGACTTGGGCCGCTCGCATGTCGGCGCGAATCGACTCGAGCTTCTCGAACAGTCCGGGGAATCCCAGGTGGCAGTGTGAATCGACGAACACAGTCAGATGGTCTGGGTCGGCTTCGACGATGAAATCGACGTGCCCAGGATTTCCTCGATCCGCAAGCGCAACACGCGCGTCTTTTCGTCCACCGGAAAACGCACGCCGACGCCTTGGGTGCGGCCTCCCGAGGCATTGAGTGGCGTGATCCAGGCCACCTTGCCGGCCACCGGGTAGCGCTGAGGGTCATCCGGCAGCGTCAACAGCAAGTAGATGTCCTCGCCCAGCCGATAGTCGCGGGTGGTCGGCACGAAAACACCGCCTTCGCTGAGCACCGGCATGTACGCCGCGTACAGCGCACCCTTCTCGCGAAACACCAGCTGGATCACGGCGGGACGCGCCGCCACCGCTGGCATCGACAGCATGTTCAGTGGTGCAGAAGCTGGGGCGTCGCGTTCGCTCATGGGGTCAGTTTAGCGAACGCCTCGCAGCCGAGGGCGCGCTCAAGGCCGATCGGGTCTGCGACACCAACCACTCGATCGTGAGTGCGCCCTGCCAGGGGTGCTCGGCGTGGCGGGCCAGACGGCAAAGCTCGTCGTACCAGCTCGCGAGGGCCTGCGGATCGGCTTGAAACCGGGGTTCGGCCTGCGTGAAATAGACCGGTGCGGCACCCGCGGCCGCGCGCATCGCGTCGTGGCACACCTTGAACAACACATCGACCACGCGAGCGATCGGCCAAGCCGATAGGCCGCCCACCTCGCCGCGCATGAGCTGCCCTGGCAGCGCCAGCCAGGTCCGGGCGTCCAGACCCTCCTTGGACCAGGCAAGCGCTTCTTCGGGCTGACCGCCGGCCGCAGCGAGCAGCACCTCGGGCTGGCTCACGCCTTGCGATGCCAGCCACTCGGCGGCGACGCGCGTGTCGGGCACGCCCAGGCGCAGCGACTGGCAGCGGCTGCGGATGGTGGGCAGCAAGGCGTCGGTCGACGCCCCGGCCAGCACGAAGCGCAGGTTGCCGGGGGGCTCTTCCAGCGTCTTCAGCAGCGCGTTGGCCGAGATCGCGTTCATGCGTTCGGCCGGAAACAGCACCACCACCTTGCCTCGCCCCCGGGCAGCGGTCGACTGCGCAAAGCTGACGATGCGCCGAACCTCCTCGACGCGGATGTCCTTGCTGGGCTTGCGCTTGGAGGAACTTTCCGCGGCGCTGCCGTCTTCATCGTCGCCGGCATTCCAGCCCAGCGATTCGCGCAGAGCCTCGGGCACCAGCACCATCAGGTCGGGGTGCGAACGTGCGCGCACCAGGCGGCAACTGGCACACAGGCCGCAGGCCACGCGGGGCGAGGCGTTGGCGTCACCGGCTTCGCACAGCCACGCCTGGGCCAGCGCCAGCGCCAGATCGAACTGCCCGACTCCGGCCGGCCCGTGCAGCCAGATCGCGTGCGCCTGCTGCGAAGCCAGCGCTGCGCGCAAGGGCTCGCCCAGCCAGGGCCGCAACGGCAGCGCCGCCGAGGTCTCGTCGATCACCATCCGCGAGCCTTCAGGACGTCGGCCACCTGGGATGCGACGGACTCGCGATCAAGCCCCGCGTCGATGCGCACAAAGCGCCTCGCGTGCGACCGGGCACGCTGCTCATAACCGTGGCGCACCCGATGGAAAAACGCCGTGTCGAGCTGCTCGAAGCGATCGGGCGAGCGGGCCGTGCTCAGGCGCTGCGCCGCTTGTTCGGGACGGATGTCAAACCACAGCGTCAGATCGGGCTGCAAGTCGTGCTGAACCCAGGACTCGAGTTGCTGCAAAACACCGGCATCAAAGCCCCGCCCTGCCCCTTGATACGCAAAGGTCGAATCGGTGAAGCGGTCACACAGCACCGTGGTCCCGCGGGACAGCGCCGGCTCGATGGCCTGGGTCAGATGATCGCGCCGCGCCGCAAACACCAGCAGCACTTCGGTGAGCTCATCCATGGGCGTGTTGAGCAACTCGCCACGCAGCCGCTCCGCCAGCGGCGTGCCGCCGGGCTCGCGGGTGACCAAAACGCTGCGACCCGAAGCGCGCAAGTGCGCGGCCATGGCGTCGATGTGGCTGCTCTTGCCCGCACCGTCGATGCCCTCGAAGGTGATGAACAGCCCGCGCGTGGCGGCCTCGGCGGCGTGCATGAGAGGGATCTGGCCGGCCTAGCGGCCGCGCTGGTACTTGTTCACCGCCCGATTATGGGCGGCGAGGTCATCGCTGAATTCACTCGAGCCGTCGCCACGCGCGACGAAATACAGCGCCTTGATCGGCTGCGGATGCACGGCCGCCAGCAGCGAGGCCTTGCCCGGCATGGCGATCGGCGTGGGCGGCAGCCCGTTGCGGGTGTAGGTGTTGTAAGGCGTGTCCTTTTGCAGGTCGCGGCGGCGCAAATTGCCGTCGAACGACTCACCCACACCGTAGATCACGCTGGGGTCGGTCTGCAGCGGCATGCCCAGACGAAGCCGGTTGATGAACACGGCAGCCACCTTGCCTCGGTCAGTGGGGCTGCCCGTTTCCTTCTCGACGATCGAAGCCAGGATGAGCAGCTCGTCGGCGCTGCGCAGCGGCGTGTCCGGCGAGCGCTCGGCCCAGACGGCCTCGAGCCGCTGCTTCATCGCGCGATGGGCGCGCCGCAGCACGGCCAGGTCGGAACTGCCCTTGCTGTATGAGTAGGTGTCGGGGAAGAAGCGGCCCTCGGCGGGCGTGTCGCCGTCGCCCAGCGCAGCCATCAACTCGGCATGGCTCATGGCCGCGGTGAGTGGCTTCAAGGCGTCGGCGCGGGCCAGTTCGGCGCGCACCTGACTCAAAGTCCAGCCCTCGGTGAGCCGCACGAAGGCCATCGTCTCGTTGCCGCTGACCATCATCTCGAGCAGTTCGATGGGCGTGGTGGGGCGATCGATCTGGTAGCTGCCCGCGCGGATGCGCTTGGCATCGCCAGACCAGCGAAACCACTGGTAGAGCAGCCACGGGGGCGTTTGAACGCCAGCGCTGACCCAGTCTTCGGCAATGCGTCTGGGCGTGGTGCCGGGCTCGATCGA
Organism: uncultured Burkholderiales bacterium; assembly: GCA_903905475.1. Classification (GTDB taxonomy): domain Bacteria; phylum Pseudomonadota; class Gammaproteobacteria; order Burkholderiales; family Burkholderiaceae_C; genus PBB1. The sequence goes on along the minus strand of CAIVGK010000095.1, from coordinate 10,488 downwards.
CAGCTCGACCGTCTGGACCGACGTCGGCAGCGGCTGGTGCAACCACACCCAGATCGCACCCGCGCTCAGCAGCAGCGCCAGCAGGCTCGCGATCAACGCGGACTTCAAAGTTCTCAACCGGTATCCCCTGGCGATCACGCGGTGCGGCGCTGCACCTCGCTGGGACAGCTTGGGCGGCTGCTGCGGGGCGGCCAAATCATAATCGGCGCATGACCACGAACCTGCCTTCATCGAACGCTGTCGAGCTGCCCCAATGGGGCTTGATCCGTGCCCGCGGAGCCGACGCAGCGAGTTTTCTGCACGGCCAGCTCACGCAAGATGTGCTGCACCTCGGGCCCGCCGAGGCCCGGCTGGCGGGCTACTGCTCGGCCAAGGGGCGTTTGCTGGCGAGCTTCGTGATGTGGAAGCCCAACGCGCAAGAAGTGCTGCTGGCTTGCCACGCCAGTGTGCTGGCGGCCACCTTGAAGCGCCTGTCGATGTTCGTGATGCGCGCCCAATGCCAGTTGAGCGACGCGACGGCTGACGTTCAACTGCTCGGTCTCACGGGTCAGGCGGCCCTGGAAGCGACTGAAGGCCTGCCGCCGTGGGGGCGCAGCGAGGCGACAGGCGTCAGCTGCATTCGCCTGCCCGATGCGTCGGGCATCGCGCGCGCCTGGCGCGTGAGCGAACGCGTCGGCGGCCATGCGCTGCAGGTGCTGCCGGATGCCACGGCGCTGCAGCACTGGCAGCAGCTCGAAGTCGAAACCGGCATCCCGGTGATCGAGGCTGCCACCGTCGACCAGTTCGTGCCGCAAATGCTCAATTTCGAACTGATCGGTGCGGTCAATTTCCAGAAGGGCTGCTACCCGGGCCAGGAAGTGGTGGCCCGGTCGCAATACCGCGCCACGGCCAAGCGGCGCGCCTTTTTGTTCAGCTGCGACGCGAGCCCGGAGGCCGGCCAGGAGGTGTTTCACAGCGCCGATGCCGGCCAACCTGCAGGCAGGGTGGTCCATGCGGCGGAGCGGCCCAGCGCGGCGGGGGCGTCGTCGTTTGTGGCGCTGGTTGAAGTCAAGCTGTCGGCACTGGGCGCCGGAAGTCTGCATCTGGGGGCTGCCGATGGCGGGCTGCTGACAAGGCTGCCCATGCCCTACGACGTGCCAACGGCGGTGGACGGCGAGACCGGCGCTGCGGCCTGACGGGCCTCGCCATGCCGTGCGAGCTGTTCGTCTACTACCGCGCCGCGGCGCACCAGGCGGCGGCCATCACCGAAGCGGTGCGCTGCATGCAAGCCGCATTGCGCGTCGAAATCCCGCAGCTGCAGTCTCGCTTGCTGCGCCGCCCGCTCGAGAACGCCACCGGCGAGTACACCTGGATGGAAACCTATGCGCTGGACCCGATCGGCCACCCCGCCGGGGTCGATGCCACCTGCGCGGCGCTGATCGAGCACCACGCGGCAAGCTGGGCCGACCTGCGCAGCGGTGCGCGCCACCCGGAGGTGTTTGACGCATGTGCCTGATCGGGCTGGCCATTGACCAGAGCCGGCGCTTTCCCCTGGTCATTGCGGCCAATCGCGATGAGTACTTCGCCCGGCCTTCGGCCCGGCTCGGTTGGTGGACGCCTGAGGGCGGTGGCCCGGCGATCCTGGGCGGGCGAGATCTGGCGGCCGGCGGCACCTGGCTGGGTCTCACGGCGGCCGGTCGACTGGCGATGATCACCAACGTGCGCGATCCGTCGCGTGTCGATCTGCAAGCACCGTCGCGCGGGCTGATCGTGCCGCGGTGGTTGTCGGCGCAGGAGCCCACCGACCGTTTCTGGACCCGCACCCTGCTGTCGGGGCACAACGGCTTCAACCTGATCGCGGCCGACTTCCAGCGTGGCGAGTGCTTCTGGGGCTCGTCGCTGAGTGCCAGCCCGAGGCGACTGGAGCGAGGCGTTTTCGGCGTGTCGAACGCGCTGCTCGACTCGCCGTGGCCGAAAACCAATCGGCTGAAGGCCAGCCTGGCGCGCAGCCTGAGCGCCGCCGGGTCGCTCGACGGGCTGGTCTCGGATTTGTGGGCGGCACTCGCCGACCGCAGCCTTGCTGACGAGGACGACCTGCCCTCGACGGGGGTGCCGCTGGAGGTGGAGCGCCAGCTGTCGTCGGCATTCATCCGCACGCCCGACAGCAGCTACGGCACGCGCTGCTCGACGCTGCTCATCAGCGAGCGCGTGGGCCGTGGAGTCGTCACGCACGTGCTCGAGCGCAGCTACAGCGCCGCAGGCGCCGTGTCATTGCTGCGGCAAACCACGCTCAAGGACTGGCCGCCGCGCTACACGGATGGAACACACGCGCTGCCCGTGGCGCAAGCCGAGGTGACCGAATCACCGGGTCACGAGCCCACCGCATCCGCACCCCCGCCCGTCAAGCGCAAGCGCATTCGCAGCCTGCTCAAGCCGGCGGCCACTCCGCGGCGCTGAACGCTCAGCGCAGGTTGCCCGTGTGGCCCAGGTTGTAGCGACCGGGCTGCGGCCACACCGTCAATCCGTGCGGCTCCTGGCCGACCTTGATCGTGTTGACGGCACCGCTGGTGGTGTTGAATCGGTACACGACGTGGTCGAAGCGCCCCGACAGCCACGCGAATGCAACCACGCGGCCAATGAAAACAGCCCGAAGGCCAGAGGCTTTCGGGCTGCGAGCGGCCCCGAGGGGCCGCCGGTTCAGCAGTCGAGCGATCAGTGCTCGTCCTTGTCGAAGAACTGTTCGTCTTCGGTCGAGCCCTTCAACGCGCCGGTCGATGCCTGGGCTTCGATCGTCGTGGTGACGGCATCGAAGTAACCCGTGCCCACTTCGCGCTGGTGCTTGACGGCCGTGAAGCCACGGTCGGCGGCAGCGAATTCGGCTTGCTGCAACTCGACGAAAGCGGTCATGTTGCTGCGAGCGTAGCCGTAGGCCAGGTTGAACATCGAGTAGTTCAGGCTGTGGAAGCCAGCCAGGGTGATGAACTGGAACTTGTAGCCCATGAGGCCGAGTTCGCGCTGGAACTTGGCGATGGTCGCGTCGTCCAGGTTCTTCTTCCAGTTGAAGCTAGGCGAGCAGTTGTAAGCCAGCAGCTTGCCTGGGAACTTGGCGTGGATCGCGTCAGCGAAAGCCTTGGCATAAGCCAGGTCAGGCTTGCCGGTTTCGCACCACACCATGTCGGCCACTTCGGCGTAAGCCAGACCGCGCGAGATCGCCTGATCGAGGCCGGCCTTGCTGCGGTAGAAGCCTTCGACGGTGCGCTCGCCGGTCATGAATGGCTTGTCGTTGTCGTCCACGTCGCTGGTCACCAGGTCGGCGGCTTCAGCGTCGGTCCGGGCGATCACCAGGGTGGGCGTGCCCGACACGTCGGCAGCCAGACGAGCGGCTTGCAGCTTGGCAACGGCTTCACGCGTTGGCACCAGCACCTTGCCGCCCATGTGGCCGCATTTCTTGACCGAAGCCAGCTGGTCTTCGAAGTGAACGCCCGATGCGCCGGCATCGATCATCGACTTCATCAGCTCGAACGCGTTCAAAACGCCGCCGAAACCGGCTTCCGCGTCAGCAATGATCGGTGCGAAGAAGTCGGTGTCGCCCTTGCCTTCGGACCATTGGATCTGATCGGCACGGGTGAAGGTGTTGTTGATGCGCTTGACGACCATGGGCACCGAGTTCGCTGGGTACAGCGACTGGTCAGGGTACATCTCGCCAGCCAGGTTGGCGTCGCCAGCGACTTGCCAGCCCGACAGGTAGATGGCCTTGAGGCCGGCCTTGACTTGCTGCATGGCCTGGTTGCCGGTCAGCGCGCCCAGCGTGTTGACGAACGGCTCGCTGTGCAGCAGGCCCCACAGCTTTTCGGAGCCGCGCTTGGCCAGGGTGTGCTCAACTTGCACCGAGCCGCGCAGGCGCACCACATCGGCGGCCGTGTAGCTGCGCTTGATGCCCTTCCAGCGTGGGTTTTCGGCCCAGTCTTTTTCGATGGCGGCAACTTGTTGTTCGCGGGACAGTGTGGTCATGTAGAGAGCTCCAGTTGAGGGCGTTGGAAACGAAGAAACGGGGGGTCAAGCAAGAATCGGACGAGGCGAAACGCTTGACTGCAGGCGAGAGGATACTTTCCCGACGACCAAAAGAAAAGACTTATGTCTTATATAAGACCAAATTTATATCCGAATGAAAACAACAGGTTACCGATTGCTTTTCATGATGCGGTAGCGGTTTTTGCCATTCGGTAAAGTTTGATGCAGTGCAGCAACTCGAGCGGACGCGATCCATGACTTCCTTTGCCTTCTTGTCCAACAGTTCCTTCCTCAAGGTGCCGGCCCTTGGCGAGCCAACCCGCGAAGTGGCGCCCTACGTGGTGGCGGGCATCGCCTGGGATGGCTCGGTCACGCACCGCCCTGGCGCACGTTTCGGGCCGAACGCCATCCGCCAGGCCAGCCACATGCTGTGCGATGCCATCCACCCGCACTTCGATGTGTCGCCCCTCGGGCACCTGGCCGATGCCGGTGACCTGACGCTGCCCAACACCAGCCTGGAGCGCATGCGCTCGGCGATGGCCCCGCGGGTGGCATCGCTCATCCGCGAGCACCACATGGTGTGGCTGGGCGGCGACCACTCGATCACCCTGCCCTTGCTGCGCGCTTACCGGGCGTGGCTGGGCCAGCCGCTGGCCGTGCTGCATTTCGATGCGCATTGCGACACCTGGACCGACCACTTCGGCGAACCCAGCGGACACGGCACGTGGGTCTACGAGGCCATCCAGGAAGGGCTGGTGCTGGCACCTTGCGTCACCCAGATCGGCATCCGCTCGGCCGGCGAGCGTTCGGCGCGCGAGTACGTGCGCGATCAGGGTGGCCTGATCCACACCGCCCGCGACCTGCGCGGGCTCGAGAGCCCGCAGCAACTGCAAAGCGTGACCGACGGCATCCGGCAGCGGCTGGCCGCGCACGGCAACCCGCCGGTCTACCTGACCATCGACATCGATTGCCTGGATCCCGCGTTTGCCCCGGGCACCGGCACGCCCGAGCCGGGCGGCCTGACCACCAACCAGTTGCTCAGCTTGCTGGAAGAACTCGCTGACCTGCCCTTCGTCGGCATGGACTGCTGCGAAGTCGCGCCGGCCTACGACCACGCCGAACTCACCAGCCACGCCGCGTCCACGCTCGTGTGGACGTACCTGTGCGGCCAGCTGGCCCGGAAAAAGCTGGGATAACCTCGAACGATCCGCCACCGAAAGCCTTGCCCATGACAACGCCCCTCGACGCCTACTGGATGCCGTTCACCGCCAACCGGCAGTTCAAGTCGGCGCCGAGGCTGGTGTCCAAGGCCCAGGGGATGCACTTCACCACGCCCGAGGGCCGGCAGGTGCTCGATGGTGTGGCCGGTTTGTGGTGCGTGAATGCCGGCCATGCGCGCCCGCGCATCGTGCAGGCCATTCAGGCGCAGGCCGCCGAGCTCGATTTCGCGCCGCCCTTCCAGATGGCGCACCCCAAGGTGTTCGAGCTGGCCGATCGGCTGGTCCAGCTGACCCCGCCGGGCCTCGACAAGGTGTTCTTCACCAACTCGGGCTCGGAGTCGGTGGAAACCGCACTGAAGATGGCCCTGGCCTACCACCGCGTGCGCGGCGAGGGCCAGCGCACCCGCTTGATCGGCCGTGAGCGCGGCTACCACGGCGTCAACTTTGGCGGCATCTCGGTGGGCGGCATGGTGGCCAACCGCAAGATGTTCGGCCCGATGCTCGGCGGCGTCGACCACCTGCGCCACACCCACGACCCGCTGCGCAACGCCTTCACCCGCGGCCAGCCCGAGCACGGCGCCGAACTGGCCGACGACCTCGAGCGGCTGGTCGCGCTGCACGACGCTTCGACCATCGCCGCGGTCATCGTCGAGCCGCTGGCCGGATCGACCGGCGTGCTGGTGCCGCCCAAAGGCTATTTGCAGCGGCTGCGCTCGATTTGCGACAAGCACGGCATCTTGCTGATCTTTGACGAGGTGATCACCGGGTTCGGCCGTCTGGGGTCGCCCTTTGCGGCCAACCACCTGGGCGTCACGCCCGACCTGATGACCGTGGCCAAGGGCCTGACCAACGGCTGCGTGCCGATGGGCGCGGTGTTCGCGCAGCGCTTCATCCACGATGCGTTCATGACCGGCCCCGAGCACCTGATCGAGTTCTTCCACGGCTACACCTACTCGGGCCACCCGCTGGCGTGCGCCGCGGCACTCGCCACGCTCGACACCTACGCCGAAGAAGGTCTGCTGACCCGCGCAAGCGACATGGCGGCCACCTTCGAAGCCGCGGTGCACACGCTGGCCGGGCTGCCCAACGTCGTCGACGTGCGCAACATGGGCCTGGTCGGTGGCATCGAGCTCGCGCCGATCCCGGGCGAGCCCGGCAAGCGCGCGTTTGCGGTGTTCCTCGACTGCTGGGAGCACGGCGTGCTGGTGCGCAACACCGGCGACACCATCGCGCTGTCGCCGCCGCTGATCATCGAGCCGCACCACATCGATCACATCATCGGCACGCTGGCCCAGGCCATCACGCGCGCGGCCTGAGCACCCCGGCGCCTCGACACCGCACGGCGCACCGCCCCCTCAGACACCGCCACGCATGAGTTTTCTCGACACCGACCGCGATCTGGCGCGCCACTCGTACTACGACGCCACCGTCGAGCGCGAAGCGCCCCGGGCGGCGCTCGACGGCGACATCGAGTGCGACGTGGCCATCGTCGGCGGCGGTCTGGCCGGCTTGTCGGCCGCCATCGAGCTGGCCGATCGCGGCCACCGCGTGGTGCTGCTCGAAGCGCGGCGGCTGGGCTGGGGCGCGTCGGGTCGCAATGGCGGGCAAGCGCTGGCGGGACTGGCGTGCGACCAGCACGCCATCGAGTCGCAACTCGGCCTCGACGAAGCCCGCCGCGTGTGGGCCATGACGCTCGAGGCGCTGGCGCTGATCGCCGCGCGCTGCGAGCGCTTCCACATCGACTGCGGCTGGCGCGCCGGCTACCTGAGCCTGGCGGTCAACGAGCGCAAGGCGCGTGAACTGCAGGCGTGGCGCTCGCACATGCAGCAGCACTACGGGTTCGACACCACCTGGATCACGCCCGCCGAAATGCCGCAGTGGATCGCCAGCCCGCGCTTTCACAGCGGCGTGTTCGATGCGCGCTCCGGCCACCTGAACCCGTTGAAGTACACGCTGGGGCTGGCCCGCGGCGCGGCGCAGCTGGGTGTGCGGCTGTTCGAGGACTCGCCCGTCACCGCGCTCGATGCCGGCCCGTTGCCGCTCAGCGCAGTGCGCTTGCGCACCGCGAAGGGCAGCGTGCGCGCCTCGCAGGTGCTGCTCGCGGGCAACGTTTATCTGCAAGGCGTGGCGCCGGTGCTCGAGCCGCGCATCATGCCGGTGGGCACCTACATCGTGACGTCCGAGCCGATCGAGCCCACGCTCGCTCAGTCGCTGATCCCCTCGGGCGCGGCGGTGAGCGACACCAACTTCGTGCTCGACTACTTCCGGCCGGTGAGCGATGCCGTTTCAAGCTCGGGCGGTGTGGCACCGGCGAGCGATCACCGCATGCTCTACGGCGGGCGCGTGAGCTACAGCACCGCCACGCCGCGCGATCTCGAGGCGGGCCTGCAGCGGCGCATGGCCCGGACGTTCCCGCAGCTCGCCAACACCCGCGTCGAATACGCCTGGGGCGGCTTCGTCGACATCTCGATGAACCGCGCACCCGATTTCGGCCGGCTGTCTGACCGCATGGACAGCGCGGGTGCGCACCTGTCGAGCGTGTATTACCTGCAGGGGTTTTCGGGCCACGGCCTGGCGCTCACCGGCCTGGCCGGCCGGTTGGTGGCCGAAGCCATCGACGGCGATGCCCGCCGCTTCGACACCTTCAGCCGCATCGAGCACCGTGCGTTTCCCGGTGGGCGCATGCTGCGCACGCCTGCGCTGGTGGCGGGCATGGCCTACTACCGGCTGAAAGACCTGCTTTGAAGAGCTGACGCCATGACGCGACACCCCCTCGTTCTCGTGCCCGCCTGCAACCGGATGCTCGGTGAGCATCCTTTCCACGTCGTCGGCAAAAAGTACACCGATGCCGTTCGGCTGGTGGGTTGCATGCCGCTGCTGTTCCCCGGCATCGAGCACCCCGGCGAGCTCGACGACCTGCTCGACATGGCCGACGGCGTGCTGCTGACCGGCTCGCCGTCCAACGTGCACCCCAGCCACTTCGGCGAGCAAGTCCACGACACCAGCTTGCCGCTCGACCCGGCGCGCGATGCCTCCACGCTGGCGCTGATTCCGCGGGCCATCGAGCGCGGCATCCCGTTGCTGGCCATTTGCCGCGGCTTTCAGGAAGTCAACGTGGCGCTCGGGGGCAGCTTGTTCCAGGCGGTGCACGAACTCGAGGGGCATCGCGATCACCGCGGCGCCGACAACGTCCCGCCCGAGGTGGTCTACGCCACGGCCCACACGCTGGCGGTGGCGCCCGGCGGGCTGCTGGCCGGCTTGCTGCAGCGCGATTCGATCGAGGTCAATTCCGTGCATGGCCAAGGCGTGCAGCGGCTCGCCGCCGGTTTGCGCGTCGAGGCACGCGCGCCCGACGGGCTGGTCGAAGCGTTCTCGGCCAGCGGTTCGGGAGGCTTTGCGCTGGGCGTGCAGTGGCATCCCGAGTGGCAAGCACGCCACAACCCGGTGTCAAGCCGTGTCTTCGAGGCGTTCGGCGAGGCTTGCCGGCAATATCGTGACCGCCATCGCGGCGCTCATCCAGGCGGCTGACCCATGGGCTGGGTCGGCCAACCACAATTCCAGCGGGCACGGACGTTGCGTGGGACAGCAACCCAAGTACCCTTCCACACACAGTTTGGCGTGATCCCGACGAGGTGATGCAGATGGTGGCTCGAAAAGACTTCACATTCAGCGATCTCGAGAACTGGCTCAACGAGCGCCGGGTGACCGAGATCGAATGCCTCGTGCCCGACCTGACCGGCGTGGCCCGCGGCAAGATCTTGCCGCGCGAGAAGTTCACCGAAGACCGCGGCATGCGGCTGCCCGAGGCCATCGTCGCCATCGGGGTGACCGGCGAGTTCCCCGAGGAGGGGCCCTACTACGACGTGATCCACGCGACCGATCGCGACATGCACCTGCGCCCCGACGCCTCCACGGTGCGCATCGTGCCGTGGGCGGTGGACCCCACCGCGCAGGTCATTCACGACTGCTTCGATCGCCACGGGGTGATGATCCCGTTCGCACCGCGCTCGGTGCTGCGGCGCATTTGCGACCTGTACGACGCCGAGGGCTGGTCGCCGGTGGTCGCCCCCGAACTCGAGTTCTATCTGATCGAGCGCAACGCCGACCCCAACACGCCGCTGCGCCCGCCCAAGGGCCGCAGCGGCCGCGCGGAGACCTCGCGGCAGGCGTATTCGATCGACGCGGTGAACGAGTTCGACCCGCTGTTCGAAGACATCTACGCCTACTGCGAAAAGATGGAGCTCAACGTCGACACGCTGATCCACGAGGTGGGCGCGGGCCAGATGGAGATCAACTTCTTCCACGCCCACCCGCTGGGTCTGGCCGACGAGGTGTTCTTCTTCAAGCGCACCATCCGCGAGGCCGCGCTGCGCCACGAGATGTACGCCACCTTCATGGCCAAGCCGATGGCCAACGAGCCCGGCAGCGCCATGCACGTGCACCAAAGCCTGCTCAACAAGGAGACCGGCCACAACATCTTCAGCAACCCCGACGGGTCGCCTTCGAAGGAGTTCTACTGGTACATCGGCGGCCTGCAGAAGTACACGCCGGCGGCGATGGCGTTGCTCGCGCCCTACGTCAACTCCTACCGCCGGCTCGCGCGCTCGACCGCCGCGCCGATCAACATCCAGTGGGGCACCGACAACCGCACCGTGGGCATCCGCTCGCCGGTGGCCACGCCGGCCGCCCGGCGCATCGAAAACCGCGTGATCGGCGCCGATGCCAATCCCTATGTGGCGCTCGCCGCCACGCTGGCCTGCGGTTACCTCGGCATCAAGAACCGCATCGAGCCGGCGGCCGAATGCAAGGGCGACGCCTACCTGTCCGAGTACCAGCTGCCGCGATCGCTGAGCGAAGCGCTGGGTTGGCTCGCCGACGAGAAAGACCTGCACGATGTGCTGGGCAAGTCGTTCATCACGGTGTACTCCGAGGTCAAGGAGATCGAGCACGACGAGTTCATGAAGGTCATCTCGCCGTGGGAGCGCGAGCACCTGCTGCTGCACGTCTGAGCCGCAGACCCTCACCCCATGAACGACATCTCCCACGCCTTGCAACTCGATCAGCCCGCCGGCACCCGCAGCACCGCCGAATGGCAGGCCGCCGACGCGGCGCATTACCTGCACCCGTTCACCGACTTCAAGGCGCTGGCCGCCAAGGGCTCGCGCGTCATGACCCGCGCCGACAACCTCTACCTGTGGGACAGCGAGGGCCACAAGATCTTCGACGCCATGTCCGGCCTGTGGTGCGTCAACGTGGGCTACGGCCAGCAAGCGCTGGT
>CAIVGK010000094.1 GCA_903905475.1 uncultured Burkholderiales bacterium | reverse complement strand
CGAGGCGCACCCCGACACCGGCATCCACGCCAAGCCCAAGTTCGTCGAGCGCTACACCGAGCTGCGCGAGCTGGGCTACAGCGATTTCGACATCCTGCGCAAGTGGGAGATGCAGCCCAATTCGCTACTGCGCCAGCTGCATCGGTACAGCGTGCAGCCCACCCCAGAGTTGGTCACATTCGCCACCGAGGCCAAGCGCCGCAAGGTCGCCTCATGACCGAGTGCGGCTGCGGACACCTACCCAGCGAGCACCAGGACGCCACCGGTCGCTGCATGGGTGAGTCCTACGACCCCGTCTACGACACCACTTACAAGTGCTTGTGCCCCTATCTGACCGAGGAGAAACTGTGAACACCCTGACCCTTATCGGCAACCTGGTCGCCGATCCCGAGCTGCGCTACATCAACTCCGGGGCCGCGGTGGTGAACTTCACCGTCGCGCACACCCCGCGCATCTACAACAAGGCCACCAACGAGTGGACCGACGGCGAGGCGCTGTTCATGCGCTGCAGCCTCTGGCGCGAGGCGGCCGAGAATGTCGCGCAAAGCCTGCACAAGGGCAACCGGGTCATCGTGACCGGAAAGGTCAAGCAACGGTCCTACGAGAAGGACGGCGACAAGCGGACCACCATTGAGCTCGAGGTCGAGGAGATCGGCCCCAGCCTCAAGTACGCCACCGCCACGCCGGTGAAGGCCGGCGGCGTCGCCAAACCTGCGCCCGCCGCTAACGGGTGGGACGACTCCGCTATCGACGCGCCGTTCTGATGGCCGTCGTTTACGTCTGTGATGGCTGCGGCGTCACCGAAAAGGTTTCAGGTCTAGGCAATCAAAGGCCTTTTGACTGGGCGACTGTACGGATAACAATCCGGCGCTCTAGGCGTCCACTAGAGGCTGACTCGCCCGACCTGTCGACCTCAACGGCTTGCCCGAAGTGCGTGGCGTCAGTTCAGAAGATCTTCCAGTGAAGCGCCGCTGCCCGGTCTGCCGGCAGATCGCTCACTCCACGATCAAGTCCAACATCGCCGGGCACACCGACCGCCTCGGCCGCGACGTGTGCCCGATGACCGGGCAGCCCTTCAGTCTCACCGTGATCACCAACAGATGAAAGGGAAAAAGGTATGACAACAGTTGAATCCGACATCGGCCAGGAGCCGATCGAGGTGGACAAACCGGAGGCTGACGACATCAGCCTGTGGTCGGTCACCACCATCATCGGGGCGCTCGACAAACCGGCTCTGATGTACTGGGCCGCTCAGCAGACCGCTGATGCGGCAATCGACAGCAGTGCCACCTGGCAGGCCATGGTCGAGGAGAGTGGCCGAGACGAGGCTGCCAAGTGGCTGCGCGACGCACGGTTCCGCTCACCCAAGACCAGGCTCTCGGCAGCCGATCTCGGCACCGCAACCCATAAGGTCTGCGAGACCTACGCGCTGACTGGCACGCGGCCCGACCGCGACTTCATCACAGAGCTGGTCGCACAAAAGGGTAGCCGCCAGCTCGATGTGAAGTCCGAAGTCGAGACCGTCGACCGGATGCTCAACCAGTTCGACGGCTGGCTACAGCGCTTCACCCCGAGCTACCAGGCCACCGAGGTCACCGTCTACTCGCCGACCTACGGTTACGCCGGCCAGGCCGACGGGTTCCTCACCATCGACGGCGTCCGGTTCCTGATCGACTACAAGACCACCCGCGATCCCTTTGACTCCCGCGGCAAGCTCAAGACGCCCTACCCCGAGCAGGTAGCCCTGCAGCTGTCCGCGTATCGCCACGCCGAAGCCGCCGCAGTGTGGCGGCCCCGAAGGTTCGAGAAGTTTCGGCGCCGCTACTACCTGCTCTCCGCGACTGAGCGCGAGCTGGCCGTGGCCGTGCCCGAGGTCGATACCGGCCTAGTGATCCAACTCAGCCCCGAGTCCTGCGAGTCCTACCCGATCCGCTGCGACGAGGAAGTGCACACCGCGTTCCTTTACGTCCTCGAAGCCTTTCGCTGGCTTCAGGAAACCTCCAAGACCGTCATGCGCGACCCGCTCACCCCGACAGGAGCCGAATGATTATCGACTTGCAGCGACGCTTAGCCGAGGCTGGGCGGATCCGCATCGGCCAGCAGGTCGCCAGTGGCAACGGGCGCAAGCGGCCCGAAAAGCTGACCACCTTCCGCCTGACCTCATCCGACCGCACCCGCATCGAGCAGGCCGCCCACCTCTACGGCGGAACGCCGGCGCAATGGGAAGCGCCTGCGGGTGCGCAATGGGAGGTAGTCACAAGCTCCGACAGCCTCAACGTCATCGTGCCGCCCGCCGACATGAGCTTCAGCCAGCATTACGAACTGTGGAGCGGGGGAGGATGCCAGCGCCGCTGTGACGGCCGCTATGAGTCCATCAGCGACGGCCCGTGCATCTGCGACCCCGACAAGCGCGAGTGCAACATCCACACCCGGCTGTCAGTGATGCTGCGCGACCTCCCGGGTCTCGGCGTGTGGCGCATCGACACCTCCGGCTACTACGCCGCCGTCGAGCTCCAGGGCGCCGTCGAGGTCGTACAACTGGCCGCCGGCCGAGGGCAGATGCTGCCCGCACGACTGCGACTAGAGCAGCGGATGGTCAAGAGGGTCGGCGAAGGCACGCGAAGGTTCGCGGTCCCAGTCCTTGACGTGGAGGTCTCGCCGGGACAGCTGATGGCCGGCACCCAGCCACCACCTGTCATGGTCGAGCAAGGCACGGGCAAGGTGCTGGACTTCCCGGCCGAGCGGCCAGCGCTGACCCCGGTGCCCGAGTCGGTCCCGGTGCATCCGGTGGGCGACATCGCAGAGCAGGCGGCCGAAGTGGCTGAGCCGAAGCCCAAGCGGCGCAACAGCGCCCAGCCGGTTCCTTCGACCGGGATCAAGCCGCGCACTGTCGCCCAAGCCAGGGCTGCCACAGATCCACCACCTACGGATCAGCCACCACCGCCCGACGACGCACAGCCGGAACTTCCCATCGAATCAGTCGAGCTGATCACCGGGCCTCAACTGAAAAAGCTCTCAATCCTTCTGCGCGAGGCCGGGTTCGATACCCCGGAGTCCAAGCACGGGTTTACATCGACGGCGATCAACCGCGAGATCGGCACCGCTAAAGAGCTGACTAAGGATGAGGCCGCCAAGGTAATTGACATTCTTCAGAGCGGAGGTACGGCATGACGCTCTTCGATCAACTCCCATCACTAGCAAAATTCATGGACTCCAGCAGTGACGCCGAGTCTGAGATGGCTCCGCTGGAGGCGATGATAAGCAAGTTCCTCAACCCTCCAAACGCTTCATTTGACGAGACCGTTGAGCGCCTAAACCTGCTGCGCCGGTTCATCGCTAAACAATCACCGTTCTCCGCTGAGCCTGTCGATCTTGTCGAATGGGTTTCCACTGAAGACGTCCGGGCCAATGACTACAACCCCAACAGTGTGGCGCCTCCCGAAATGGAGTTACTGCGACTGTCCATCATGGCCGATGGATACACCCAGCCGATCGTGACAATGCCTGATGAAAACGGCCGAGTAGTCATCGACGGATTCCACCGGCACCGTGTCGGTAAAGAAATGCCCGACGTAAACGCACGTATCCACGGCTATCTACCCGTGGTGCGCATCCGACAAGACCGCGAGAACCGTAAAGACCGCATCGCGGCCACGATCCGGCATAACCGTGCCCGCGGTAAGCACAGCATCGACGCCATGTCCGACATCGTCGTAGAGCTAAAGCGCCGCAGCTGGTCCGAGGAGCGAATCGGTAAAGAGCTGGGCATGGAGCCTGACGAGGTTCTGCGGCTGTGCCAAATCTCGGGCATCGCTGAGTTGTTTTCTGATGACGAGTTCTCCGCATCGTGGGATGCGGCCGACGGGGATGACGACTTCGACGGTTTCAACGAAGGAGAGGTCAACTAATGGACTGCGCCGAATGTGGGTGGGTTCATGACGGCGAATGCGCGTGCCCGCCGTGGATTGACTGCTCTTGCTGCGGCTACGTGTCGGCAGGGCAGTGATGGAACGTATCTACCACACCTGGGATAAGTGGGAGTGCTACCCGGCCGGGTTCTTTGAGAATCGCCCTAAGGACAACCCGAAGATGTCCGAAGGGGAGTGCAAGTACCTGTACGCCGATTTCCTGCGGAACATTCCACGGTTCGAGGCGGCAATGGCCGGCGTCCTCAAGGACTGGACGAACTCCTGCGAGCAGTGGCTGAGTAATGAACGCATGAACCGCATTGCATGGCTTGGACAGTCGGCCATGTGCTACGCCACGGGTATCCCATCAGCGTTCTGTGGCGGATTCAACCAATTGACCGCCGACGAAAAGCACGCCGCTAACTTATCCGCCCTCAAGTATCTCAACATCTGGCTGGAATCCCGCGGAGAACCAACACTGGCCACGCTCAAGGACGCCGAGCGCAAGACGCAACCGGAGATGTACTGATGGATGACCGCAAGATCTATAACCCGGATAAGAACGTCCTCGTCGCTGCGCGGGAGCGCATCGCCTACACATTCGACCGCTGCGAAAAGGTCTATATCTCGTTCTCCGGCGGCAAAGACTCCACCGTCATGCTGCACCTGGTTATGGACGAAGCCATTAAGCGTGGCCGCCAGGTGGGTGTCCTCATCATCGACCTAGAGGCGCAGTACAAAGCCACGGTGGACCACATCCAAACATGCGTTGATATGTACCGAGACCACATCGAACTGCACTGGGTGTGCCTACCGCTGAAGCTGCGCAATGCCGTCACCAACTACGAACCGCAGTGGACATGCTGGGATGACGACCTGCCGCATCTGTGGGTTAGAGAGAAACCAGCCGACGCCGTCATTGATTACGACTGGTTCGTCCCCCGGATGGAGTTCGAGGAGTTCATGGTGCTCTGGGGCCGATGGTTCTCTGAGGGCAAGACGACCGGGGCCTTTATCGGAATCCGCGCCGATGAATCACTACACCGACTCGGGTCCATTGTGCGCTGGTCCCGCAAACCAATGCTTGACGGTAAGCGGTGGACTACAGCACTCGGGGAAAACCTTTACAACATCTATCCGATCTACGACTGGACAACACAGGACATCTGGCGATTCCACGCCCGCGAGCCCGAGCTGCCATCAAACCGTGTCTACGACCTCATGTTCAAGGCCGGTGTGCCGCTGTCAAAACAGCGCCTCTGCCAGCCTTACGGGGATGACCAACGCCAAGGTCTGTGGCTCTACCACATCCTTGAGCCTGACACATGGTTCAAGCTGATCGCTCGCGTGAACGGCGCCAATACCGGCGCCTTGTACGTACAAGAGATGGGCAATATCGCCGGCTACGGT
>CAIVGK010000093.1 GCA_903905475.1 uncultured Burkholderiales bacterium | reverse complement strand
TCGCTGATGATCTCGAACACGCGCACCACCTTTTGCACGCCGCTCACGCCGCGCACGGACTCGACGGCGGTGAGCGCCTCGCGCTCGGTGAGGCGGCCCATCAGGTAGACGGTGCCGCGCTCGGACACCACCTTCACGACATTGGCCAGCGGGTCTTTCGAGTCGATCAGCGCGGCCTTCACGCGGCTGGTCAGCAGCGTTTCGGAGCCCAGCGTCGAAGACGACAGCGAGGCCACCACCGACACCTCGTTGACGATCGAGCGCACCTTTTCCACGCGCGAGACGGTCTGCTCGACCAGCTGACGGTCGGCGTCGCTGGTCACCTCGCCGGTGACGAGCACGAGCTGGTTGTAGCTGGTCACGCTGACGCGACCGCGCACGGGGGTCAGGACGTCATGCAGGCGATTGGCGGCCTTGAGCTCGATGCCCTCGTCCTCGACCTGCGAACCCGTGGTGCGCCGATCGGTCAGCACCACGGTGCCGCCCACCACCGCCCCGCCGAGCACCAGCGGAAAGCACGCGCTGAGCGAGCCCGCCGCCGCCAAAGACAGCAGCACCACGCTGCACAACCGGGTCAATCGATGGGTCTGGGGGGTCATTCTTGGTCTCCGAGAAGCTGGAAATCGACCGCATCGCAAAGGCAATGCAGCGCCAGCAAGTGAACTTCCTGAATGCGCGCCGTGCGGTCGTGGGGCACCGCAATGTGCACATCGGTGTCGGTGAGCAGCGCGCTCAAGCGTCCGCCCGTGCGGCCCGTGAGCGCCACCACGGTCATGTCCTTCGCGTGCGCCGCCTCGACCGCGGCCAGCACGTTGGCCGAGTTGCCGCTGGTGCTGATGGCGATCAGCACGTCGCCGGGCTGGCCGATGGCTTGCACCTGCTTGGAGTAGATCGAGGCAAAGTCGTAGTCGTTGCCGATCGCCGTGAGGATGGAGCTGTCGGTGGTCAGCGCGATGGCCGGCAGGCCCGGGCGCTCGCGCTCAAAGCGGCCCACCAGCTCGGCGGCGAAGTGCTGGGCGTCGGCGGCCGATCCGCCATTGCCGCAGGCGAGCACCTTGCCACCGGCCGTGATGCTCGCGAGCACCGCCTCGACCGCCACGGCGATCGACTTGCTCAGGGGCTCGGCGGCGGCGTATTTGAGATCGGCGCTGTCAAAAAACTGTTGCTGGATGCGTTGTTCAAGCATGGTCAGGGATCATAGGCCAAGGGTTTGCCCCAGCAGACCCTTCAGGCCGCGTCGAAGGCGCCGCGCAGCCACTCGATGCGCTCGCCCTCGATGGCCACCACATCGAAGCGGCACGCCGGCGGCGACGCGAAGGCCCGCAAGTAGCAGCGCGCCGCAAAGACCACGCGGCGCTGCTTGGCCACGCCGACGCTGGCCGCCGCGCCACCGAAGCGCCCGGTCTGGCGCGACTTGACCTCGACGAAGACCAGCGTGCCGTCGCGCTCGCGCACGATCAGGTCGATTTCGCCGCCGCGCGCGTGCGGCCCGGCAGCGACCCGATAATTGCGTTGCACGAGCGTGAGCCCCTGGCCCAGAAGGTGCGCCAACGCACGGGACTCCCCGTCCTCCCCCACCGCCTTCGTCGTGACCACCACTCCCTCCTCCGCCTTGCTCCTGGCCGCCGCTGCGGCAGCCGGTCATCAGCAGTATCCCGCCAGCGCGCTGTACGTGGTGGCCACGCCGATCGGCAACCTGGCCGATCTGACGCTGCGCGCCATTCATGTGCTGTCGCTGGTGGACGCCGTGGCCTGCGAAGACACCCGCCACACCGCGCCGCTGCTGCGCCACCTCGGCCTCGACAAGCCCTTGATGGCCGTGCACCAGCACAACGAGCAGTCGTCGGCCGGCGACGTGATCGCGCGGCTGATCCGTGGCGAGCGCGTGGCCTATGTCAGCGACGCCGGCACCCCGGCCGTCAGCGACCCCGGGGCGGCGCTGGTCGCGGCGGTGAACGCGGCCGGACACCGGGTGGTGGCGGTGCCCGGCGTGAGCAGCGCGATCACCGCCGTCAGCGTGGCCGGCGACACGGTGGGTGCCGGCTTTCGCTTCATCGGTTTTTTGCCGGCCAAGGGCGGCGAACGCACGCTGGCCCTGCAATCGCTGGCGGCCAACCTCGACACGCAAGTGCTGTTTGAAGCACCCCACCGCATCGAGTCGCTGCTGCGCTCGCTGGGCGAGTGCTGCGGCGCACGCGCCGTCACGGTGTGCCGCGAGCTGACCAAGCAGTTCGAAAGCGTCGTCACGCGGCCCGCAGCCGAGCTGGCCGGCTGGGCCGCCGAAGATGCCAACCGCCTGCGCGGCGAGTTCGTGCTGGTGGTGCACGCCATCGCGCCGTCCACCTCGGCCGATGAGTCGGCGCAGCACGACCGTGTGTTGCGCACGCTGCTGGACGACTTGCCGCTCAAGCAGGCGGTGTCGCTGGCGGCCACGCTCACCGGCGCGCCGCGCAATGCGCTGTACGCCCGCGCGCTCGAGCTCAAGGACGCCGGCGCGGCGCCTTGAGGGGGGCAGCGCAGCGGCGCGGGCCCGCCGCAAGCGGGGTTGGCCGCAGTGGCCCACTCCTACAATGAAATTCGAGTCTTGAAGGATTGACCATGATCTCCCGCGAACCCACCATCGAGCGCCTGGCCGTCGCGCAGCTGCTGCTGCTCGAGCCGTTCGGACTCACCGAAGCGTCTCTCGCGCAGGCCTTGCAGGCGATCGCCACGCACCGCATCGACGACGCCGATCTGTATTTCCAGTACACCCGCAGCGAAGGCTGGAGCCTCGAAGAAGGCATCGTCAAGAGCGGCAGCTTCGGCATCGACCAGGGCGTGGGCGTGCGCGCGGTGGCCGGCGAGAAAACCGCCTTCGCCTATTCAGACGACATCTCCGCGGCCGCTCTGATGGACGCCGCCCACACGGTGCGCACGATCGCTGCGGCCGGCCAGAGCCGCCGCGTCAAGGTCAACACGCCGCGCAAGGTGGCCACCAGCCGCGCGCTGTACCTGCCGATGGATCCGATCGCCTCGCTCGACAGCACGGCCAAGGTGGCGCTGCTCGAGCGCATCGAGAAGATGGCCCGCGCCAAGGACCCGCGCGTCAAGCAGGTCATGGCCAGCCTGTCCGGTGAATACGACGTGGTGCTGATCGCGCGCGCCGACGGCACCCGCGCGGCCGACGTGCGCCCGCTGGTGCGCATGGGCGTGACCGTGATCGCCGAGCAGACCGTCAACGGCGAAGTGCGCCGCGAGAGTGGCAGCGGCGGCGGCGGCGGGCGCTTCGGCTACGCGCACTTCGACGACAACGTGATCGAGGGCTACGTGAACGACGCGGTGAACGCGGCGCTGACCAACCTCGAGTCGCGTGCGGCCAAGGCCGGCGAGATGAGTGTGGTGCTCGGTTCGGGCTGGCCCGGCGTGCTGCTGCACGAAGCCATCGGCCACGGGCTCGAGGGCGACTTCAACCGCAAGGGCTCGAGCGCGTTCAGCGGGCGCGTCGGCCAGCGCGTGGCGGCCAAGGGCGTCACCGTGCTCGATGACGGCACGCTGCCCGACCGGCGCGGCTCGATCAACGTCGACGACGAAGGCCACGCCAGCCAGCGCAACGTGCTGATCGAAGACGGCATCCTCAAGGGCTACTTGCAGGACTCGATGAACGCACGCCTGATGGGCGTCAAGCCCACCGGCAACGGCCGACGCGAAAGCTACGCCGCCGTGCCGATGCCGCGCATGACCAACACCTACATGCTGGCCGGCGACAAGACCAGGGAAGAAATCATCGCCGGGCTCAAGCGCGGCCTGTACGCCAGCAACTTCGGCGGCGGTCAGGTCGACATCACCAGCGGCAAGTTCGTGTTCTCGGCGAGCGAGGCGTTCTGGGTCGAGAACGGCAAGATCCAGTACCCGGTCAAGGGGGCGACCATCATCGGCAACGGCCCCGATGCGCTCACCCGCGTGAGCATGATCGGCAACGACCTGAAGCTCGACCCCGGCGTGGGCACCTGCGGCAAGGAAGGCCAGAGCGTGCCCGTCGGCGTGGGCCAGCCCACCTTGCGCATCGACCGCCTGACCGTGGGCGGCACCGCCTGAGCCACGCGCGCACATCACAACCCACTCATTCATTTCCCTCCGGAGCCTGACATGTCCGAGCCCCTCAGCGGCCGCTACGCCCTCAGCGAAAAAACCAGCCAGACCGACGACGAGCGCATCGTCGACGTGACGCCGCTGCCCCCGCCCGAGCACCTGATCCGCTTTTTCCCGATCCGCGGCACGCCGGTCGAAAAGCTGGTCGCTGACACGCGCTCGGCCATCCGCCAGATCATGGCCGGCCAGGACGACCGGCTGCTGGTGGTCATCGGCCCGTGCTCCATCCACGACCCGGCCGCGGCCCTCGAATACGCGCGCAAGCTCAAGGTGCTGCGCGACCAGCACGCCGACACGCTCGAGATCGTGATGCGCGTGTACTTCGAAAAACCGCGCACCACGGTCGGCTGGAAGGGCCTGATCAACGACCCGTACCTCGACGAGAGCTACCGCATCGACGAGGGCCTGCGCATGGGCCGCCAGCTGCTGCTCGAGATCAACCGCATGGGCGTGCCCGCGGGCAGCGAGTTCCTCGACGTGATCTCGCCGCAGTACCTCGGTGACCTGATCGCCTGGGGCGCCATCGGCGCGCGCACCACCGAAAGCCAGGTGCACCGCGAGCTGGCCTCCGGCCTGTCGGCGCCCATCGGCTTCAAGAACGGCACCGACGGCAACATCCGCATCGCCACCGACGCCATCCAGTCGGCCGCTCGTCCGCACCACTTCCTGAGCGTGCACAAGAACGGCCAGGTCGCCATCGTCGAGACCAAGGGCAACCCCGACTGCCACCTGATCCTGCGTGGCGGCAAGGCGCCCAACTACGACGCCGCCCACGTGGAAGCCGCCTGCAAGGACCTCGAAGCGGCCAAGCTGCCGGCCACGCTGATGGTCGACTGCTCGCACGCCAACAGCAGCAAGCAGCACGAAAAGCAGATCGACGTGGCGCGCGACATCGCCGCGCAGCTGTCGGGTGGCGCTCGCCGCATCTTCGGCGTGATGGTCGAAAGCCACCTGCACGCCGGCGCGCAGAAGTTCACCCCCGGCAAGGACGATGCGACGAAGCTGACCTACGGCCAGAGCATCACCGATGCGTGCATCGGCTGGGACGACTCGGTGGGCGTGATCGACACACTCGCCGCGGCCGTCAAGGCGCGCCGCCAGTAAGCCAGCCGCCGGCGCCGCTTAACGGGTGGGCGCTGCGCTCACCCGGCGTCACCCTCGCGAGCGAGCCGCTCGCTCTTCCAGTACACATCGTCACCGCCCAGCCCATCGAGGTTGGCGCGGTTGAGCACGCGCGCCAGCACGAACAGCAGATCGCTCAGGCGGTTGAGGTAGTGGCGCGGCTCGTCGCGCAAGGTCTCGCTCGCGGCCAGTGACACCACGGCGCGCTCGGCACGCCGGGCGATGGTGCGCGCCACATGGGCCAGCGCGGCGCTGCGCGTGCCGGCCGGCAAGATGAATTCCTTGAGCCGCGGCAGCGTGTCGTTGTAGTGCGCGAGCGCCTCGTCGAGGCGGATCACCGCAGCCGTCTTCAGCAGCTCGAACCCCGGGATCGACAACTCGCCACCGAGGTTGAACAGCTCGTGCTGCACCACCACCAGCAGCTCGCGCACATCGTCGGGCAGCGGCTCGGCGAGCACCACGCCGAGCTGCGAGTTGAGCTCATCGACGTCGCCCATCGCCTGCACGCGCAGGTGGTCCTTGGGCACGCGCTGGCCGTCGCCCAGGCCGGTGGTGCCGTCGTCGCCGGTGCGGGTGGCAATCTGCGTGAGTCGGTTGGACATGGTGTGAGCGTCGCGGTGGCTGAGGTGGCCGCGATGATGCCCGAAGCGCATCGCCCCTCGCGGCGCTGGCGATCGACAATCGCGACGAGCGCGCCTCGATCACCCGGAGCCTTGCGATGAACACCCCGGCCACCCACCACGACCTGCCCGCCTTCGAGCCCCGCCCCGTGCCCGCGGTGATGCTGGCCGCGCTGCGCGCGCGCTTCGGCGATCGCTGCTCGAGCGCGCTGGCCGTGCGCGAGCAGCACGGGCGCGACGAGTCGCCGTTCGACGTGCCGCCGCCCGAGGTGGTGGTGTTTTGCGAGAGCACCGAAGACGTCGCCGACGTGGTGACGCTGGCCGATCGGCACGCGGTGCCGGTGATCGCCTACGGCAGCGGCTCGTCGCTCGAAGGCCACCTGCTCGCGGTGCACGGCGGCGTGAGCATCGACGTCGGCCGCATGCGGGCCATCGTGGCCCTGCACGCCGACGACCTCACGGTCACGGTGCAGGCCGGCGTGACGCGCAAGCAGCTCAACGACGAGATCCGCCACTCGGGGCTGTTCTTTCCGATCGACCCGGGCGCCGATGCCAGCCTCGGCGGCATGACCGCCACGCGGGCGAGCGGCACCAACGCGGTGCGCTACGGCTCGATGCGCGACAACGTGCTCGGCCTCACGGTGGTCACGCCGCAAGGCCGGGTGATCCACTCCGGCACGCGCGCGCGCAAGTCAGCCGCCGGCTACGACCTGACGCGGCTGATGGTGGGCAGCGAAGGCACGCTCGGCGTGATCACCGAGATCACGCTGCGGCTGTACCCGCAGCCCGAGGCGCTGTCGGCGGCCACCTGCACCTTCGCGAGCATCGACGCGGCGGTGCGCACGACCATGCAGATCATCCAGATGGGCGTGCCGATCGCGCGCTGCGAGCTGCTCGACGCGAACGCGGTGCGCGCGGTCAACCGCCACGACCGGCTCGAGCTGCCCGAAGCACCCATGCTGCTGATGGAGTTCCACGGCAGCGCCGCCGGCGTGCAAGAGCAAGCCACCACGGTGCAGGCGGTGGCGGCCGAGTTCGGCGGCGAGCACTTCCAGTGGGCCACCACGCCCGAGCAGCGCAGCCGGCTGTGGACGGCGCGCCACCGCGCCTATCTGGCCGGGCTGCAGCTCAAGCCGGGTTGCCGCTGTGTGACCACCGACGCGTGCGTGCCGATCTCGCGGCTGGCCGAATGCATCAACGACAGCGTGGCCGAGGTCGATGCCTCGGGTCTGGCGTATTTCGTGTTGGGCCACGTGGGCGACGGCAACTTCCACCTGTGCTACCTGGTCGACCCGGCGCAGCCCGCCGAGCGCGAGACCGCCGAGCGGCTCAACCGTCAACTCGTGGCGCGCGCGCTGCGCCTGGGCGGCACGTGCACCGGCGAGCACGGCATCGGGCTGCACAAGCAGGGCTTCTTGCTCGACGAGACCGGTGCCGGCGCCATCGACATGATGCGCAGCATCAAGCGCGCGCTCGACCCGAAAAACATCATGAACCCGGGCAAGATCTTCGCGCTGTGAGGCGAGCGCCGGCCGCGCCGGCTCAGTCGGCGTTGGCGATGGCCGACCAGTTCTGGCTGACCTCGCCGGCGCCGTTGACGCTTTCGAGGTGCACGCCAAAGCCCCACAGCCGCGCCACGTGCTTGAGAACTTCGGCGGCGCCCTCGTCGAGCGGGCGGTCGTTGTGCTGGGTGTGGCGCAGCGTGAGCGAGCGGTCGCCGCGCAGGTTGACGCTCCAGACCTGGATGTTGGGCTCGCGGTGCGCTAAGTCGTACTGGCGCGACAGCGCCTCGCGCACGCGGCGGTAGCCGGCCTCGTCGTGAATGGCCGCGACCTCGAGCTCGTCGTCGTGCTCGTCGTCGACGATGGTGAACAGCCGCAGCTCGCGCATCAGGTGCGGCGACAGGTACTGGCCGATGAAGCTCTCGTCCTTGAAGTTGCGCATCGCGTCGTCCAGCGTGTGCAGCCAGTCGGCGCCGGCGATGTCCGGGAACCACTGGCGGTCTTCGGCGGTCGGGTGCTCGCAGATGCGCTTGATGTCGGTGTACATCGCAAAGCCCAGCGCATAGGGGTTGATGCCGCGGTAGTGCTTGTGGCCCGCAGGCGGCTGGTAGACCACGTTGGTGTGCGACTTCAGCCACTCGATCATCACGCCGTCGGTGAGGTGGCCGTCGTCGTACATGGTGTTGAGCAGGTGGTGGTGCCAGAAGGTGGCCCAGCCCTCGTTCATGACCTGCGTCTGGCGCTGCGGGTAGAAGTACTGCGCCACCTTGCGCACGATGCGCACCACCTCGCGCTGCCAGGGTTCGAGCAGCGGGGCGTTCTTCTCGATGAAGTACAGCAGGTTTTCCTGCGGCTCCTCGGGAAAGCGCCGCGCAGGCGCTTCCTCGGCGGCCTTTTCGGCCTTGCGCGGCAAGGTGCGCCACATGTCGTTGACCTGCTGCTGCGCGTAGGCCTCGCGCTCGGTGCGGCGCGCCTGCTCTTGCGCCAGGCTGAGCCGGCTCGGGCGGCGGTAGCGGTCCACGCCATGGTTCATCAGCGCGTGGCAGCTGTCGAGCAACTGCTCGACCTCGTCAAGGCCGTGGCGCTCCTCGCACTCGGTCACGTAGTTCCTGGCGTAGACGAGGTAATCGATGATCGACGACGCATCGGTCCACATGCGAAACAGGTAGTTGCCCTTGAAAAAGCTGTTGTGGCCGTAGGCCGCATGGGCGATCACGAGGGCCTGCATGGCCATCGTGTTTTCTTCCATCAGGTAGCTGATGCACGGGTTGGCGTTGATGACGATCTCGTAGGCCAGGCCCATGTGGCCGCGCCGGTAGTTCTTCTCGGTCGAGATGAACTCCTTGCCGTAGCTCCAGTGGCGGTAGTTCACCGGCATGCCCACCGAGGCGTAGGCGTCCATCATCTGCTCGGCGGTGATGATCTCGAGCTGGTTCGGGTAGGTGTCCAGACCGAAGCGCTCGGCGGTCTGGCGGATCACCGCGTGGTACTGCTCGATCAGCTCGAACGACCAGTCGTTGGGTGCGGGGAGCGTGCGCGCCGCACGCGGTGGCGTGCGCACATCGGCGGCGCGCCGCACACGGCCCGGTCGGTCCTGAATGACGCCGTCGAACACGTCGGGCGTCGGGTCGTGGGCGGGCGGCGTCACGATGGCCGTCGCGGGCGTGGCAGCGGTACTCATGCGCCGGCTCCTTCTTTCTTGAACAGGTCGCGAAACACCGGGTAGATCTGCGCCGCGGCGGTGGCCTTGCGCACCGCGAACACCGGGCTCTCGTGGGCCAGCGCGGCGTACTCGTCCCACAGGTTCTGCTCTTCGTCGGCCACTTGCACATAGGCGAAATAGCGGCACAGCGGCAGGATGCGGCTGGCCAGCAGCTCGCGGCAACGCCCGCTGTCGTGGTGCCAGTTGTCGCCGTCGCTGGCCTGCGCGCCGTAGATGTTCCATTCGCTCGTGGGGTAGCGCGAGCGGGCGATCTCGTCCATCAGCACCAACGCGCTCGACACCACGGTGCCGCCGGTTTCCGTCGAGTGGAAGAAGTTCTGCTCGTCGACCTCCTGGGCCTGCGTGTGGTGGCGGATGAAGACGATGTCGATGCGCTCGTAGTGCCGCGTGAGGAACAGGTACAGCAAGATGAAAAAGCGCTTGGACAAGTCCTTGCGCGCTTCGTCCATCGAGCCCGACACGTCCATCAGGCAAAACATCACCGCCTTGGTGGTGGGCTGCGGCACGCGCACGCGACTGCGGTAGCGCAGGTCGATCGGGTCGAGGTACGGGATGCGCGCGAGCCGCGCACGCAGCGCCTCGATGTCGAGGCGCAAGCCGGCGATCTCGGGCTCGTGCACTCTGGGCTGCGGGTGGCTCAACAGGTGATCGAGGTGGGTTTCGAGCCGATGCAGCTCGCGGCGCGATTCACTGCCGATCGCGATGCGCCGGCCGATCGCACCGCGCATCGAGCGCACCACGTGCAAGTTGTTGGGCGTGCCGTCGCTGCTGTAGCCGGCGCGGTGGGTCTTGAACTCGGGCGTGTCGGCCAGCGTGGTGCGCGCCAGGTTGGGCAGTGCGAGGTCATCGAAGAAGACCTGCATGAACTCTTCCTTGCTGAGGTGAAAGACGAAGTCGTCTTCGCCCTCGCCTTGGTCGCTGGCGCCCCCGGAGCCGCCACCGCCCGGTGGGCGCTCGATGCGGTCGCCGCGCACGTACTCGTCGTTGCCCGGATGCACCGTCTCGCGCCGCCCGCCCTGGCCGTGGCTGAACACCGGCTCGGAGATGTCGCGCCTGGGGATGTGGATGTCCTCGCCTTGCACCAGGTCGCGGATGCCGCGCCCGTCCACCGCGCGCTTGACCGCCTCGCGGATCTGCTCCTTGTGGCGGCGCAAGAAGCGCTCCCGGTTGCCGATCGACTTGTTCTTGCCTGCGAGTCGCCGGTCGATGATCTGCTGGAACATGGGTGGGTTTTCCTCGCGCGGCTCAGCTCGACTTGCGCACGCGCAGGTACCACTCGCACAGCAGGCGCACCTGCTTGGGCGTGTAGCCCTTGGCGACCATGCGGGTGACGAAGTCCTCGTGCTTCTTCGCCTCGTCGGCGCTCGCCTTGGCGTTGAAGCTGATGACGGGCAGCAGCTCCTCGGTGTTCGAGAACATCTTCTTTTCGATCACCGTGCGCAGCTTCTCGTAGCTCGTCCACACCGGGTTGTTGCCCGCGTTGTTGGCGCGTGCGCGCAGCACGAAGTTGACGATCTCGTTGCGGAAGTCCTTGGGGTTGGAAATGCCCGCGGGCTTTTCGATCTTCTCGAGCTCGGCGTTGAGCGAGCCGCGGTCGAACACCTCGCCGGTGTCGGTGTCGCGGTACTCGTGGTCCTGGATCCAGTAGTCGGCGTACGTGACGTAGCGGTCGAAGATGTTCTGGCCGTACTCGCTGTAGCTCTCGAGGTAGGCGGTCTGGATCTCCTTGCCGATGAACTCGGCGTAGCGCACGCCCAGGTGCTCCTTGATGAAGGCCAGGTACTTCTGCTCGGTCTCGGGCGGGAACTGCTCACGCTCGATCTGCTGCTCGAGCACATACATCAGGTGCACCGGATTGGCGGCCACCTCGGTGCTGTCGAAGTTGAAGACCTTGCTGATGATCTTGAAGGCGAAGCGCGTGGAAATGCCGCTCATGCCCTCGTCGACGCCCGCGTAGTCGCGGTACTCCTGGTAGCTCTTGGCGCGCGGGTCGGTGTCTTTCAGGTTCTCGCCGTCGTAGACCAGCATCTTCGAATACAGGCTCGAGTTCTCGGGCTCCTTGAGCCGCGTGAGCACCGCGAACTGGCTCATCATCTTGAGCGTGCCGGGCGCGCAGGTGGCCTGCGCCAGCGACGAGCCGCGCAGCAGCTTCTCGTAGATCTTCACTTCGTCGGACACGCGCAGGCAGTACGGCACCTTGACGATGTAGATGCGGTCGAGGAAGGCCTCGTTGTTCTTGTTGTTGCGAAAGGTCTTCCACTCGCTCTCGTTCGAGTGCGCCAGCACGATGCCGTCGAACGGGATGGCGCCGAAGCCCTCGGTGCCCTTGTAGTTGCTCTCCTGCGTGGCGGTGAGCAGCGGGTGCAGCACCTTGATGGGCGCCTTGAACATCTCGACGAACTCGAGCATCCCCTGGTTGGACAGGCACAGCCCGCCCGAAAAGCTGTAGGCATCAGGGTCGTCTTGCGCGAAGGTCTCGAGCTTGCGGATGTCGACCTTGCCGACCAGGCTGGAGATGTCCTGGTTGTTCTCGTCGCCCGGCTCGGTCTTGGCGATGCCGACCTGCTTGAGCACCGACGGGTAGCGCTTGACGACCTTGAAGCGGCGGATGTCACCGCCGTACTCCTCAAGCCGCTTGACCGCCCACGGCGACAGCACGCGCTGCAGGTAGCGGCGCGGAATGCCGTACTCCTTTTCGAGGATCGGGCCGTCCTCGGCCGCGTCGAACAAGCCCAGTGGCGACTCGTTCACCGGCGAGCCCTTGATGGCGTAGAAGGGCACTTCCTGCATGAGCTGCTTGAGCCGCTCGGCGATGCTGCTCTTGCCGCCGCCCACGGGCCCCAGCAGGTAGAGGATCTGCTTTTTTTCCTCGAGGCCCTGGGCCGCGTGGCGGAAGTAGCTCACCACCTGCTCGATGGCGTCTTCCATGCCGTAGAACTCGGCGAACGCCGGGTACAGCTTGATGACCTTGTTGGCGAACAGGCGCGACAGGCGCGGGTCGTTGCGCGTGTCGACGGTGTGCGGCTCGCCGATGGCCTGCAGCATGCGTTCGGGGGCGCTGGCGTAGGCCACCCGATTGCGCTGGCACTCGGCCAGGTACTCTTCAATCGAGAGTTCTTCTTCGCGGGTGCGCTCGAAGCGAGCGGCGAAATTGCTGATCACGTCCATGTGGATCTCCGGTCGGTCTGGGACGACAGCGGGCAGCAAGACCCTCCGGCGTCCGGGGAAGTTCTGATGAAGTCCGCCCCCGCAGGGCTTCATCAGAGCTTTCCCGACTCAACTGGCAACCACGTCTAGACGGGGCCCTCAGGCACCCGGAACGAGCCCCGGGCAGCCACAAAAAGGCCGTGCAATTCAGACGAATGACGACACGGTATCAGCAAAATTTGCCCCTTCAGGGCGAAAACCCTCAACCGCGGGCATCGAATGCGCGAATCGCCGAGGCCATTTGCGACAGCGGCAAAACTTCATCGACGGCACCGAGCTTGATGGCCTCTTTGGGCATGCCAAACACGACGCAGGTTTCCTCGTTTTGGGCGATGGTGCGGGCGCCGCGGTCGTGCAGCAGCTTCATGCCGCGCGCGCCGTCGTCGCCCATGCCGGTGAGGATGAGCGCGAGCAGATCCTTGCCCGCGCACTCCGCCGCCGAGCGAAACAGCACGTCGACCGACGGCTTGTGGCGGTTGACTGGTGGGCCGTCGGCCACCACCGCAAAGTACTGGCCACCGGCCTTGCGCAACTGCATGTGCTTGCCGCCCGGAGCGATCAGCACCACGCCGCGCTCGAGGCGGTCGCCGTCCCTGGCTTCGCGGATGTTCATCTCGCAAATGCCGTCCAGCCGCTGCGCGTACATGGCGGTGAATTTCTCGGGCATGTGCTGCACGATGGCGATGCCCGGGCTGTCGCCGGGCAGCGAGGTCAGCACCAGCTCGAGCGCCTGAGTGCCACCCGTGGAGCTGCCGATCACCACCGGCTTGTTGACCGACAGCGCGTGCAGCCCGGCGATCGGCGGGCGCGGTGCGGGCGCGGCGGCACCGGCGGCGGTGCGCGGTGCGGTCATGCCGGCGCGCGGGCGCGAACGTGCCGCGGTCTTCAGCGTTTGCAGCAGCTCGCGCCGCGAATCTTCCAGAAACTGTTTGAGCCCGAGCCGCGGCTTGGCCACCACCGCCACCGCACCGGCCGACAAGGCCTCGAGCGCCATGCGGCTGCCGTCGGTGGTCAGCGTCGAGCAGATCACCGTGGGGATGGGCGACGCCTCCATCACCTGACGCAAGAAGGTCAGCCCATCCATGCCCGGCATCTCGATGTCGAGCAGCAGCACGTCGGGGCGGTTCTTGCGGATCACCGGACCGGCGATCAGCGGGTTGGGCGCGCTGCCCATCAGTTCGATTTCAGGATCACCTTGCAACAGGTGCATCAGCGTTTGACGCACCACGGCCGAATCGTCGACCACATAAACCTTGATCGCCATGGCGACTCCTCAAACGGGTACCGCGCTCACCTCGGGCGCGTCGGGGCCGACGGTCCAGCCCAGGCGCCGGTAGGCGCTGCCGCCCAGATCGTGAAACAACACCCGCACCCCATCGTGCGCGAGCGCCTCGAGCGCCCAGTGGGCGTTTTGATCGCCCACGTGCGACGTGGTGAACTGCTCGGGAAACATGTTGCCCCCGCCGCAGACCCAGGCCTCGCACAGCAGCGGGTTGATGCCGCGTGCGCGCAGCTGCGCGTACAGCGTGGCCAGCGCGCGCTCGGCGTAGGCCGTGGTGTCGGGCATGCCCGCGACCGGCCGGCTGGCGTGCACGATGTGGCACATCGCGCCGATCGTGCGCCGCGGGTCGGTCAGCACGATCGCCACGCACGAGCCCAGCAGCGTTTCGAGCCGGTCACCGCGGTCGGCGCAGGCCACGTCACCCGGATGCAGCACCTGCACGCGGCGTGCGGTGGCCGCGTTGCCGCCAGCCACGACGATCATGCCGCCGCCTTGCGAAAGGCGCCGGGCGCCAGTGTCTGCAACGGCGTCTTGCACGGGATGCGGCCTTCGGCGGTGCCGATGAAAAACAAACCGCCCGGGCGCAGCTGCGTGAGCACGCGGTCGACCACGTCGCGCTTGGTTGGCGCGTCGAAATAGATCAGCACGTTGCGCAGGAAGATCACGTCGAACGGGCCGATGTCTTCGATCGGCTGGCACAAGTTGAGCTGGCCGAAGCTCACGTGCTCGAGCAGCCGCGGGTGGACCTGCACCAGCCCTTGGGATTCGCCCTCGCCGCGCAGGCAGTGGCGACGCAGCCGCTCGGGCGACACGTGGCGCAGGCGGTCTTCGGGATAGATGGCGTCCTTGGCGCTGCGCAGCACGCGGTCACTGATGTCGGTGCCCAGGATGCGCCAATCGGGCCCGATGCTGCCCTGCGTTTGCAAGTCGGCCAGCAGCATCGCGGTGCTGTAGGCCTCGTCGCCGAACGACGACGCTGCGCTCCACACCGACGGCGCGCGCGTCTTGGTGCGCACCAGTTCTTGCTGCAGCAAGTCGTAGTGCGCCGGCTCGCGAAAGAAGTAGGTCTCGTTGGTGGTGAGCAAGTCGACCGCGACCTGGAACTCGCCGCCGTCGTCGTGGCTGGAGATCAAGGCCAGGTAGTCCTCGAAGCCGCCCATGCCCAGCCGCTGGATGCGCGGCGCGAGACGCGACGACACCAGCGGCTTCTTGCTGTCGGTGAACGACAGCCCGATGGCCGAATACATCAGCTCGGTGATGCCACGAAAAGTCTCGTCACGCAGTGTGTCCATGCGATCCCTGCACGCTGTGTTGATGTGTCATGTCGTCGGAGCACGCCGTGGCGCACCCCGACTTGAAGCGTGCCATTCAGGCGGCTGCGGCTTCCTGCGCCGACTCGCACAGCTGCGCCATCTCGGTCACGTCGAACGCCTTGTCGGGCTCGAGGATGATCACGAAACGGCTGGCCACCTTGCCCATGCCGCGGATGAAATCGCGGCGCACGCTGGCGCCGAAGTTGGGCGGCGGCTCGATCTGGTTGGGGGCGATGTCGATCACCTCGCTCACCGCATCGACCATCAGGCCGAGCTCGACACGTTCGCCATCGCGTGTCGCATCGAAGATCACGATGCAGGTCTTCTTGCCGACGCTGGCGCACGGGCGGCCGAAGCGCGCCTGCAGGTCGATCACCGGCACCACCGCGCCGCGCAGGTTGATCACGCCGCGCACGAAGTTCGGCATCAGCGGCACGGTGGTCAGCGTGCCGTACTGGATGATCTCGCGCACGGTGCGGATGTCCATCGCGAACACCTCGTCACCGAGGGTGAAGGTGAGGTACTGGGCGGTCGTCTCGTCCGCCTGCGCACTGGCCGCAACAGCCTGTTTGGAGGGATTCATGGCGCGCTCCTCAATAGGGGCGGAAGTTGCCGCGGGTGCCCGCGGTCGTGCCATTCATGCCCAGGCTGAGCTTGCCCGGGCGCGCCGGGGCGGCGGCCACGCGCTGCGGCGCGCCGGTCGGGCGCCGTTCACCGTTGGCAGCCGATTCCTGGCGACCCTTGCGCACCACCGGTGCCTGGTCGCCCGAGATGTTGAAGAACGCCACCGACTGCTGCAGCTGCTCGGCCTGGCCGGACAACTCTTCGGACGTGGCCGCGAGCTCCTCGGAGGCCGAGGCGTTTTGCTGCGTGGCCTTGCTGAGCTGGCCCATCGCGCCGCCGATCTGCGTGACCGATTGGCTTTGTTCCTGCGAGGCCGCGGCGATCTCTTGCACCAGCTCGCTGGTCTTCTGGATCGACGGGACGATCTCGTCGAGCAGCTTGCCGGCGCGCTCGGCGGTCGACACGCTGTTGCTGGCGAGGTCGCCGATTTCCTTGGCCGCTTCCTGGCTGCGCTCGGCGAGCTTGCGCACCTCGGCGGCCACCACCGCGAAGCCCTTGCCGTGTTCACCGGCGCGGGCCGCCTCGATGGCCGCATTGAGCGCGAGCAGGTTGGTCTGGTAGGCGATGTCGTCGACGATGCTGATCTTCTGGGCGATCTGCTTCATGGCCGAGACCGTCTGCGTGACCGCCTGGCCGCCGTCGCCGGCTTCCTTGCTGGCCTTGGTGGCCATGCCGTCGGTGACCTTGGCGTTGTCGCTGTTTTGCGAGATCGAGGCCGACATCAAGTCGATCGATGCGGTGGTTTCCTCGACCGACGAGGCCTGCTCGCTGGCCGACTGCGACAGGCTTTGCGCGGTGGCGCTGACCTGGTTGGCCGCACCGGTCAGGGCATCGGCTGCGGCACGCACTTCTTCGATGATGCTGGCGAGCTTTTCGCAGCTGGCGTTGGAGTCCTGCTTGACCTGGTCGAAGGTGCCCTGGGCCTCGCGGGTGATGCGCTGCGTGAGGTCACCGCTGGCGAGGCCGGAGAACACGCGGCCCACGTCTTCGATGATGCCGGCGAGCGACTCGCTGGTGGCGTTGGCATCGGCCTTGACCTGGCCGAACGTGCCGTCGTAGTCGCGGGTGATGCGCTGCGTGAGGTCGCCTTCGGCGAGCGCGCCGAACACGCGACCCACGTCCTCGAAGATCACCGAGGTCGTCTCCATCAGCGAATTGACCCCGGCGCACAGGTCGGCGATCGGGCCGGACTTGCCCTCGAGCGGGATGCGCTGGGCCAGGTCGCCCTGGCTGGCGGCTGCCGTGACGGCCTGAGCCTCTTGCACCGCGGTGGTCAGCATCTGCGTGGACTTGACCTGCTCGGTGACGTCGGTGGCGATCTTGATGACCTTGAAGACCCGGCCCATCTCGTCTTTCACCGGGGCGTAGACCGCCTGGATCCAGATCTCCTGGCCCGACTTGGTGAGGCGCTTGAACACCTCGTTTTGCGCGCGGCCTTCGTTGAGGTCACGCCAGAACTGGGTGTAAGCCGGCCGCGCCGCCTGCGCGGGATCGACGAACAGGCGGTGGTGCTTGCCGACGATCTCGTCGAGCTGGTAGCCCAGCGCCGACAGGAAGTTCTTGTTGGCCGTCTTCACCGTGCCGTCGAGGTCGAACTCGATGTAGGCGTACGAGGTGTCGATGGCCGACAGGATGCCGCGCGCGTTTTGCCGTTCGATTTCGGCCTCGGTGATGTCGTAGCGCACGCCGAGGTACTTCATCGGCTTGCCGTTGTCACCCAGGATCGGTGCGATGACCGCATCGACGTAATACGGCGTGCCGTCCTTCGCGCGGTTCTTGACCACGCCGCGGAAGATGTCGCCGCGGCCGATCGTCGCCCACATCTGCTTGAAGACTTCCTTGGGCATGTCGGGGTGGCGCGTGGTGTTGTGGCCGAACCCGATCAGCTCGTTCTTGGGGTACTTCGAGACCTCGAGGAACTTCTCGTTGACGCAAAGGATGTCGCCCTTCTTGTCGGCTTCCGAGACGATGCTGGTGAGATTCATGATGTCGGTGCGCACCTTCAGTTCGGACTCGACGGCATCGAGCCGCGCCTTGACCTGCGCCAGCGTGGCCTCGGCGTCGATGCGGGCGCGTTCTTGCGCTTGCAGCTGGTCTGCGGTGGCCTGGAGCTGCTCGGCGGCTTGCTGCAGTTCATGGCCCGCGACGAGGCGTGCGATCCATGAGGTGGTGGGCTGGTTCATGATGGTTGGGTCTCCGGTGGCAAGTGAGCGGACGGGCTGGTGTCGCCTGGGTGCCGCGGGGCTTTGAACGTGGAAGGCGGTTGCTCCGCCAGTTGGCTCAGTGAATGGACGTCGAAAATCAGGGCCACCTCGCCGTTGCCGAGGATCGATGAGCCCGACATGCCGCGCAGGCTGCGGAACATGCGCCCCAGCGGCTTGATGACGGTCTGGTGCTGGCCGAGCAGCCCGTCGACCATCACGCCGTAGCGGCGTCCGCCCGACTGGATGACGACCACGCTGCTGCGCTCGGGTTCGGGTGCGTCAAGCGCATACAGCGCGCGCAGGCTGACCACCGGCAGCACCTGGCCACGCAGCTCGACGATGCTGCGACCGCGCGCATCGAGCTCGGTGGAGGTGGGCCGGTTCTCGATCACCTCGACCACCGCATCGAGCGGGAAGATGAACCTCGACGCGCCCACGCCCACCAGGAAGCCGTCGATGATGGCCAGCGTGAGCGGCAAGCGGATCTCGATGCGCGAGCCTGCGCCCACGTCGCTGAACACATTGACCGAGCCGCGCAGCGCTTCGATGTTGCGGCGCACCACATCCATGCCGACGCCGCGGCCACTGAGGTTGGTGACCTTCTCGGCGGTGGAAAAACCGGGCTCGAAGATGAGCTTGAGGATCTCGCCTTCGGGCGGCGTCACGCCGGGCTCGACCAGCCCGCGATCCCAGGCGCGCTGCAGCACCTTGTCGCGCTGGATGCCGCGCCCGTCGTCGACGATGCGTATGAGGATGCTGCCCGACTCGTGGCACGCCGACAGCGTGAGCTTGCCCTGCGCGGGCTTGCCTTCGGCGCTGCGCTGCGCGGGCGTTTCGAGCCCGTGGTCGAGCGCGTTGCGCACCAGGTGCATCAGCGGGTCGGCGATGCGCTCGACCACCGATTTGTCGAGCTCGGTGTCGCCGCCCACGATCTCGAGTGCCACGTCCTTGCCCAGTTCGGCCGCGGTGTCGCGCACCACGCGGCGAAAGCGCGAGAACGTCTCGCCGATGGGCACCATGCGCAGCTGCAGCGTGCCGTTGCGGATTTCCTCGATCAGCCGGCTGATCTGCGCGTTGGCTTCGATCAGCGTGCCCTGCCGCGACTGGCGCGCCAGCAGCGCCGCGCCCGCGCCGGCGATCACCAGCTCACCGAGCAGGTTGATCACCGCGTCGAGCCGGTCGGCTTGCACGCGAATGAAACGGTTGTCGTCGGCCGGCGCGGCGCCTTCGCGCTGCTTTTGCTGCTTTTGCAGCGCCGCCTCGACCACCCGCGGGCTCACCGCGCTGGTGGTCTGCAAGATCTCGCCGAGCCGCACCGGCTGGCCGCCGGGCGCTTCGGACGCGTTCTGGATCTGCAACGCCCGCGTGAGCTGTTCGCGGCTGATCGCCCCCACCGAGATGAGGATGTCGCCCAGGCGCGGGAAGTCGGGCATCGACTCGATCAGCGCGACGATGTCAGCGGGCGCGGTGTCGGGCTCCATCAGGTGGAACACGCAGTCGTCGCGCACGAAGCTGAAGGCGGCTTCGATCTCTTCGCGCCGCGCGGCGCTCAGCAGCTCGAACGCCAGCGTGAGGTGGCAGCTCTCGGGGTCCAGCGCCTCGATCGCAGGCACGGCGGCGAAGTCGCAGTTCATCCGCGAGACGCTGCCCAGCCCGGCCACGTAGTTGACGATGGCCAGCGGGTCCATGCCGTTGCGGTAGGTGTCGGGACCGAACTGCACCGAGACATGCCAGGCACCGGCGCCCGCGGCAGCCGCGGCAGCCTGCGCCTGCGTGGCGGCATCGGCCACATCGCCACTGGCCAGACGCAGCCTTTCGACCAGCGCCGCACGGGCTTGCACGTCGTGTTCGGTGTCGGCAAGCGGATCCTGGGCCGCCGCCACCAGCGCGCGGATCTGGTCGTTGCACTGCAGCAGCAAGGTGCTCAGCTCGGGGCTGAGGGTCAGCTGGCCTTCGCGCAGGCGGTCGAGCAGGGTTTCGACGTGGTGCGTGAACGCGACCACCTTGTCGAGCCCGAAGATGCCGGCCGAGCCCTTGACGGTGTGGGCGCAGCGAAACAGCGAATCGAGCAGTTCGCGGTCGTTGGGAGCGTCCTCGAGCTGCAGCAGCAGCTGCTCGAGCTGCTCGATCTGTTCGCGCGCTTCGCTGATGAACGCGGGCAAGGCCTCGGCGATGAAGCTGTTGTCGCTGTCGCGGTTGTTCATGCCGTGGCCTCCGCCGACGGGCTCGCCAGCAAGGCCGCAAGGCCCAGCGTTTCGCAGGCGTTGACCAGCAGCCGGCTCGCGTCCACCAGCTGCAGCGTGCGTTGCCGCGCGGCCAGCGAGTTGGCCAGCGACACCAGCAACTGCAAGCCAGCGCCATCGACCTGATCGACTGCCGAGCCGTCGAGGCACACGGGCGCATCGTCGTCGGTGCTGGCGGCCTCGGCCAGCCACGCGCTCCACTGCGGATGCAGCTCGCCCACGGTGTAGATGGTCAGTTCTGCAGGCAGAACGGGGGTGTCGAGCATGGCGGGTTCCTAGGGCAGGATCAACTTGGACACCGCGTCGAGCAACTGCGGCGGATTGAAGGGCTTGACGATCCAGGCCTTGGCGCCTGCGGCGCGGCCCTGCTCCTTCTTGGCGTCCTGGCCTTCGGTGGTCAGCATGATCACCGGGGTGAACTTGTGCCGCGGGTGCTGCTTGACCTGTGTGACGAAGGCGATGCCGTCCATGTTGGGCATGTTCACGTCGCTCACGATCAGGTGCACCTTGGCGGCCTTGTCGAGCTGCGCGAGCCCTTCCTTGCCGTCACCGGCTTCAAGCACGTCATAGCCGGCGCGCACCAGGGCGAGCTTGACCACGGTGCGCAGTGAGCTGGAGTCGTCGACGATGAGAATGGTCTTGGCCATGGGTTTTCGCGCTCAGAAAAAAGTGGTGTCGCTGCTGGAGGCCGACCCGGCAGACGCTGTGCCGCCCAAGGCGCTGCGCTGCTCGTCGGTGGTGTAGCCCGCACTGAGCAGCTCGCTCCAGACGGCGGCGTCGGGCGCGCGGCCCTCGAGCAGCGATTGCTGCAGGCAAGCCACCGCGCTGGCGATCGACTGGTTGACCTGATCCATGATCTGGTGGACCCGGTCTTGGAACTGGAAGGCGACCATCAGCTGCTCGACCTGGGTGCGCACCGCCTCGCCGCGCGCGCTCAGCTCCTGGGCGCGGGCATTGAGTTGCGCGACCGCCGAATCGACCTGCTCGACCACCTGGTTGATGGTCTGCTCGGATTCGCGAATCACGCCGGCGTCGTGCTCGGTGTGCTCGGCGGCCTGGCTGAGCGCTGCGCGCATGCACTGGCCGAACTGGCTGACCTGTGCGCCGATGCGCTTGCCGGTGTCGCCCGACTCGGTCGACAGACGCCGCACCTCGGTGGCCACCACCGCAAAGCCGCGCCCGCTCGGGCCGGCACGTGCCGCCTCGATGGCCGCGTTGAGCGACAGCAAATTGGTCTGGCGCGCCAGCTTGGCGACGTCTTCGGCCATGTCGCCCAGGCTGGCGGACGCGCCGGCCAGCGAGCGCACCGACTGCATCACCTCGTCACGCGACTGCACGAAGCTGTGGAAGTTCGCCAGCAGACTGCGCAATCGCGCATCGCAATCGGCCAGCATCTGCGCGCGCTGGTCGAGCGCGCCGGCGCTGACCGGCACGCCCGGGTGGCCGCGATCGGGGTCGATGATGGCGTCGAGCTGCTCGAGGATCTGCAAGAAGCCTTGCAGCAGTTGCTCGGTGGCGTC
>CAIVGK010000092.1 GCA_903905475.1 uncultured Burkholderiales bacterium | reverse complement strand
TGCATGCGAAGCGCGCCGAGCAGCCGGCGCACGGAAGCCGGCAGGTGCTGTGGCGAGGCCAGCCGCAGCAACTCGCGCAGGGAATAGACCGTGCTGGCCAGCGTGACCAGCGCGCCGGTGGCCAGCGCCCAGGCGGTGGGCCACCACTGGAAGGCCATGAACACCGCCGCCACCGACACGCCGAACACCAGCACGCTGCGGGCAGTGGCGATCGACCAGCGAAACCCGCTGAGCGAGCGCACGATCGGGTACAGCATCAGCGCGTGGAACACGTAGGCGCCGAAGAACGCCATGCCCGCACCGCGGTGGCCGTAGCGCGACACCAGCATCCAGGCCAGGCCCACGCTGACCAGCCCCCAGGCCAGCTCGGTGATGAAGAACAGCCGCTGGTCGCCGCGCGCCACGATGATGAAACCCATCGGCCAGGTGACCACCCGCAGCGTCATGCCCAGACACACCCAGCGCAGCGTTTCGGCGGCCTCGCCGAACGCCGAGCTGTAGAACACCGAGAGCACCAGCGAGGCCAGCGTGAGCGTGGCCGCCATGCCCGGGCCGGCCAGCAGCAAGCTGACCTGCGCCTGTTCGTTGACCACCTGGTTGCTGCGCGCGTCGTCGTGGATCAGCGCGACCAGCCGCGGGTAGAAATCGGCGCCCATGGCCTGCAGCACGAAGCCCACGTAGAGCCCGCCCAGCGTCCATGCGGCCTGGTAGTAGCCGGCCGCGTCGAGCCCGTCGTGGCGCAGCACGATGAGCCGCACCCCATAGGCCGAGGCCATCATGATCAGTCCGCTGGCCATGAACGCCAGCCCCAGCCCGAGCAGCGCACCCGACTCGCGCCGCACCTCGGCCCAGCGCAGCGACACGGTGGCCATCGGCACGCGCCGTGCGTACCACCACGACACCAGCGCCGCACCGGCGGCCATGGCCACCAGCGACGGCACCACGGCTTGTTCGCCCCACACCACCACCAGCGCGATGCTGGCCAGCGAACCCAGCAGCGCGCCGAAAAACCCCACCCGGGCGAAATCCCCGATGCGCCGCAGCCCCTGGATCAGCGCGCCCTGGCTGTCCGAGACGATGCGAAAGAACACCGCGGCGCCCAGCAGCGCCACCGACGACGCGCGCTCGGCGCTGCCGAAGGTCAGCGTGGACAGCGGGCTCGACGCGGCCACCAGCAGCCCCGCGCCCAGCAGCCCGAGCAGCAACGACACGCGGCGCAACACGCCGGCGGTGAACGCGATGCGCCGCGCATCGCCGGTGCCCGCGGCCGCGGCGATCTGCCGCACACCGCTGCTGTTGATGCCCAGCTGCGACACGCTGCGCACCAGATCGACGATCGAGCCGTACAGCCCGAGCAGGCCCAGACCGGCCGGCCCGAGCAGCACCGCCAGCACCTTGGTGCGCACCAGCCCGACCACGATGTTGAGTGCCGACGCACCGCCGATCAGCGCGGTGGCCTTGAGGATGCCGCGGTAGCCCTCGCTGCTCGCGACCACGGCAGGCGCCGACGCCTGCGCAGCCACCGCGCGCGGCGCGGTGAGGTCGGGGACGGCACTCACCGTGCGCCGATCAGGCGGCTGCCGCCGAGGGCGATACACCGGCAGCGCGGCTGCACGCGTCGATCAGGGACTGCGCGATTTGCTGCTGCTCGGCCAGCGACAGGCCCGGGTACAGCGGCAGCAGCACGCGCCGGTCTTGCGCACGCTCTGAATTCGGCAACGCGTGGCGGCGCGGCAGATCGGCACAGGCCACCTCGCGGTGCGAGCACATGATCCCGCGCCGCGTGCTCACGCCGGCTTCCAGCATGGACTGCATCACCACGCGCTGGTCGAGGTGCTCGGGCAGGCCCACGCTGAAGCTTTGCCAGTTGGAGCGCGCCCACGGCGGCTCCACCGGAAGATCGAGTCCATGGTTGCCGCCCAGCAGCTCGTGGTACTGGCGGGCAAGCTGGCGGCGCTCGGGCACGATGGACGGCAAGCGCTTCAACTGCTCGCGACCGACCGCCGCCTGGATGTCGGTCATGCGGTAGTTGAAGCCGACCTCGGGGTACGACTCAAAGATCACCTGACTCGAGCCGTGGCGCACGGTGTCGGGCACGCTCATCGCATGCTGGCGCAGCAGCCGGAAGCGCTGATCCCACTCGGCGTGGCGCGTGGTGATCATGCCGCCGTCGCCGGTGCTGATGACCTTGCGCGGGTGGAACGAAAAGCACGCCGCATCGCCGCGCGGCGCGCCGACTTTTTCCCACTCGCCGTTCCAGCGCACCTCGCTGCCGATGGCGCACGCCGCGTCCTCGATCACCGGCAGCGAATGCCGCCGGGCGATCGGCAGGATGTGGCGCAGGTCGCACGGCATGCCGATCTGGTGCACGCACAAGATGGCGCGGGTGCGCGCGGTGATGGCCGGCTCGATCTGCGTGGCGTCGAGGTTGAAGGTGACCGGCTCCACATCGACGAACACCGGCACCGCGCCCAGATAGCGGATGGCGTTGGCCGTGGCGATGTACGAATGGCTCACCGTGATGACCTCGTCGCCCGACTTCACGCCAGCGGCGATCAGCGCGAGGTGCAGCGCGGTGGTGCAGTTCGACACCGCCGTGGCGTGCGGCGCGCCCACGTAGTCGGCGAACTCGCGTTCGAAGGCAGCGACCTCGGGGCCCTGCGTGATCCAGCCGCTGCGGATCACGCGGCCGGCGGCCTCGGCCTCGGCATCGCCCATCACGGGTTTGGCGATCGGAATCATGCGCACACCATCTCGGCACGGTTGGCACGCCACCACACGACGAGCTGGCTCAAGCCCTCGTGCAGCCCGGTGCGCGAGCGAAAGTCCAGCATCCGCTGGGCCTTTTCGGTCGAGGCGAGCCGGCGCGGCACCGGGTTGACGTTGCGTTCGGGGCCGTGCTCGGGCACCAGACCGTGCGCGTCCATCACCGTGAGCAAGGCGCTGGCGAGTTCGCCCAGCGAGGTCTCGGTGCCGCTGGCCACGTTGAACACCTCGTCCACGCAGTCGGCCCGCAGCGCCGCCACGTTGGCGCGTGCCACGTCGTCGATGTAGACGAAGTCCATCGTCTGCAAGCCGTCGCCCAGGATCAATGGCGGCTGGCCGTTGGCGATGCGCTCCATCCAGCGGATCAGCACCTCGGTGTACTTGCCGTGGATGTCCATGCGCGGGCCATACACGTTGAAGTAGCGCATCGCCACGTAAGGCAGCCCGTACATCGAGTGGTACGAACGCAGCAGGCCTTCGAGCATCACCTTGCTCGCGCCGTACCAGGTGCGGTTGTTGTACGGATGGTGGTCTTCGCGGGTCGGGAAGGTGTCGGCCAGGCCGTAGATCGACGCCGACGAGGCCGCCACCACGCGCTTGACGCCGGCCAGCCGCGCGGCCTCGACCACGTTGAAACTGCCGTCGCACATCACCTCGAGTGCTTCGCGCGGCTCGGCCGCACACGCCGTGATGCGCAGCGCGGCGAGGTGGATCACCGCGTCCATGCCGCGCGTGGTGCGCTCGATCGCCGCCGCGTCGGCGATGTCGCCCTCGACGAAGCTCACCCGCGGGTCGGCGAGCGCTTTGTCGACATTGGCCAGCCGGCCGCGCACGAGGTTGTCGAAGATCACGATCTGGGCGGGCGCGTGCTCGCGCAGCAGCAAATCGATGGTGGCCGAGCCGATCAGGCCCGCGCCGCCGGTGACGAGAATCTTGGCGCCGTTGATGTTCATGCCGTGGGGTCCGGTTGCACTGAGTGGGTTGGTGAAGGGGTCACTGTGGGCACGCGCGGCTACACCGCGCCCTCGCAGTGCAAGACGACGCGCACCGTGCGCACCAGCAGGCTCAGGTCGGTGGCGAGCGAACACTCGCGGATGTAGCGCAGGTCCATGCGCACCATCTCGTTGAAGCTCACGCGGCTGCGCCCTTCGACCTGCCACAGCCCGGTGATGCCCGGCTTGAGCGTGAGGATGCGGCGCAGGTGCCAGGGCTGGTACTGGGCCAGCTCGTAGGGCAGCGGCGGGCGCGGCCCGACCAGACTCATGTCGCCCTTGAGCACGTTGAACAGCTGCGGCAGCTCGTCGAGGCTGGTGCGCCGGATGAAGCGCCCCACTGGCGTGACACGCGGGTCGGCCTTGATCTTGTAGAGCACCGGCGCGTCGTCGCTGGCCGGCGCAGGATCGGCGGCCGTCTTGATGAGGTTGGCCACGAACTCGCGGTGGATCGCGTCGTTGCCGCCACTGACCATCGAGCGGAACTTGTAGAAGGTGAACGGCATGCCGCCCTTGCCCACGCGGGTCTGCCTGAAGACGATCGGCCCGCGCGAACCCAGACCCACGGCCAGCGCCACGGCCAGCATCAGCGGCGACAGCACGATCAGCGCGAACAGCGCGCCCAGCACATCGAGCGTGCGCTTGAGCGCGTAGCCCGCCTCGTGGCCTGCTGCGTCGGTGGCGATGAACGGCTCGAACACCTGCGGCACTTCGATGCCTTGCGCCAGGCTGTCGAACAGGTCGTCGGGGAAGGTGGCCACGCTCATCACGAACGGCAGGTCACCGGCCTTGTGGCTGACCTTGCGCAGCAAGCTGCGCGTGCCGGGCTCGTCGGTGTCGGGGCACAGCACGGCCACCTGAGCGTCGCCGGCGTAGCCGACCAGATCGGTCTCGCGCTTGACGGCACACAGCGACTCGAGCAGCCGCTCGATCTGCAGCGTGTCGGCCGGGTCGCGGTCGGCCAGGTTGAACATGGCCAGCGACAGCGAGGTGCGGGTGCGCTCGGCACGCCGCTTCTCGCGGTGCAGCTGGTGCAGGAAATCATCGATCCCGATCACCGCGCCCGGCGCCACGCGATCGGCCCGCCGCGCCGCGCTCAGGATGTCGGACCGCTGGCCGGCAGCGCCGCCCGAACGCCCTGGGGCCGGTGGCGATCCGCGAGTGCTGTCCGTCGCCGGCAACACCGCACCCGAAGCAGAAATCAATCGTTCTTCCATGGGAACCATTGCACGCGCTCGGCGCGTTTGCTGATTGAGAAGACTCAACTCGCAGGCAACTGTTCTGACGTCCACTGAACTTCAGCGTGCAACACCTCCGACGCCCCACCCACCACAAGCTCACACCATGACCCACGTCTTGCAAGAACAACGCGAACAGATCAAGCGCTGGACACGGCTCGTCTCGAGACGGCGCTGGCTGCTGCTGAGCGTCGCCGCACTCACCGCAGTCGCCTGTGCCGCGGGCATCGCCACGGTGCCCGATCGCTACGAGGCCGACGCACGCATCTTTGTGGACACCCAA
Source organism: uncultured Burkholderiales bacterium (assembly GCA_903905475.1). Taxonomy (GTDB): domain Bacteria; phylum Pseudomonadota; class Gammaproteobacteria; order Burkholderiales; family Burkholderiaceae_C; genus PBB1. The sequence goes on along the minus strand of CAIVGK010000092.1, from coordinate 6,911 downwards.
ACGGTGCTCAAGCCACTGATGGCCAACCTGGCCTATCAGCCCGACATCGACCAGCGCGTGGGCATGCTGGCTCGCACGCTGATCTCGCGGCCGAACATCGAACTGCTCGTGCAGCGGCCCGAACTCGAGTTCGACCTGTCCGACCCGCACTACACCGACGCGCTGGTGTCCAGCCTGATGCGTCAGATCCACATCACGCCCACGCCGTCGGGCAACCTCTACGACATCAGCTACCGCGGCAGCAGCCCCGATGGGGCGCAGCGGCTGGTCGAAGCCACGCTGGATCTGTTCGTGCATGCCGGCGCGCGCGCCAAGCACGCCGATTCGCAGGAGGCGGGCCGCTTCATCGAAACGCAGATCGAGGCCTACCAGGGCAAGCTCGCCGAGGTCGAGGCGCGGCTGAGGGATTTCAGGGTGCGCAACTTCGGCGTGTCCGGCGTGAGCAACCAAGACTATTTCAGCCGCATCTCGATGCTCAGCGAACAAGTCAGCAAGCTCAACGCCGAGTTGTTTGCCGCGCAGCACACACGCGACGCCTACCGGCGCGAACTCGGGCTCGAAGGCTCGGCGCTAGCTGACGGCGTGCACGCCGAGCCGCCCAGCGAAGTCGATGTGCGGCTGCAAGATCAGCGCAAGCACCTCGACGAGCTGCTCGGGCGCTACACCGACGAGCACCCCGACGTGATCGCCACACGGCACCTCATCGAGCAGCTCGATGCCGAGTCGCGCCAAACGCCCGCACCGCAGGCCCGACCCAGGATTCGCGCGAGCAGCGATGCCGCCTGGGCCTCGCGGCAGCAGCTGCGCCTGGCGCTGGCCGAGGCCGAATCACGGGCGGTCTCGCTGCAAACGCAGCGCGCCACGCAAGCCGCGCAACTCGACGAGCTGCGCGCCCTGGCGGCGCGGCTGCCGCAGGTCGAGGCCGAGCACGCGCAGCTCAACCGAGACCACGAGATCGTGCGCACCACCTACGACTCGATGGTCGCGCGCCGCGAGTCGGCTGCGCTCGGCGTGAAGCTCGACGAGTCGTCGCAGCTCACCGAGTTCAGGGTCGTCGAGCCACCGCGGGTGTCGCTCGTGCCGGTGTTCCCGTCGCGGCTGCACCTGGCAGCCATGGCCGTGGCGCTGTCGATCGCCGTGGGTCTGGGCGTGGCGATCCTGGTCGACTTCATGTCGCCCACCGTGGTCGAGGCGTCGACCCTGCGCCGGCTGACCGGACGCCCGGTGCTGGGCACCGTGTGCGTGCTGGCCACCCCCGAAAGCCGCTTCGCGCAGCGCCAGGACCAGCAGCGTTTCGCCGCCGCGCTGACGGCGCTGGTCGCGTTGCAGGCGCTGTGGCTGGCCTGGATCGCCTTGACTCCCCCTTTGAACTGAAAGACGCCATGGACACCATCAAGAACGCCGACAACGTCGTGGCCACGCTGCCTTCCAGCGCCAGACCCAGCGGGCCGCGCCCGGCGCCCACGCTGGCGCAAGTCGAAACGCAGATGCGCGCCAGCCGCAGCGCCGTGACACCGGTGCTGGCCCAGATCGATCTGGCCGAGCTCGAGCGCCGCGGCCAGCTCGTCTCGCTGTCGCGACGCTCGGAGATGTCGGAGAGCTTCCGGCAGATCAAGCGACCGCTGCTGATGAACGCCCGCCAGCGCCGCTCGCCGGTGCAGCGCGCCACGCTGATCATGGTCACCAGCGCGCTGCCGGGCGAAGGCAAGACCTTCGTCGCCACCAACCTCGCGATGAGCCTGGCGGCCGAGGTCGACACCTCGGTGCTGCTGGTCGATGCCGACGTGATCCGCCCGACCCTGCTCAGCCGACTGGGCGTGCGCGCCGAGCTCGGACTGCTCGACGTGCTCACACGCGATGACCTCGACGTGGAAAGCCTGATCGTGCCCACCAACGTGCCCAAGCTGTCGCTGCTGTCGTCGGGGTCGCCGCACCCGCTGTCCACCGAGATGCTGGCCAGCCGCGCCATGGAATCGCTGCTGATGACGCTGGTCTCGAGGGATCCGGACCGCATCGTGGTCTTCGACGTTCCGCCGCTGCTGGTGGCCAGCGAGGCGCAGGTGCTGGCCTCGCGCGTCGGACAGGTGGTCATGGTCGTCGAGGCCTCGCGCACGCCGAGCAGCTCGGTGGCCCAGGCCTTCGCGATGCTCGAAGACTGCCCCGTCGTCATGTCGGTGCTCAACAAGGCCCCCGAGTCGCCGATCGCACGCGGCCACGACTACTTCGACTGACCCCCACACCACAAGGACGCGCATGAACACGACTGCAACCACGACGCCACCCATCACACCGGTGACGGTGGCCGTCATCGGGCTGGGCTATGTCGGACTGCCACTGGTGGTCGAATTCGGCAAGCACACACGCACCATCGGCTTCGACATCGTCGATTCGAAAGTCAAGCAGTGCCGCACCGGCGACGACCCGTCGCGCGAGATCTCCAAGACGAACATGCGGCTGGCCACGCACGCCAGCTACACCAGCGACCCGGCCGCGCTGCGCGAGGCCGACTTCATCCTGGTGGCGGTGCCCACGCCGGTCGATTCGGCGCACATCCCCGACTTCGGACCGTTGCTGCTCGCGAGCCGCACCGTCGGCGAGAACCTGCGCCTGGGCGCCACCGTGGTCTACGAGTCGACCGTGTACCCCGGCGCCACCGAGGAGATCTGCATCCCGGCGCTCGAGCAGGCCTCGGGCCTGACCTGGCAGCGCGACTTCTTCGTGGGCTACAGCCCCGAGCGCATCAACCCGGGCGACCGCGAGCATGGCCTCACGCGCGTCATGAAGGTGGTGGCCGGCGACACGCCCGACACGCTCGACAAGGTCGCACGGCTGTACGAAATGATCGTCGAGCCCGGCGTGCACCGCTGCAGCAGCATCAAGGCGGCCGAGGCCTGCAAGGTGATCGAAAACACCCAGCGCGACTTGAACATCGCGCTGATGAACGAGCTGTCGATCATCTTCCAGCGGGTGGGCATCGACACCCAGGAAGTCCTCGAAGCCGCCGGCACCAAGTGGAACTTCCTGAACTTCCGGCCCGGTCTGGTGGGCGGCCACTGCATCGGCGTCGACCCGTATTACCTGACCCACAAGGCCGAGATGCTGGGCTACCACCCGCAGGTGATCCTGGCCGGGCGGCGCATCAACGACGGCATGGGCAAATACATCGCCGAGCAGACCATCAAGCAGATGATCGCCAACGGCAGCTACATCAAGGGCGCGCGCGTCAACGTGCTCGGGCTGACCTTCAAGGAAAACTGTGCCGACCTGCGCAACAGCAAGGTGATGGACATCGTCGCCGAGTTGAAGAGCTTCGGTGCCGAGGTGTTCGTGCACGACCCCGAGGCCAGCGCCGAGGAAGCGCTCCACGAGTTGGGCATCCGGCTGGTGTCCTGGGACGAACTGCCCCGTGCCGACGCCATGGTGGCCGCGGTCGCCCACCGGCACTACCGCGAGCTGAGCCCCGACGACTTCTGCCGCAAGGTGATCCGCAACGGCTGCTTCATCGACGTCAAGTCGAGCTACGACGCGGCGGCGCTGCAGGGCTGCGGGCTCAACGTGTGGCGCCTGTGAATGGCCGGTGGGGGCCGTGGCAAGCTGCTACCGTCGGCTGACCAGGCGGGCCGCATCGGCCCGGCCCCAACCCCAGTGCCGCCACGACCGCTGCGGCGCTTCACACAGCGATGCGCAGTTCCAGCACACGGCGGGCGAAGTTCGACACGACGGGGCTCTACGAGTACCCGACGCACCTGCGCGAGGCCATCGAAGACCTGCCGCACGCGCCCGGCGTGTATGTATTTCATGGCGAGGAAGGCGACTTGCCGCTGTACATCGGCAAGAGCGTCAACCTGCGCAGCCGGGTGCTGTCGCACCTGCGCACCGTCGACGAGGCCCGCATGCTGCGCCAGACCCGCCGCATCAGCCACATCCGCACCGCCGGCGAGATCGGGGCGCTGCTGCTCGAGTCGCGCCTGATCAAGCAGCAGCAGCCGCTGCTCAACCAGAAGCTGCGCCGCAGCCGCGAGCTGTGCTCGCTGAGCCTGCGCGAAGGCACACCGGCCGTGGTCTATTCGAGGGACCTGAACTTCGCGACCGAGACGCACCTGTACGGCCTGTACGCCAGCCGGCACGCCGCGCTCGACGGTTTGCGCCAACTCGCCGATGACCATCGGCTGTGCCACGCCGCACTCGGCCTTGAAAAGCTCAAACCCGGCAAGCCGTGCTTTCGGGCCATGCTGCACCAGTGCGCCGGGGCGTGTCGGGGCGACGAGACCCCACAGGCGCACCACGAGCGCTTGCTGTCGGGTCTGCAGCGGCTGCGCATCGCGTGCTGGCCGCACCCCGGGGCGGTCGGGCTGGTCGAGCGCTTCGAGGACGACTGCCAGATCCACGTGATCCGCAACTGGTGCTACCTGGGCAGCGTGAGCGATCCGGCTGAAGCGAAGCAGCTTGATGTGCAGGCCGCCGGCTTCGATGCCGACGGCTACAAGATCCTGTGCCGGCCCCTGCTGGATGGCACGGCCGAACTCATCGCCCTGTAGCACCCGGCAGGCTGCCGCGGCCTCATGGCGGCCGAGCGCACATGAGGCTTGACGGGTCTCAACGCACGGCGCAGCGAACTCTCCAAGATCGACTCCTTCAGGTGATGCGCAGCCACGCGGCTGCCAAGCCTGTCGCGAGACTGGAGGTTCCCCATGTCAATGACCACTCCGCGCCTTGGGCGCTTGACACTGACAGGAACGCTCTGCGCGCTGACTGTCTTGATGGCCGCCTGTGGCGGCGGTGACGGCAGCGCCCCCGCGCAGGTCCTGAGGACGCCCCTGGCCGCCGAAGCCCCGTCGACAGCCGTGGCGTCCGCCGAAAGTGCACCGGCCGCCCGCGTGGACGAACCACGCGAGACCCCCGAGACGAGCGACCTGGCCGAGGCCGATGGCGAAATCGAGCCGCTGGCGCTGGTGCCTGGCGTCACGCTCGACACCCACTTGGTGTCGGTCGATGGCAGCGGCAAGCTGCTGTCGTGGGTCACGCCGCAAGACCACGCCTTCGACCGCGTGAGCTTCCTGTCGTGGGACATGCTGCTCAACCGCATGCCGCTCGACCCGGCCAACGGGTTGAAGGTGATCCTCACCCACTCCGAGTACTCGCCCACCACGTTGGCGGGCAGCAGCTGGCCCAACAACCCCGCCGGCAAGAACGCCATGCTGGCCGACTCGGCCGCGTTGTACTACGCGTACTCGGGCAACCGCGCGGTGATCGACCTCGTGCGCACGCTGCTGGACCACCAGTTGCAGTACGGCACCACCCCAGCCACCAGCACCTGGGCCAAGGTGCCGTGGTCGACCGGCAAGGCCTCGTCCATCACCTACGGCAACGACACGCTGCGCGAAGGTGCCGGCGTGGTCGAGCCCGACAAGGTGGGCGAACTCGGCTTTCACGGCTACCTGCGTTTCTGGCAGATCACCGGCGACGTGCGCTACCGCGACGCCGCCATCGCCTGCGCCGACGCGCTGCTCAAGAACCTGCGCAGCAACACCACGGCGGGCCGTTCGCCATGGCCCTTTCGGGTCAATGCGCAAAGCGGCGCCAGCGTTGAGGACTACGGCAGCCACGTGATCGCGCCGATCCGGCTGTTCGACGAGCTGATCCGGCTGAACCTGGGCAACGTGGCCGGCTACACCACCGCACGCCAGGCGGTGTGGAGCTGGCTGATGACCTACCCGATGACCAACAACCGCTGGAACCAGTACTTCGAGGACGTGCCGCCGAGCCGCAACCTGTTTTCCAACTTCAACCAGTACGCCCCCGGGCAGACCGCGCGCTACCTGCTCGAGAACCCCGGACGCGATGCGGCCTGGAAGACCAAGGCGGCCGGGCTGATCAACTACATCGAAACGCGCTTCGGCGGCGACTACGGCGGCGACCTGGGGCTGTATTACGGCGCTCGCGTGATCTCCGAGCAGACCGCCTACATGTTCAAGATGGCCAGCCACACCTCGCGCTTCGGGGCGGTCAACGCGCTGTATGCCGCAGCCACCGGCGACGCCATCGCCAAGGACAAGGCGTTTCGCTCGCTCAACTGGGCGACCTACATGGCGCGCGACAACGGCACCGTCAACGAGGGGCCGGGCGAGTCGGTCGCGGGCGTGAACTTCTGGTTCACCGATGGGCACGGCGACTACGTGCGCCACTTCATGATCGCCATGGGCGCCTTCCCCGAGTGGGCGCCGGCCGGCGAGAACCACCTGCTGCGCTCGTCGTCGGTGGTCACCAGCGTGACCTACGCCGCCGACTCGATCCGCTACGACACCTACGACGCGGCGTCGACCGAAGTGCTGCGCGTGGCTGCGCTGCCGCAAGGCGTCACCGCCGGCGCGCTGGCGCTGCCGCAGCGCGCGGACCTGAATGCGCCCGGCTGGACCTACGACAGTGCGAGCGGCGTGCTCAAGGTGCGCCACGACAACGCGACGAACGTGCTGGTGGTGCTCAACGCCGCCCTGGTGCCGCCCACGCTCGGCATCACCGCGCCGCTCAACGGCAGCGTGCTGATCGCGCCGGCGCAAGTCGAGGTCAGCGCGCTGGCCAGCGACAACGGGCGCGTCACGCACGTCGAGTTCTTCAGCGGCTCCACGCTGATCAACGACATCGTCGACCCGCCGTACCAGTTCAGCTGGGGGCCGCTGCTGGCCGGCAGCTACACGCTCACCGCGCGGGCCACCGACGACGACGGCCTGAGCAGCAGCGCCAGCGTCGACATCTCGGTGGTGCCGGTGGCTCCGCCCACCCCGGTGGTGATCATGGGCAGCAACGCCGAAGGCACCACCACCGACTACATCACCGACGCGAGTGGCGCCTACATCAACGCCAACCGGGTGCAGGCCAAGGCCTCGGCAGCGGCCATCACGCTCAAGGCCAAG
>CAIVGK010000091.1 GCA_903905475.1 uncultured Burkholderiales bacterium | reverse complement strand
GCGGCGGCCCGGCGGGCCAGCGCCTCGATGACGGCAAACCCCACCGGATCGGTGCGGGCCGCACCACTCGCACGGCAGGCCTCGAGCGCGGCCCACGCATCGTGGCCGCCCTGCCCGGCGCCGGCCATGGCCACCGCGACGTCGAACTGGCTCATGCGGGTTTGGCCACCGCCGGCTTGGGCCGCGGCGTGGGCGCCATCTCGACACGCCGGTTGAGCGCGCGACCGGCGGCGTCGGTGTTGGAGGCCACCGGCTGCTCGGCGCCGAAGGCGGCGGCGAACACCACTGACGGCGGCACGCCGTCTTCGATCAGCGCACGCGTGACGGTCAAGGCGCGCTGGGCCGACAGCTCCCAGTTGTCGGCGAACTTGGTGCCGCCGCCGTCACGCATCTGGCGGTCGTCGGTGAAGCCGCTGACCATCAGCACGTCGTCGCGCGCGGCCAGATAGACCACCAGCGGCGCGGCCAGCGTCTTGAGCAGCTGGCGCCCGTCGGGCTGCAGTTGGGCCGAGTTGAGCGCGAACAGCACGCTGCCGCTGATGCCGATGCGCCCATTCGCCAGCGTCACGCGCCCGGCCGCCAGCGGGCCGGCCAGCGCGCGTTCCAGCGCCGCGAGGCGTTGCGCTTCGGCCTGCCGCTGCTGCACCTCGGCCTTGAGCCGCTCGGCCAGATCGAGCTGCAAGCCCACGGCGCACACCAGGATCAGCACGAAGGCGCCCAGCAGCCCGGCCATCAGGTCGCCGAACACGGCCCACACGGGCGCGCTGGCTTCGCCGGCCTCATCGAGATCGTCGTGCGTCATGCCGCGCCGGCCACGCCCGAGGCGAGCGTGGAGGTCTTGGCCAGTTGCTGCAGGTCGTCAACGATCTGCTTTTGCGAGCCCAGCGTCAGGTCGATGATTTCGCGCGCTTGCGCCACGTAGTAGGCCAGCTGCTCATCGCTGCGCGCCATCGAGTGGCCCAGCGCCGACTCGATGCGCTGCAGCTGCGCCATCAGCTGCTCGCTGGCGCGGCTGAACAGCTGCACGGCCAGGCCGAAGCCCTCGCCCAGGCTGGCCACTTCGGCCGCGCTGCCAGTGACCTGCGCGGCCACGCTTTGCAGCGTGCGCGACTCGGCCTCCACCGTGTGCGCGAAGCGCGCGCCCACGCGGTCGAGCACGTCGGTGGTGGCATGCACCAGCGCGTCGATCGCGCTGCGCTGCTCGGTGCTGGCGTGGTTGACCGCGTCGAGCAGGCCGCCCAGCGTGGTCATCAGGCGGTTGCGTTCGTCGAGCGCCGCGTTGTCACGCAGCAAGCTGTCGCTGAGCGCGCTGCGCAACTCGCCGATGACCTGGGCTGCGGCGCGCGGCGCGGCCGCGGCGGCTTCCACCAGCTGGGTGATCTCGGCGATGGTGGCGCGGGCGTGCGCTTCGGCCTGCGCGGTGATGGACTGCGCGGTGTGCTCGAGCGTCGTGCAGATGCGCTGCTGGCGCTCGGCCGCGGCCTCACCGTCGTGCTCGGCCTGACGCTGCAGCGTGGCGGTGATCGTGGCCAGGCCGTCGTGGAAGGCGCCCATGCGGCCGTGCTCGCGCGCGGCGGCCGCAGCGTCCATGGCGGTGTGCGCTTCGGCCACGCTGCGCAGCAGCGCGGCGCTGTGCTGCTCGAAGCCATCGAGCAACCCCTGCGTGACCGACTGGTTGTGACGCTGTTGGTCGGCCAGCGCCGCCTGCCAGCGCTCGGCCAGCGTGGTGGTGCTGGTGTCCAGGCGCGCCGTCACGCCGTCGAGCTGGCGCTGCACGGCGGCGCTCAAGGCCTCGCGCAGCGTGGCGCTCTCGCGGGCCAGGCCGGCCATCGTCGACAGCACGGCTGGCTCGATCGCCGCACCGGCGAGCCGCGCGCTCTCGCTCAGGCTGGTCTTGAGCGAGCGGTCAACCGACTCGGCCAGCCCCGTGTAGGCGCGCTGCGCCTCGCCCTGGAACTGCGCCTGGCTGGCCAGCAGCCGGTCTTGCAGCGCCTGGCCCTGGCGTTCCATGTGCGTGACCAGCGCGTGCATCTGGGTGACCAACGCGGGCAGCACCTCGGCCTGCACGCGCATCAGGCGCAGCGATTCCTCGCGCTGGTGGGCGCGTGAAAACACCCGCAAGGTCGTGGCGATGCGCGCATCGAGCTGCTGCGCCGTTCGTTGACGCTCGCGCCGCGACAGCGCCGACATCAGCCCCAGCATCGCCGAGGCCGCCACCCCGGCCACCGACGTGCCGAAAGCCAGCCCCAAGCCCTTGACCGGCGCGGCCAGCGAGGCGCGAATGGCTTCGACGTCGGTGGCGTTTTCCAGCGCGATGCCGGTGCCGCGCAGCGTGACGACCATGCCGAGAAAGGTGCCCAGCATGCCCAGCAGCACCAGCAAGCCCGTGACATACGGCGTGAGCGCCGGGCCGGGCAGCGCGACGCGCTCGCCTTCCACACGCAGCCGCACGGCGTTTTGCAAGCCGGCCGGCAAGCGCGCCAGCCAGGTGCGCAGGTCATCCGGCGCTTCGGTCGTGGCGCTGAGCACGTGCGCCAGGCCACGGGTGGCCTGCTGGAAGCGGCGCAACTCCATCGACCCCATCACGAAAAAGCCGCCGATGAGCACCACCAGCGCCAGCGCGAGCGGGTTGCCCGGCACGTAGCCGGCCCCCACCCAGACGATGACGAGCAGGCCCACGGCGAAGGCGGCGTGGTGGAGAGATCGGTTCATGTCGGTGGGTGAGTGTTCAAGGTGTCCAGCAGGCCCTGGGCCGGCAGCAGCCGATGCGCCAGTTCGGCGCGCAGCACGCGGTCCAGGTCGTCACGCAACGTGGCGGCCCCGTCGCCATCAACGGGCGCGGCCCGCTGCAGCCGCTCGAAGTGCTCGCGCAGCCTCAGCGGCACCAAGCCGAGCAGGCCGCGTTCGCGCGCAGCCAGGGTCTGGTCCATCACCGCGTCGATGGCGGCCAGTCGTGCCAACTCGCTCGAGCGCCGCGACAGCGCCTCGCGCAGCCGCTGGCGCAGCGCGCCGATGGCCGCGTCCATCGCCTGCTGCTGATCGATGCAGTGGCGGCGGTACGGACCAAAGTCGATCGCACCGGCTGTGGCTTCGCGCGGGCCGGCCGCGATGGACGCCTCGAGCGTCGCGCGCACGCGCTGGAAGTCGGCCTCCTCGGTCCCCGGCGCAGCCACACGGCCTCGGACAGGCGTCGGCACGCCGGTGTTCAGCGCTGCACTCAGCAAGGCGGCGTCGGTCCATTTGAGCCAATGGCCCAGGCGCTCAGCGAAAGCCGGACGTGCATCGCCCGGTGGTGCGCCCGCAAAGCGGGCCAAAAGGCGGGTGAGTTCCGAACCGGCAACGCCCGGGCTGGGTGACCCGTGCAACATGGTGGCCAGTGGAGGGGTCGGGAGGAAGGGCGCGCAGTTTACTACCCGGGTCGGCGACACTGCCCCCCATGGAACCTGCCCACCTGATTCGCACCGCGACCTGGCTGCTCGCCGCCGCTGCCGCCTTCGGCCTCGTGATGGCGGTGTTCCGTTTCGCGAAGGATGCGGGCCCGCCCATGCTGTTGTCGAAGGTCCACGGCATGCTGACGTGCTCGGCCATCGCCCTCCTGAGCTACGGCTGGGCCACGGTCGGCTTGCCCAAGCTGGCGTCGGTCGCGCTGCTGCTGCTGCTGATCACGGCCTCGGCCGG
>CAIVGK010000090.1 GCA_903905475.1 uncultured Burkholderiales bacterium | reverse complement strand
CTGAACATGGAATTCGGCGCGCTGATTGCCGCCGTGGCGAGTGGCAAGGTGGACTTCGTCATCGCCTCCATCTCTGTGACCGACGAGCGGAAAAAGCAGGTGGATTTTGGTGATCCGTACTACCAGATGGGCACCAAGGCGTTTGCGCTTGCCCGCAACATTGTCAGTCCTGCGCTCGCGGAGCCGGCGGCGGCCGACACCGCGCGCAGCGCTGGCGGTGCGCGCCAGTTGACGTCTGGCACCGACCTGAACGGGCTGCGCATCGCGGTGCTTCAGGGCTCGGCCCAGGAGTCGTTTGCCACCAAGACCTACCCCCAGGCCACCGTCTTGCGCTTTGCGTCTGGCACCGACGCCACCGTGGCCGTCAAGACGGCCAAGGCCGACGTGGCCCTTGTCGATGAGGGCAGCCTGGTGGAAATCATCCGTGACGACCCCAGTCTGGCCATGTTCCCGGAGCCCTTGTTCGTCTTGCCGTTCGCCGTCGGATTCAACAAGGCCAACGGCCAGTTGACCGAACAGTTCAATGTCTTCCTGGCCCAGATGACGGCGCAAGGCACGCTCAAGGACATCTTCACCCGCTGGATCACCCAGCGTGACTGGAAGATGCCCGAGATCGCGAACCGTCAGGACGGCAAGGTCCTGCGCGTGGGCATCACCAGCACCGGCGGCGCCCCCTTCGAGTTCATTCAGGACAACAAAATCGTCGGAATTGATGTGGAGATCGTCAAACGATTCGGCGCGTTCAGCGGGCGTGAAGTGCAGCTCCTGGACATGGAATTCGGCGGTCTGATCTCCGCCGTGGCGAGCGGCAAGGTCGACATGATCATCGGGCTGTTCGTGACGCCGGAACGTCTGCTGCGCATCGGCTTCTCCGACTCCTACGGCGAGGTGGCAGTGAAAGCCTACGCCCTGAAGAGTCGCATCGCCGGCTACGACGCCGCCGCAGCGGCACCGGCGGCCGCCGGGGCCGGCCCCGACCCCGGGATGCTCGACCGCCTTGCAGACAGCTTTCGCAGCAACATCCTCCACGAGAAGCGCTATCTGCTCATCCTGAACGGACTGCAGACCACGGTGGTCATCTCCATCCTCGCCACGCTGCTGGGCACGGTGCTGGGGGCGTTGGTGTGCTTCATGCGCATGTCCCCCAAGGTCTGGTTGAACTCGCCCGCCGGCATCTACATCGCCATCATGCGTGGCACGCCGGTGCTGGTGCTGTTGATGCTCATCTTCTATGTGGTGTTCGGCTCGGTGAACATCTCACCGGTGTTCGTGGCGGTGGTCGCCTTCGGCATGAATTTCGCGGCCTATGTCGCGGAGATCTTCCGTGCCGGCGTCCAGGGCATAGACCGTGGCCAGACCGAAGCCGGCGTCGCCATGGGCTTCAGCCGGCTCGGCACCTTCGTGAACATCGTGATGCCGCAGACCGTGCAGCGCATCTTGCCGGTCTACAAGGGCGAGTTCCTGTCCATGGTGAAGATGACCTCGATCGTTGGCTACATCGCGGTGGAAGACCTCACCAAGGCGAGCGACATCATTCGCAGCCGCACCTTCGATGCGTTCTTTCCGCTGGTGATGGTCGCGGTGCTGTACTTCATCATTTCCTGGCTGCTCATGCAGTCGCTGGAATACCTGGAACGCGCCACCGATCCGAAACGCAAGCGCCTGACAGGAGTTTCGTCATGATCCGCGTCGAACATCTTTCCAAGCGCTGGGGCGACCTGGTTGTCCTCAAAGACATCAGCGCCGAAATCCGCAAGGGGGAGGTCATATCGATCATTGGTCCGTCGGGGACCGGCAAAAGCACCTTCCTGCGCTGCCTGAACCTGCTCGACGAACCCTCGGGCGGCAGCATCCACATCGACGACACCAACGTGCTCGACCCGAAGACGGACGTGCCGCGTGTGCGTCAAAAAATGAACATGGTGTTCCAGTCGTTCAACCTGTTCGCCCACCTGAACGTGCTCGACAACCTCACGCTCGCGCCCATGAAACTCAAGGGTCTTGACCGCGCCAGCGCGCAGGCCAAGGCACACGACATGCTCAAGCTGGTGGGTCTGGCCGGCAAGGCGGACGCCTTTCCGGACGAGCTCTCGGGGGGGCAAAAGCAACGCGTGGCCATCGCACGCTGCCTGGCGATGGAACCCGAGGTCATCTTGTTCGACGAGCCCACGTCGGCTCTCGACCCCACGATGGTCAGCGAGGTGCTGTCGGTCATACGCCGGCTGGCGAAAGAAGGCATGACCATGGTCATCGTCACCCACGAGATGGACTTCGCCCGCGATGTTTCCAACCGGGTGTTCTACATGGACGAAGGCCTGATCTACGAAGAAGGCACGCCCGAGCAGATCTTCAGCCACCCCAGCAAACCGCGAACGCGCGCGTTCATCAACCGCATCCGCAGTTTCACGCACCGCATTGATTCGGCCGAATTTGACTTCTATGGCATGAACGCCGAAATCGAGGGCTTCTGCGAGAAACACATGCTGGCGCGCGGGACACGGCACAACGTGCTGTTGCTCGTCGAGGAGCTGCTGCACTTGCATGTGCCCACGCTGTTCAAGGGTGCACTCAACATCGACATCGAATACTCCGAGAAAAACGGCGACGTCGAACTGTCGTTTGCCTCACCGGCGGGCGTCGGCAACGTCCTGGAGGCGGGCAATCATGTGGACGAACTCCCCCTGCTGCTCATCCGCAATTTCGGCCAGAACATCACCTACGCCGTGGCGGACGGCCTGGGCCGTCTGAGCATGACGGTCAGGCCGGGGTGATTTTTCACAGCCGGCCGCGGCGCCCCCTGGCGCTTTGCTGATCGCTAGAACGAACGGCCGGCGCCTTGCGCCACGTTCGGCACGGACAGGTGCCTCTGCGCGAATCGCCAACCGCGCACTGGGCCGCCGCCTCAGTCGGCCGCGGCCAGGTAGCGGTCCACGTTGTCCTGCGTGATGACCTCGATGCCCGTGTCGATGGCCTGCGGGATGCGCACGCCGATGGAGGCCTGCCACAGCATCAGCACCGACATCGATCCCTGCATGAGTGGAATGGTCGCTGACGAGGAGTCGATCAGGCCTTCCTTGATGGCCTCGAGGATGGGCCGGATCGAGTCCATGCCGACCACCTTCACCGCGCCGGCCTTGCCCGCGCGCTTGATGGCCGCTGCAATGCCGATGGGGCCGGAGGCATCGCAACACAGGTAACCGCGCAGGTCGGCATGCCGCTCGAGCACGGCTGAGGCCTGCGCCAGGGCCGTGTCGATGTCGTCGTTGTCGCAGCCGCCGTCGACCACCGTGATGCCCGGATACCGCGCCAGCACAGCGAGCTGGGCGTCGCAGCGTTGCTTGTGGTTGGGCGCTGTGGGACAGCCCTGCATCACCGCCACTTTGCCCGCGTGCCCGATCAGCGCGGCGAGCCG
>CAIVGK010000089.1 GCA_903905475.1 uncultured Burkholderiales bacterium | reverse complement strand
GGCCCACGACCACACGCCGCCGCGTGGTGCTCATGCCTTGATTTCCGGCTGGTACACGCTCAGGTCGGTGTGCAGCAGATCGAGCGGATGACGCCGCCCGGCCACGTGGTCCTCGATGCTTTTGAGCACCATGCTGCTGCGATGCCGCTCGGGGCACGCGCGCAGCTCGGCCAGCGTCATCCACAGCGTGCGCACGATGCCGTCGTCGAGCGCGTGGTCGGGCAGGGGATCGCCCACCGTGCCGGCGAACGCCAGACGCAAGTAGGTGACGTCCTCGTCGCGTGACGGGCGCTGAAAACGCCCGAGGTACACGCCCACCAGCGATTGCGGCGTGAACACGCAGGCGGTTTCCTCCAGCACTTCACGCACCACGCCTTGTTCGGGCGACTCGGCCGGGTCGAGGTGGCCGGCCGGGTTGTTCAGCCGCAGGCCTTCGGGCGTGTGCTCCTCGACCAGCAAAAAGCGGCCGTCGCGCTCGATCACTGCGGCCACGGTGACATGGGGGGTCCAGCGATTGCTCATGGGCGCCGATGGTAGCGGCGGCCCATCCTCCGAAGCGCGGGGACGCCGGGTTGTGTAAGCTGCGCGGCTTTGCTGCATTCAGGGCTCGCGCAACGTGTGCGCCCCAACGGACGGAGTACGCACCCATGCACATAGGGGTTCCACTTGAAACCACGGCGCGCGAGACGCGCGTGGCGGTCACACCAGAGACGGTCAAGAAGCTCAAGGCGCAGGGGCACACGGTGCGCATCGAGTCGGGCGCCGGCCTCGCCGCGAGCATCACCGACGAGGCCTACCTCGCAGCCGGCGCCGAGATCGCCGATGCGGCGGGCGCCTTCGGCTGCGAACTGGTGCTCAAGGTGCGCACGCCCCAGGCCCACGAACTGCCCCTGCTCAAAAGCGGCGCCGCCGTGGTGGGCATGCTCAACCCGTTCGATGCCGCCGGCCTGCAAGGCCTGGCCGCCACCGGCGTGACGGCGTTTGCGCTCGAGGCGGCGCCGCGCACCACGCGTGCTCAGAGCATGGACGTGCTCAGCTCGCAAGCCAACATCGCCGGCTACAAGGCCGTGATGATCGCGGCCAACGAGTACCAGCGCTTCTTTCCGATGCTCATGACCGCCGCCGGCACGGTGAAGGCCGCTCGCGTGGTGATCCTGGGCGTGGGCGTGGCCGGGTTGCAGGCGATCGCCACGGCCAAGCGGCTGGGCGCGGTGATCGAGGCCAGCGACGTGCGTCCGGGCGTCAAGGAGCAGGTCGAGTCGCTCGGCGCGAAGTTCATCGACGTGCCCTGCGAGACCGACGAGGAACGCGAGGCGGCCGTGGGCGTGGGCGGCTACGCGCGGCCGATGCCGCAAAGCTGGCTGGACCGGCAAAAGCTCGAAGTGGCCAAGCGCGTGGCTGCGGCCGATGTGGTGATTTCCACCGCGCTGATCCCGGGGCGCGCGGCGCCCACGCTGATCACCGAGGACATGGTCAAGTCGATGAAGCCCGGTTCGGTGATCGTCGACATCGCCGCCGGCCGGGGCGCCGATGGTCTGGGTGGCAACTGCACCGTGTCGCGCGCCGACCAGACGGTGGTGGTGCATGGCGTGACCCTGGTGGGCGAAACCAACCTGCCCGCGCGGGTGGCCGCCGATGCGTCGGCGCTGTACGCGCGCAACGTGCTGGACTTCCTCAAGCTGGTGATCAGCAAGGAAGGCACGCTGCACGTCCCGATGGACGACGACATCGTGGCCGCCTGCCTGATGACGCATGGCGCCAAGGTGCTGCGCACATGAGCGCACGCATGATGTTGCGTGCCAAGCTGCACCGCGCCACGGTGACCGAGGCCGACCTGCACTACGAGGGCTCGTGCGGCATCGACAGCGACCTGCTCGAGCAGGCCGACATGCGCGAGTTCGAGCGCATCGAGCTCTACAACGTGAACAACGGCGAGCGCTTTGCCACCTACATCATCAAGGCCGCCAAGGGCTCGGGCACGGTGTCGCTCAACGGCGCGGCCGCGCGCAAGGCGCAGGTCGGCGACCTGCTGATCATCTGCACCTACGCGCCAATGACCGATGCCGAAGTCGCCGAGCACAAGCCCAAGGTGCTGCTGCTCGATGCGCACAACCGCATCACCGAGATTCGCAAGTTCTGACTCCCACCGACCTGGAGACCGCCGGATGGACATCATTTCGCCCACCCTCACCAACCTGATCATCTTCGTGCTGGCCATCTACGTGGGCTACCACGTGGTGTGGACCGTCACGCCCGCGCTGCACACGCCGCTCATGGCCGTCACCAACGCCGTGTCGGCCATCGTCATCGTGGGTGCCATGCTGGCCGCCGCGCTGACCGAGACCGTCCTCGGCCAGACCATGGGCGTGCTGGCCGTGGCGCTGGCGGCGGTCAACGTGTTTGGCGGCTTTCTCGTCACGCGGCGCATGCTCGAGATGTTCCGCAAGAAGGACAAGAAGGCCCCGGCCGCCAGGAGCGCCCCATGAGCCTCAACCTGGTGACCTTGCTGTACCTGGTGGCCAGCGTGTGCTTCATCCAGGCGCTCAAGGGCCTGAGCCACCCGACCACGTCGATCCGCGGCAACCTGTTTGGCATGAGCGGCATGGCGATCGCCGTGCTGACCACCGCCGCGCTGATCGTCAAGCTGATCGACGCCCAGCCCACGGGCAGCGCGGCGGGCGGCCTGCCTTATGTGTTGGCCGCCCTGGTGGTCGGCGGCGCGGTGGGCTCGCTGATGGCCCAGCGCGTCGAGATGACCAAGATGCCCGAACTGGTGGCTTTCATGCACAGCATGATCGGACTGGCCGCGGTGTTCATCGCGGTGGCGGCCGTGGCCGAGCCACACGCGTTTGGCATCGTCGCCAAGGGCGAGCCCATTCCCGCGGGCAACCGGCTCGAGCTGTATCTGGGCGCGGCCATCGGCGCCATCACCTTCAGCGGCTCGGTCATCGCCTTCGGCAAGCTGAGCGGGCGCTACAAGTTCCGGTTGTTCCTGGGCACACCGGTGCAGTTTTCCGGTCAGCACCTGCTCAACGGGGTGCTCGGGGTGCTCATGATGGGCCTGGGGTTCACCTTCATGCTCACCGGCAGCTGGCCCGCGTTTTTCGCGATGCTGGCGCTGGCCTTCGTGATGGGCGTGCTGATCATCATCCCGATCGGCGGCGCCGACATGCCGGTGGTGGTGTCCATGCTCAACAGCTACTCGGGCTGGGCGGCCGCCGGCATTGGCTTCAGCCTCAACAACGCGATGTTGATCATCGCCGGCAGCCTGGTCGGCTCGTCGGGCGCGATCCTCAGCTACATCATGTGCAAGGCGATGAACCGCTCGTTCATCAGCGTGATCCTGGGCGGCTTTGGCGGCGAGGCGGCCGGGCCCGCAGGCGCCAAGGCCGAGGCGCGGCCGGTCAAGAGCGGCAGTGCCGACGATGCGGCCTTCGTGCTGGGCAACGCCGAGACGGTGGTCATCGTGCCGGGCTACGGCCTGGCCGTGGCGCGCGCGCAGCACGCGGTGAAGGAACTCGCCGCCAAGCTCACCGAAAAGGGCATCACGGTGAAATACGCCATCCACCCGGTGGCCGGGCGCATGCCGGGCCACATGAACGTGCTGCTCGCCGAGGCCGAGGTGCCCTACGACCAGGTCTTCGAGATGGAAGACATCAACGGCGAATTCGGTCAGGCCGATGTGGCCATCATCCTGGGCGCCAACGACGTGGTGAACCCGGCCGCGCACACCAAGGGCAGCCCGATCTACGGCATGCCCATCCTCGAGGCCTACAAGGCCAAGACCGTCATCGTCAACAAGCGCTCGATGGCCTCGGGCTACGCCGGTCTGGACAACGAGCTGTTCTACATGGACAAGACGATGATGGTGTTTGGCGATGCGAAGAAGGTGGTTGAAGACATGATCAAGGCGATTGAGTAACGCAGGAGCCTGCCGCATGTGCCCGGCCCTGGCCTGTCACACCCCTGACTTGAGCGTCGCACTATCATCCGGCGCCCCCGTCGCCGTCAGGCGACAGAACTGCGCCGAGCCACCGAACCCAAGGACTGCCATGCCCATCGAATTCCATGAAGTCAGCGACGGCCTGCGTCGCATCGCGATCTCCGGGCGTCTGGACATTCCCGGAACCGACCAAATCGCCACCCGGTTTGCCGCGCTGTCGGCTGCGGCGAACCTGCGCATCGTGGTGGACCTGACGGGCGTGAGCTTCCTGGGCTCGATCGGCATCCGTTCGATCATCGTCAACGCCAAGGCCGTGCAGCAGCGCGGTGGGCGTCTGGTGCTGCTGGTCGGCGACAACGTGGCCGTGGCCGAGACGCTGCAAGCCGCTGGTCTGGGGGCGGTGATCCCGATCCTGACCGACAACGCTGCCGCCGAAGCTGCCGCTGTGGCCTGAAGCGCCTTGAGCAGCGTGGCTGCGATCCCGTCGTCGACCGAGTTGGTCATCCGCCCAGTGGACGATGACGTTCGGCCAGCCTCCGACTGGCTGGCGCAATCTTGCGAATCGCAAGGCGTGCCAGCTCCGCAGATCTTGCGCCTGGACCTGTGCCTCAACGAGGTCCTGGCCAATGTCATCGCACACGGTGGCCCTCAGGCGCTGGCGTGCCCCGTGTGGCTGCGCTTCGAGGTGGCCGGCGACGCGAAGACGCGCCAGGCCTCGGTCACGGTGCGCGACAGCGGTGCGCCCTTTGACGCGACGGCCGCGCCGCTCAGGCCCAGGCCGCTCACGCTGGACGAGGCCGAGCCGGGAGGGCTGGGTCTGCTGATGATGCGCAAACTTTCCGATGCGCTGAGCTACCGCCACGACCACGGTCGCAACGAGCTCACCTTCAGCGTGCGCTGGGACCTTCCTTAGCGCCCCTGTCGCATCCCCCGATGGCCTGGGGCGATCCTTGCCGGAAAATGGCCGCTCGCTCCCATCGGACCCGCATGGAAAAGATCTGGCTCAAGCAGTACCCCCCGGGCGTTCCGGAGAACGTCGACGTGCAGGCCTGTGCGTCGCTGGTGGCCTTGATGGAAGACAGCTTCGTCAAGTACCGCGACCGCTGCGCCTACCGCTACATGGGCCGCAGCTTCAGCTTCGGCGAGGTCGACGAGATGTCACGCGCGCTGGCGGCCTACCTGCAAGGTGCCGGCCTCGCCAAGGGCGACCGCGTCGCGCTGATGATGCCCAACGTGCCGCAGTACCCGGTGGCGGTGGCCGCGGTGCTGCGTGCGGGCTGCGTGGTGGTCAACGTCAACCCGCTGTACACGCCGCGCGAGCTCGAGCACCAGATCAAGGACTCGGGCGCGCGCGCCATCGTGGTGATCGAGAACTTCGCGACCACGCTGCAGCACGCGCTGCCCGCGCTCGATTTGAGCCTGGTCGTGGTGACGGCGCTGGGCGATCTGCTGGGGTTCCCGCGCGCTGCGATCGTCAATTTCGCGGTGCGCCGCGTGAAGAAGATGGTGCCGGCATTCGATCTGCCCGGTGCCGTGCGCTGGGGTGCGGCGCTGGCCGCGGGCCGCCAGCTGACGCTGCGCCCGGTGAGCGTGGGCCCCGATGACATCGCGGTGCTGCAGTACACCGGCGGCACCACCGGTGTGAGCAAGGGCGCGGTGCTGCTGCACCGCAATCTGGTGGCCAACATCTTGCAGTCGGAGGCCTGGTACGGGCCGGCCCTGAAGAAGCTGGCCCCCGGCGAGCCACTGGTGACGGTGAGCGCGCTGCCGCTGTATCACGTGTTCGGTTTCACCACCAACATGATGCTCAACCTGCGGCTGGGCGGCTGCAACATCCTGATCGTCAACCCGCGCGATCTCCACTCGCTGCTCAAGGACATCGCCCGCGAGCGTTTCCACAGCTTCCCGGCGGTCAACACGCTGTTCAAGGCGCTGGCCAGCCACCCCGATTGCCGGCGCGTCGACTGGAGCCACCTGATCATCTCGGTGGGCGGCGGCGCGGCGGTGCAGTCGGCCACTGCGGCGCTGTGGCTGCAGAAAACCGGTTGCCCGATCGTCGAGGGCTACGGCCTGTCCGAGACCTCACCGTTGGCGAGCTGCAACCCGGTCGACAGCGAGCGCTTCACCGGCACCATCGGGCTGCCGGTGTCCAACACCGAGATGGCGCTGCTCGACGATGCAGGCCACGAGGTGCCGCCGGGCACCGCGGGCGAGATCGCCATCCGCGGACCGCAGGTGATGGCCGGCTACTGGCAGCGCCCCGACGAGACCGCTCAGGTGATGACGGCCGACGGCTACTTTCGCACCGGCGACATCGGCCTGGTCGACGAGCGCGGCTACTTCAAGATCATCGACCGCAAGAAGGACATGATCGACGTCAGCGGATTCAAGGTCTATCCGAACGAGGTTGAAGAAGTGGTCTCGCAGCTCAGTGGCGTGGCCGAATGTGCCGTTGTGGGCGTGCCCGACGCGAAGACCGGCGAAAGCGTGAAGCTGGTCATCGTGCGCAGCGACCCGCAGCTGAGCGAAGCGGCGGTGCTGGCCCATTGCGAGGCCAATCTGGCGGGCTACAAGCGTCCGCGCGAGATCGAGTTCCGCACCGAGCTGCCCAAGTCCAACGTCGGCAAGATCTTGCGGCGCGAGTTGCGCGCGCACCGCTGAAGCCCATGGCACCCCGCTTTTTCGTGCCGTCGCCGCTGGCGCCGTTCGCGGCCGGCGGCCCTTTCGCCTTGCCGCCCGGGTGCGCGCGCCATGTGCAGGTGCTGCGGCTGCAGCCGGGGGACGAGCTCACGCTGTTCGACGGGCACGGCGGCGAGTGGCACGCCAGCGTCGAGCACATGGGGCGCTCCGATGTCTCGGTGCGGCTGGTCGAGCACCGCGCGGTGAGCCGCGAGCTGGGCCTCGATGTCACGCTCGCGCTGGGCATGCCGGCCAATGACCGCATGGATGGCCTGGTCGAAAAGGCCACCGAGCTGGGCGTGGCGGCGATCCAGCCGCTGGTGTGCGAACGCTCGGTGCTGCGCCTCGCCGGCGAGCGCGCCGACAAGAAGGTGGCGCACTGGCAGGCGGTGGCCACGGCGGCCAGCGAGCAGTGCGGCCGCACCCGCGTGCCCACGGTGCACGCGGTGCGCAGCCTGAGCGACTGGCTGCGCGGGCAGTCGGCCGAGGCCGATCCGGGCGAGGGTGGCACGTGCCAGCGCCGGGTGCTCAGCTTGCGCGAAGGTCGCGGCTGGCAGCCGGCAGTCACGCCGCCCGGCCAGCGCTTCGTGTTCCTGAGCGGCCCCGAGGGCGGCTTGTCCGAGGCCGAGGAAAGTGCCGCGCTGCAGTGCGGCTTCGAGCCGCTGTCGCTGGGTGCGCGCGTGCTGCGCGCCGACACCGCGCCGCTGGCGGTGCTGGCGGCTCTGGGGCTGCAGGCCGGCGCGCGCTGAGCCGCTTCAGCGCGTCGCGCCGTCGCTGCGCATCGAGCCGGCCACCAGATCGAAGCGGAACAACCGGCATTCGATCGGACCGTTCCACATCGGCGTGCGGCGCGCTTCTTTCAGTCGCATGGCGCTGGGCAGCTTCATGTCGGGACTGAGCACATAAGCCGTCCAGCCGGCCGGGTGGCTGGTGTAGGCGCGCTTCCAGTGCGCGCTCAGGCGGGCAAAGAAGTCTTCGGGCAGTTCGCGGTTGCCGCCATCGCCGTGCGGGCGTGCCGCGCCGGGGGCGGCCTTGCCGGCCACTTCGATGCGTTCGCCGTAGGGCGGGTTGAGCATCAGCGTGCCGGGCAGATCGTCAGGCAGCGCGGGGGCCTGCCGCTCGAGGGCGTCGCCGCCATTGAAGACGATGGCCGCTTCGACGCCGGCGCGCTGCGCGTTGCGGCGCGCGAAATCGACCATGCGAAACGACACGTCGCTGGCGAAGATCGGCACCGCCGAGGCGTGGATGCGGGCTTGCGCGTGACTGCGCAGGCGTTGCAGCGCACCGCGCATCTCGGCGCTCGAAAACGGCAGCAGCCGCTCGAACGCAAAGCGACGCTTGAGGCCGGGCGCGATGCCGCAGGCGATCTGTGCGGCCTCGATGGCGATGGTGCCCGAGCCGCAGCACGGGTCGTGCAGGGCGCCGCCCGCCTCAGGGCGACCCTGCCAGCCGGCGGCGGCCAGCATCGCGGCGGCCAGCGTTTCCTTCAGCGGGGCGTCGCCCTTGTCTTCGCGCCAGCCGCGCTTGAACAGCGGCTCGCCCGAGGTGTCGACGTACAGCGCGGCGCGCTCGGGGCCGAGGTGCAGCACCAGCGCCAGATCGGGCTCGCGGATGTCCACGCTCGGGCGCTCGCCAGTGGCTTCACGCAGCTGATCGCACACCGCGTCCTTGATGCGCAGCGCGGCGAAGTTCAAGCTGCGCAGCGGGCAGCGCGTGGCGGTGGTGTCCACGCGCAAGGTGTGTTGCGGCGTGATCCATTGCGTCCAGTCGACCGTGCCGGCGAGCTCGTAGAGCGACTGCTCGTCGCGGTACTCGCCCTCGGCCACTTCGACCAGCACGCGCTGGGCCAGACGCAACTCGAGGTTGAGCAACATCACATCGGTGGGCTCGCCGTCGAGCGCCACGCCGCCGCGCAGCGTGTGCACCTCGGTGTGGGGCAGCAGTCGCTGCACCTCGGCGGTGAGCAGGGCTTCGACGCCAGCGGCGCAGGGCAGAAAAAATGGAGCGGTCATGCGACTCTTCTAAAAGGGGTGGAGCGGCTTCGGGGGTCGGCGCCGCACGCCGATCACATGTCCTTGCGCAGCGTCGCCGGGGCGATCTTCAAGGCGTCGCGGTACTTGGCCACGGTGCGGCGCGCGACCTGGATGCCTTGTTCTTCGAGCATCTTGCTGAGCTGGTTGTCGGACAGCGGCTTGAGCGGGTTCTCCGCGGCGACCAGCTGCTTGAGCAGTGCGCGCACCGCGGTGCTCGAGGCGTTGCCGCCGGCATCGGTGTTGAGCGACGAGCCGAAGAAGTACTTCAGCTCGAAGGTGCCGAACACGGTGGCCATGTACTTGGCCGTGGTCACCCGCGAGATGGTCGATTCGTGCAGGCCGAGCTCGTCGGCGATCTCGCGCAGCACCAGCGGCTTCATGGCGATCTCGCCGTGGGTGAAGAAATTCTTTTGCCGCTCGACGATGGCCTGCGACACCCGCTTGATGGTGTCGAAGCGCTGCTGGATGTTCTTCATGAACCAGCGCGCTTCCTGCAGGCGCTGGCTCAGGCCCGCGTGGTTGCCGTTGGCGCCGGCACCACGCCCCTGACGGATCGCCTGCGCGTAGAGGTCGTTGATGCGCAGCTTGGGCATCACGTCGGGGTTGAGCACGACCTTCCAGTTGCGGCCGGACTTCAGCACCATCACGTCGGGCACGACGATGTTGGCTTCGGCCGGGTAGAACGGGCGCCCCGGCTTGGGTTCGAGCGCGACGATCAGGGTTTGCGCGCGCTTGACCAGCTCGTCGTCGGCGCCGGTCATGGCCATCAACTTCTTGAGGTCGCGCTTGGCGAGCAGCTCGAGGTGCTGCTTGCAGATCATGATGGCGATCAGCTGCGCTTCGCTGCGCGGCAGCTGGCGCAACTGCAGCACCAGGCATTCCGGCAGATCGCGTGCACCCACGCCGGTGGGCTCGAGGTTTTGCAGCCATTTCAGCGCGCAGCCGAGCCGCTCCATCACGAGCTCGAGCTGCTGTGCATCGTCGCCGGCCAGCGATGCGGCGATTTCCTCGAGGCTGTCAGCCAGGTAGCCGTCGTCGTTGAGCGACTCGATCAGCACCTCGACGGCGGCGGCGTCTTCGAGCGACAAGCGCATGCCGAGCAGTTGCGCGCGCAAGTGCTCGCGCAGGCTGATGCCCACGTGGTTGCGTTCTTGCGGATCGAAGTCGTCGCTCTCGGCGTTGCCGGCGCTCTTGCTCGGGGTTTCGCGGATGCCGTCGAAGTCGTCGCGCTCGGTGCCGTTTTCCCAGTCGTCGCGCTCGGTGGTGCCGAAATCGGTGCTGTCCATGCCCGGCGCGTCGTCGCCGCCTTCGGCGCTCGATTCGGCGGGGGTGTCGGCGCGCTCGGTGTCGCGCTCGGCCACCCGCTCGGCCACGGACGAACGCTCGGCCAGCGGCTCGAAGGCCGCAGCGCCCTCGAGCTCGTTTTCGAGGAACGGGTTCTGGTCGAGCATCTGCTCGACTTCTTGTTGCAGCTCCAGGGTGGACAACTGCAGCAGCCGGATCGACTGCTGCAACTGCGGCGTGAGGGCCAGGTGCTGCGATAGCCGGACTTGCAGCGAAGGCTTCATCGTCGCGCCTTACATGCGGAAGTTTTCGCCGAGGTAGACCTTGCGCACGTCGGGGTTGCCCACGATCTCGTCTGGCGTGCCTTCGGCCAGCACCCGGCCTTCGCTGATGATGTAGGCGCGGTCGCAAATGCCCAGCGTCTCGCGCACGTTGTGGTCGGTGATGAGCACGCCGATGCCACGCGACTTGAGGAAACTGATGATGCGCTGGATCTCGATCACGGCGATCGGATCGACGCCGGCAAACGGCTCGTCGAGCAGGATGAAGCGGGGCTGGGTGGCCAGCGCGCGTGCGATCTCGACGCGCCGGCGTTCACCGCCCGACAGCGACAGCGCCGGCGAGTCACGCAGTTTCTCGATGCTGAGGTCGCGCAGCAGCGCTTCGAGCTGCTCGTCGATCTGCGCTGCGCGCAGCGGCTTGCCGTTGGCATCCAGCTGCAACTCGAGCACCGCGCGGATGTTTTCCTCGACGTTGAGCTTGCGAAAGATGGACGCTTCCTGGGGCAGGTACGACAGCCCCATGCGCGAGCGCCGGTGGATGGGCAGCCGGTCGACGCGCTGTCCCTCGATGGTGATCTCGCCGGCGTCGGCGCGCACCAGGCCCACGATCATGTAGAAGCTGGTGGTCTTGCCCGCGCCATTGGGGCCGAGCAGGCCGACCACCTCGCCGGCATCGACCGACAGGTGCACGTCTTCGACGACGTAGCGCGAGCCGTAGCGCTTTTTCAGACCGGTGGCGGTCAGCCGGTGCACGACCGGCGTGTTCGCCAGGTCGGCGCTCAACGGGTTCCGCCCAGAGCCGTGCTGGGCTTGAGGGCGATGCCGGGTTGCGAGGCGCTGGCATCCGGCGCGGCGGGTTGGTCGCGCGGCGTCAGCACGGTGCGCACACGTCCACTCGGGTTGTTGGGTGTGGCGGCCGTGGAGCCGCCCTCGACGCTGACCGTTTCGGTCACGTTGTTGTAGATGATCGTGCTGCCGGCGGTCTCGTCGGCCAGCACCGATCCGCGGTAGCGCCGGATCACCGCGCGATCGATGAAGCGGATCAGATCGGCCTTGCCGTCGTACTCGATGCGCTCGGCCTCGCCTTCGAGGTATTCATCGAGACCCTCGCGCTTTTGCCTGAACATCGCGCGCTTGCCGCCTTCCGAGGTGGCCACGCCGAACTGCGAGCCGTCAGGCGCCTGGCGCACCTCGATGCGCGAGGCCCGCATCGACAGCGTGCCCTTGGTCACCACCACGTTGCCGGTGAAGACACCCAACTGCTGCGCGTCGTCGTAGCGGCCGTTGTCGGCCTCCACGTTCAAGGGCCTCGAGCGGTCGGCCTTCTCGGCTTGAACCGGCGAGACGCTCGCGCCGACGATCAGCGCGAGTGCGAGCGCGCGCGTCAGCTGCCGCCCTGAAAGGAGCGGGTGGTGAGGGGTGTGAGGATGGTTCATTGGGGCACGAAACTTGCAGAAATTTTAGCTGACAACTTCATGCCGCGCCCCCGCCAGGGCGCGAACTTGCCGTGGCCCGCCGCCGCTGAATCAACCGCCTTTGCGTGCGCGCTGGATCAGGTAGTCGGCCACGCTCAGCGCGCGTTCCGGCGATCCCGCCAGCGACAGCGAGGTGTAGTAGCGGCCCTGAACGCCGATCGTGGGCACGCCGTCGATGCGGTAGGCCTCGGCGAGTTGCTTGGCCTGACGCGTCTTGGTTTGCACCGAGAACGAATTGAACACCTCGGTGAACTTGACGGTGTCGACGCCGTTCTTGGCCATGAAGGCGACGATCTCGGGCAGCTTGTCGAGCTTGGCGTGGTCGAGGTGAATGGCGTTGAAGACCTTGCGGTGCAGGGCTTCGAGCAGTTCCATGGCCTCGAGCGTGAAGTAGATGCGCTGGTGCGTGGTGAAGGGCTCTTCACGAAACACCACCGGCACGCGGCGAAAGGCGACGTCTGCGGGCAACTTCTTTTGCCAGGCATCGAGCGCAGGCTCGAAGGCGTGGCAGTGCGGGCAGCCGTACCAGAAGAACTCCACCACCTCGATCTTGCCGGCGGGCACCGCATTGGGCTGGCTCAGCTTGACGTACTGGGTGCCTTCGACAGGCACACCTTGCGCCTTGGCTGGCGCGGTCGCCAGCAGGGCGCTCGCGCCAGCGGCGGTGGCCAGGAGGTGGCTTGAAAACTCGCGACGTTTCATGGTGCTTGGTTCCTCGGTCGTGGCATGGGGCCGGTGGGTCGAATGCGCAGGGCAGTGCGCATTCGCACGGATGAATGAGTGGCCGCTGCCACCGAAAGTTCGGGCGCTGGCGTCAAGGCACGCAACTT
>CAIVGK010000088.1 GCA_903905475.1 uncultured Burkholderiales bacterium | reverse complement strand
GGGCCGAGCTGCAAGGACCTCTGGTAACGTCACCCCCCTCCGATGGCCGTGGGATGGGCCGTGGGAGTTTCGTTCGGGACGCCCACCGGGGATCTGCCGCAAGGCGGCGATCGGTGCGATTCCTCATCCAATCACCTTGATCAAGACACAAAGAGACACACCATGAGCGCTGACAGACACCGTGGGATTCGCCGCGAAAAGCAAAAGCGGGCCAAAGACATGAAGCGCGAGAGCAAGCGTCAGATTGCGCAAGCTGTCGAGACCGCCAAGACCGCCAGCCCGCAAGCGGCAACGGCTGCGTAAAAGGCTGCATCGAAGCCTCGCCAACGGCGTGCTGGCGAAATGCCAGCAGGCCACTGAAGGGCGCTCAGCCCTCCTCGGACCAGGCGAAGCCGTCGCGCGCGATCAGCGCGCTGGCTGCCGCCGGCCCCCAGCTGCCGGCCGCATAGGGCCGAGGGCCCTCGGGCTCGCGTGACCAGTGGTGCAAGATGGGCTCGACCCATCGCCACGCCTGTTCTTGCTCGTCACTGCGCACGAACAGGTTGAGCCGCCCGGCCAGCGCGTCGAGCAGCAGCCTCTCGTACGCGCCCACCCGATCGGAAGAAAACGCCTTGTCGAAATCAAGGTCCAGCGACACCGGTGCGAGCAGCTCGTGCTGCCCGGTGCCCTTGGCGGCCAGCAGGTGCAACTCGAGCCCGTCTTCGGGCTGCAGCTTGATCACCAGCTTGTTGGCCGCGCCCGTGCTCGGAAAGATCGAGTGCGGCACGTGGCGGAAGTTGATGACGATGTGCGCTTCGCGCGTGGCGAGGCGCTTGCCGGTGCGGATGTAGAAGGGCACGCCGGCCCAGCGCCAGTTCTGCACCTCGGTGCGCAGCGCCACGAAGGTTTCGGTGGTGCTGCCGGCCAGCGGGCCGCACTCCTGCTGATAGCCCGGCACCGGCTGGCCATCGATGATGCCGGCGCGGTACTGGCCGCGCACCACGTCGCGGGCCACATCGTGCTCGGTGAACGGGCGCAGCGAGCGCAGCACCTTGAGCTTCTCGTCGCGGATGGCGTCGGCATCGCTGCTCGGCGGCGCTTCCATGGCGATCATCGTGAGCAGCTGCAGCGCGTGGTTTTGCACCATGTCGCGCAGCGCGCCGGTGCTGTTGTAGAAGTCGCCGCGCGTGCCCACGCCCAGGCTTTCGGCCAGCGTGATCTGGATGTTGGCGATGCTCTCGCGGCGCCAGAGCGGCTCGAACAGCGCGTTGCCAAAGCGCAGTGCCGAGAGGTTTTGCACCGCCGGCTTGCCCAGGTAGTGGTCGATGCGCAAGGCCTGGCGCTCGTCGAACACGCTGCGCACCACCTTGTTGATCTGCTGCGCGCTGGCCAGGTCGTGGCCGAGCGGCTTTTCGAGCACCACGCGCACGTGCGGGCCGTTCAGCCCCACGGCGCCAAGCTGCTCGCACACCGGCATGAACAGGTGCGGGCTGGTCGCCAGAAACAGCACCACCGTCTCGGCACCGCGCTCGTCGACCCAGGTCTTCAGACCTTGATAGTCCTCCACCTTGGACAAATCCATGCGGCGGTAGTGCAGCAGCTGCGCAAAGCGCGCGAACTCGGCTTCGCTCGGGCGCTTGGCCTCGACGACCTTGGCGAAGCGGTCCTGGATGAGCGCGCGGTACTCGTCGTCGCTGCGCGCGTCACGCGCCACGGCAAGGATGCGCCCGTCGGGTGGCAGCTTGCCGTGACGAAAGGCCTGGAACAACGCGGGCAGCAACTTGCGCCACGCGAGGTCACCGGTACCGCCAAAAATAACAAGGTCAAAGGCCATGGCAAGTCATTGAGTTTCCGGGCGATGATCATGCCGGGACCACCGGTCGTCAATCGCCAAGACCGTCGGCGCCCATGCCACCATCGCTCGCGCGGCTTGATCCGCTCATGAACTGATCGAGGACCTCCTCAATGCCCCTCCATCCCACCGTCATTCGGGTCACCGAGCGCATCCGCGAGCGCAGCCACGTCAGCCGATTGGCGTATCTGGCGCGCATCCGCCAGGCCGGTGAAGCGGGTGGCGGCGCCGCCCGCGCCCGCGTGTCGTGTACCAACCTGGCCCACGCGATGGCCGCCACGCCGGCCAACGACAAGCTGGTGATGCGCGAGCAGCGAGCGCCCCACCTGGGCATCGTGTCGGCCTACAACGACATGCTGTCGGCCCATCAGCCGCTCGAGCAGTTTCCTGCCTTCATCAAGCGCGCCGCACGCGAGCGCGGGGCCACGGCGCAGTTCGCTGGCGGCGTGCCGGCGATGTGCGATGGCGTCACGCAAGGCCAGCCCGGCATGGAGCTGTCGCTGTGGTCGCGCGACGTGATCGCGCAGTCCACCGCCATCGCACTCAGCCACGCGGTGTTCGACGGCGCGCTGATGCTCGGCGTGTGCGACAAGATCGTGCCGGGGCTGCTGATCGGCGCGCTGGCCTTCGGCCACTTGCCGACGATCTTCGTGCCGGCCGGGCCGATGACCTCCGGGCTCGCCAATGACGAAAAAGGCCGCATCCGCCAGCGCTACGCGCAAGGCCTGATCGGCCGCGAGGAACTGCTGGCGGCCGAAATGCAGAGCTATCACGGCGCCGGCACCTGCACCTTCTACGGCACCGCCAACAGCAACCAGATGCTGATGGAGGTGATGGGCCTGCACCTGCCGGGCAGCGCCTTCATCACGCCGGGCACGCCGCTGCGCGAAGCACTCACCACCGCGGCCACGCGCCGCCTGCTCGACATCTGCGTGCCGGGCCCCAGCCACACGCCGATCGGCGAGATCGTCGACGAGTGCGCGATCGTCAACGCCATCGTCGGCCTGCTGGCCACCGGCGGCTCGACCAACCACACGCTGCATCTGGTGGCCATCGCCAGCGCGGCGGGCATCGTGATCGACTGGACCGACTTCGATGAGCTGTCGTCGGCCACGCCGCTGCTCACCCGCATGTACCCCAACGGCCAGGCCGACGTGAACCATTTCCACGCGGCCGGCGGCATGGGTTTGCTGATTCGCGAACTGCTCGATGCCGGCTTGCTGCACGACGACGTGCGCACCGTCATGGGCCACGGCTTGCGCGCCCATGTGGCCGAGCCCTGGCTCGATGAGGGCTGTCTCGCGTGGCGCGCGCCGCCCGCGGTGCCGGGTGATCGCAGCGTTTTGCGCGGGGCCGCCGAGCCGTTTCAGGTGGATGGCGGGCTGCGGCTGCTCACCGGCAACCTCGGGCGGGCGATCTTCAAGGCGTCGGCCGTCAAGCCTGAGCACCGCGTGGTCAGCGCGCCGGCGCGGGTGTTCGATTCGCAATCGCACATGCTCGCGGCCTTCAAGGCGGGCGAGCTCGATCGCGACGTGGTGGTGGTGGTGCGCTTCCAGGGCCCGCGGGCCAACGGCATGCCCGAGCTGCACCAGCTCACGCCCAGCCTGGCCGTGTTGCAAGACAAGGGCTTGCGCGTCGCGCTGGTCACCGACGGGCGCATGAGCGGTGCGTCGGGCAAGGTGCCTGCGGCCATCCATGTGTGGCCCGAGGCGCTGGATGGCGGCGCGCTGGCCTTCGTGCGCGATGGCGACGTCGTGCGTGTCGATGCCGGTGCGGGCACGCTCGACGTGCTGGTTGATGCGGCGTCATGGGCTTTGCGCGAGCGCGCCGCGGCGCCCACCGGCGTGGCCGACACCGGTGGCGGTCGCGAGCTGTTTGCCGCCCACCGCCGCGGCAGCCTGTGCGCCGAGCAAGGCGCCATCACTTGGGCGGCCTGATCACCGCTGCCCGACACCCATCCAGACAGCCATGGAAGCATCACCCCCCCCATGAACATCGAACTGCTGCGCAACCAGATCCTTGACGAGGTGATGGGCACCGCGCCCGTCATTCCTGTGATCGTGATCGACCGCGTTGAAGACGCGCTGCCGCTGGCGCGTGCGCTGGTGGCCGGCGGACTGCGCGTGCTCGAGGTCACGCTGCGCACACCGGCCGCGCTCGACGCCCTGCGCGCGATGTGCAGCGTGCCCGGCGCCATCGTCGGCGCGGGCACCGTGCTCGACGCCGCGCAGTACGACGCGGCCATCGACGCCGGCGCCAAATTCGTCGTGTCGCCCGGTCTGACCGAGCGGCTGGCCATCGCGGCGCGCCAACGCGTCGTGC
Organism: uncultured Burkholderiales bacterium; assembly: GCA_903905475.1. Taxonomy (GTDB): domain Bacteria; phylum Pseudomonadota; class Gammaproteobacteria; order Burkholderiales; family Burkholderiaceae_C; genus PBB1. The sequence goes on along the minus strand of CAIVGK010000088.1, from coordinate 896 downwards.
CGCTGCTGCCCGGCACCGCCACGGCCAGCGAGGTCATGCGCGCGCGCGAAGCCGGCTTCACGCGGCTGAAGTTCTTTCCGGCCGAATCGGCAGGTGGCGTGGGTGCGCTCAAGAGCTTGTGCACCGTGTTTCGCGATGTGCGCTTTTGCCCCACCGGCGGCATCACTGCGGCCAGCGCGCGCGCCTATCTGGCGGTGCCGCAGATCGTGTGCGTGGGCGGCTCGTGGCCGATGCCGGCCGAATCGATCGCCCGCGGCGACTGGTCCCGCATCGAGGTGCTGGCGCGCGAGGCGAGCGCCTTGAGGCCGCCGCGCTGAGGCGCGCTCACCACCCCAGATCGAGCGCGCGGCCGGCGCCGCGCCATGACATGTCGCCAGGACGCGTGGGACTCTGAGTCGAGCGCCGCTCGGTCGATGCGCTGTTTCACATTGAGGGGTGTCAACGACGGGTTGGACGCCGCTCTTAGCATCCGGCCTCCAGCCTGCCAAACGGGCGTGATCGACGGAGGATTTGTCATGAACCGATTTGCAGTCAAGTGCGCGTTGCTTGGGGTGTGTCTGGCCCTGGGCGCCACGGCCGGTGCCCAGACGACCGCGGCTTCCAAGACGCAGCTGAGCGCGCAGAACAAGGTGGCGCTGGCGCGCTACGAGAGCGACAAGAAACTGAGCAACGACGAGACCTCGTCGACCGCGCGGCTGCAGTGCCGGCGTGATGCCAAGGCGGAGTACGACAAGGCACTGGCCGAGATCAAGGCGGGCCCGACCGCACCGGCCCAGTCGCCGCCGGCTGTCGGGGCAGCGGTGGCGGTGCCTGCGGCGGCCTCCGCCAGCGCGCCAGCGTGCGCTGAATGCGGCCGGGTGGTGGCCGTGTCGGTGACCGAAAAAGAAGGCGAGGGC
>CAIVGK010000087.1 GCA_903905475.1 uncultured Burkholderiales bacterium | reverse complement strand
CGGCCGAGCTTCTCGATGGCTTCGGTGAGGCGGCCCCACTCGTCGTCCTTCAACGCACCGGTGCGCAGATGCTGCTGATCGATGCGCCCGAGCGATCCGACCAGCCGCAAGGCCAGTTGCGAAGCGCCCATTTCCATCGAGAACACCACCACCGGCAGGCCTTCCTGAACCGCGACGTGCTCGGCGATGTTGAGCGCCAGTGCGGTCTTGCCCATCGAGGGCCGTGCGGCCAGCACGATCAGGTCGCCAGGTTGGAATCCGGCGGTCATGCGGTCAAGGTCGAAGTAGCCGGTGCGCACACCGGTGACTTCCTCAGCACCGTTCTCATGCAACTCGGTCACGCGGTCGAGCAGTTGCACGACCAGGTTGTCCATGGTCTGAAAGCCCTGCTTCGAGCGCGAGCCTTCTTCGCCGATCTTGAAGATCTTGCTCTCGGCATCGTCGAGGATTTCGGACACCGCGCGCCCTTGCGGGTTGAAAGCACTGGTCGCGATGTCGTCGCTGGCCGAGACCAGCTTGCGCAGCACGGAGCGCTCGCGAACGATCTCCGCGTAGCGACGCAGGTTGGCCGCGCTTGGCACGCTTTGCGCCAGCGAATTCAGGTACACCAAGCCGCCGCAATCGTCGGCCTTGCCGAGGCTTTGCAGCTGCTCGTACACGGTGATCACATCGGCCGGTTTGGTGGCGTTGACCAGCGAGCCGATGGCGCTGTAGATCGCCCGGTGCTCGAAGCGGTAGAAGTCGCTCTCGGTCAGCAAGTCGGCCGCGCGGTCCCAGGCGCTGTTGTCGAGCAGCAGGCCACCGATGACGCTTTGCTCGGCTTCGAGCGAATGAGGAGGGACCCGCAAGCGGGCGACTTCGTCATCGCCACGGGACATGGGGGAAGGAATCTGAGCAGAGGCGAACAAGGCTGACATCGCCCCATCATAAGTTCGGGCGGCTCGATCGCCTGTGGGTAAACCTGTGCAAATGCTGGGCACGAGCGGTGGAAATTCAGTGCTGGCCGCCGAACCGCCACCCCATCGAGCGCCCATGAAAAAAGGCCGGCAAAGCCGGCCTTTCAACGCGTCGGAAAGACGATGGGGTCAGGCGACTTCGCCGACCACCACCACCTTCACTTCAACCAAGACGTCGGTGTGCGGAGCCACCGAAACCAGGTGCTCACCGACCGTCTTCAACGGGCCGTTCGGCAGGCGAACCTGCGACTTGGCCACCTTGAAGTCGATGCGCGTGAGCGCCTCGGCGATGTCGTTGTTGGTGACCGAACCGAACAAACGGCCATCAACCCCAGCCTTCTGGGTGATGTGAACCGTGCGACCCGACATTTTGTCGGCCAAGGCCTGGGCCTCGGCCAGCTTGTCGGCAGCCGCTTTTTCGAGCTCGACGCGCTTGGCTTCGAACTCGGCAATCGCGGCCGTCGTGGCACGACGTGCAGCGCGGGTCGGGATCAGGAAGTTGCGGGCGTAGCCGTTCTTGACCTGAACCACGTCACCGAGGTTGCCCAAGTTCGCCACTTTTTCCAGCAAGATGATTTGCATGATGGTTCCTTACTCAGACGCGATGCTGATCGCTGTACGGCAACATCGCCAGGAATCGAGCCCGCTTGATGCAGGTGGTCAACTGGCGCTGGAAAAACGCGCGCGTGCCCGTCAGGCGAGCTGGCGTGATCTTGCCGTTCTCGCCGACGAAGTCGCGCAGGGTGTCCACGTCTTTGTAGTCAATCTCGGTCACACCAGTGACGGTGAACCGGCAAAAGCGCTTGCGGCGAAACAGCAGCGATTGCTGGTTGCGCTTGGGCTTGCGGTCTTTGGAAAACTTGCCTTTACCACGGGGCGGTGCCATATGAAACCTCTTTCAAACTTTGTTCGGGTACTGACCGTTGCGGATATCAATCCAGCTCGGTCACGTGAAAAACGATGCCTCTGCCGTTGCGCTGTGAACCCAGAAAGCCGGCAAAACCGTGCGTGCTTCCCAGTTCCATCCGACTCAACGTGCCGGTGATGTCGCCCACTGCCCGCGCCTTGATTTCCATGGAAACCTGCCGCGGCAAACCGTTTTGCGTGACCAGCGATTCATGCTTCAAGCTCAAATCGAGGGCCGGCAACCCGGCGGGGGTGTAGCGCAATGCGCCCCGCTCAACCACACAAGCCGTGAGAACCAGACGGTTCATTCGCGCCGCGCGATCAAGCAGACATCACCGAGCCGGTTCAGGCCACCGACTCCTGCTGCGAGCGGCGGTCGTCGCGGTCAGACGTCTTCATCATGACCGACGGCGTCGTCTCGGCCTTGCTCTTGAGCACGGTCAGATGGCGCAACACGGCATCGTTGAAGCGGAAACCGGTTTCCAGCTCAGCCAGAACTTCCTTGGTGCATTCAATATTGATGCACAGGTAGTGAGCCTTGGCGAGCTTCTGGATCAGGTAAGCCATTTGACGGCGGCCCCAGTCCTCCACGCGGTGAACCTTGCCACCACCGGCGGTGATCACGCCCTTGTAACGTTCCAGCATCGCTGGAACCTGTTCGCTCTGATCCGGGTGAATCAGCAGCACGATTTCGTAATGACGCATTGAATCTCCTTGTGAATTCCGACATTGGAAGCCACCCCGATGCGTCGACATGGGTGTGGCAAGGTGAGCCCGCGAGTATATGCCGCCGCCGCAGGCCTGCGGCGATCAATCCAGCGGCCTGATCCGCCGTGACCGTTTTGCACCGCCGAGCGGTTGGGGGTCAGACGGCGACGTCAACGCCCCGGTTGGCCAGCGCGTCGGCCCTTTCGTTGCCCGGGTCGCCCGAGTGCCCCTTGACCCACCGCCACTCGACGTGATGCAAGGCGCGCAGCGCATCGAGCCGCTGCCACAGGTCGGCGTTTTTCACCGGTTTGCGATCGGCCGTCAGCCAGCCGCGCAGCTTCCAGTTGTGGATCCACTCGGTGATGCCCTTGCGCACGTAATCGCTGTCCGTGTAGATCAGCACCGAGCAGGTTCGCTTGAGCGAGGCGAGCGACTCGATCACGGCCGTGAGCTCCATGCGGTTGTTGGTGGTGAGCACCTGACCACCGAACAGCTCTTTCTCGTGTCCGTCACAACTCAGCCAGGCGCCCCAGCCACCGCGCCCGGGATTGCCCTTGCAGGCGCCGTCGGAATAGATCGTCACTTGCGGACGCGAAATTTGGACAGGGTCATTCATCTTGATTGGATTTGTGCAGGCCGCTGGGCAGCATGGCCCGCTGTGGTTGCTGGTTCGTCACCACCGTCTGGGGCGCTCCGGCGCGGCGATGGCGCGAGCGTGCCAGGCCGACCAGCCGCATGCCGCGCACGCGCTTGACGGCTGTCAGTGCGTAAACGGCCCCCAAGACCGGCCACCATCGGTCGCCGGCGGGCTCCATCCACTCGAAGCGGGTGAGCCACTTCTCGGAGGTGATCGGCGGTCGGTAGCAACCGAATCGGCCCGTCTCCACTTCGAAGCTGAGCAAACGCAGCCAGTCGCGCAGACGACGGTAGGCGATGAGTTCGCCATCGTGGGGCAGAAACCGCGAGTGGCCGGGGCCGAGCCCCAGGTAACGACGCGCGTTGGTGCCGCGCTGTCGCAAGCCCCACAGGCTGGTCGGGTTGAAGCCGATGATCACGACGCGGCCTTCGGGCCTGAGCACCCGCTCGACCTCACGCAGGGTCAGGTGGGGATCGCGCGCCAGTTCCAGCGCATGAGGCAAGACGACGAGATCGAGGCTTTGACTGTCGAAGGGCAATGCATCGAAGTCGCAGTTCAACGACACGGCGCTCAGGGGCTGCGATGGCGATACGCCGGCAGACAAAGGCTGCACTGCATCGGCCCGCCAGCGATGCGGCATGCGGTTGGCGCGAAGAGCGTCAAGTTCGGGCAACCCCAACTGAACGGCATGAAAGCCGAAAACGTCGGCCACCACCGTGTCGAGATAGCGCTGCTCCCACTGCAGCAAGTAGGCCCCGAGCGGACTCGTCAGCCAATCGCTCAAACTTATACTGGGCGCGGATTCAGACATGGATTTGCTTGCACTGCCCGCCTTCAACGACAACTACATCTGGATGTTTCACGATGGGGTGGAAGCCGCCGTCGTCGATCCGGGAGATTGTGAGCCGGTGCTCGCGGCGCTGGATCGTCTGAAGTTGAGTCTGGCGGCGATTCTAGTAACCCATCACCATCAAGACCATGTCGGTGGACTGGTCGGCCTGCGTGCCCGTTTCGATGTGCCGGTCTACGCCCCGGCCACCGAGATCATTCCCGGGCCGCACCTGGCCGTGACGGGCGGCCACAGCGTGCTGACGATCGGTTCACGCTTCGACGTGATCGATGTACCTGGCCACACGCGCGGGCACATCGCGTACTTTCACCGCCCGGCCGACACGGCCGAAGCGCCTGTGCTGTTTTGCGGCGACACGCTCTTTTCAGGGGGCTGTGGCCGGCTTTTTGAAGGCACGCCGCAACAGATGCATCGCTCGCTGCAAGCGCTGGCGGACCTGCCCGAGGACACGCGCGTGTGCTGCGCTCACGAGTACACGCTGTCGAATCTGAAGTTCGCCCACGCAGTGGAGCCCGACAGCGCAGAATTGAAGGCCTACACCCGATGGTGCGAGCAACAGCGCGCCGCGGGTCTGCCCACCCTGCCCAGCCGCATCGCCACGGAACGTGCGGTCAATCCGTTCCTGCGCTGTGGCGTGGCAACGGTGATCGACGCGGCGAGGCGCCATGGGGCGACCAGCCATGATCCCGTCGAGGTCTTCACGACCTTGCGGCAATGGAAAAACGAGTTTCAATGACTGACACGATCCGCCCGGCCCTGAGCCGTTCACTGCTGGCAGGCTTGCTGACCTTGTCGATTTGGGTGGCCGGCTCAGGCTGCGCCACCTCCACGACCAGCCAGAGCGCGGCGGCGGCGCCCGGCGAGACCGCCTGGCCTGCCGGGCCGAGCGCGCCGCGGCACACGGCAACGGCCGACGACCCGCTCGGCTTGGCCCTGGCGTCGGGGGCGCTGGGGCCCATGGACCCGATGCGCCCCGGGGTTCAGATCGATCTGGACAGCGCTGCGGCACGGGCCGACTTGTGGGTGCGTGTGCGCCGCGGCTTTGCCATGCCCGACATCGACAACGCTTTGGTGCGCGAGCGCGAGCGCTGGTATGCCAGCCGCCCCGACTACGTCGAGCGGATGACCACACGCGGCGGGCGCTACTTGTTCCACATCGTCGAGGAGCTCGAATCGCGTGGCATGCCGACCGAGCTGGCCCTGCTGCCGTTCATCGAGAGCGCCTTCAATCCGCAGGCGATGTCGTCGGCGAGGGCCTCGGGCATGTGGCAGTTCATGCCGGCCACCGGGCGCGACTTCGCCTTGAAGCAAAACGTCTTTCGCGATGATCGCCGTGACGTGCTGGCATCGACCCGTGCCGCGCTCGACTACCTGCAACGGCTGCACGGCATGTTTGGCAACTGGCATCTCGCCCTGGCTGCCTACAACTGGGGCGAGGGCAACGTGCAGCGCGCCATGGCACGCAACCACAAAGCCGGCTTGCCCACCGACTACCTGAGCCTCGGCATGCCGGACGAGACGCGCAATTACGTTCCCAAATTGCAAGCGGTCAAGAACATCGTTGCCGCGCCCCAGTCATTCGGCTTGACGCTGCCAGCGGTGGCCAATCACCCTTACTTCCTCAGCGTGCCGATCCAGCGCGACATCGACGTGGACACGGCGGCAGAGCTGGCCGGCGTCTCGCTTGAGGAATTCAAGACCCTGAATCCGCAGATGAACAAGCCGGTGATCCTGGCTGCCGGCACACCGCAAATCCTGCTGCCGTACGACAACGCCAGCAGTTTCGTGCGCAAGCTCGCGGCGCACCGCGCGCCACTGGCCACCTGGACGGCCTGGGTCGCACCCAAGACCATGCGCACGGCCGATGTCGCACGCCAGGTGGGCATGAGCGAGGGCCAACTGCGTGAGGTCAACCACATCCCTCCGCGCATGCTGGTCAAGGCGGGATCGACGTTGCTGGTGCCACGCAGCGACAAGCGGCACATCGACGTGGCCGAGAGGGTGGCCGACAACGCCACCATGACGCTCGCGCCCGACGTACCTCCGCTCAAGCGAGTGGTCCTGAAGGCGGGCGTGCGCGACTCGGTGCCTGGCATCGCCAAGCGCTACGGCTTGGCGCCCGCCCGCGTGGCCGAGTGGAACTCGCTGCGCATCGACGGCCGCTTCAAGCGGGGCGCGCCGATCGTCATCTATCAAGCGGCGGGCCAGAGCTCCAAGCGCAGTACCAAGGTGGCTGCGAACACGCGATCAGGCAAGGCGTCTGCGCCAGCCAAGAAGACGGTCGTCGTGGCCAGCGCGGCGCCGACCCGCAAGCCGCTGCGGGTGGCAGCGCGCTGATCAGGCGCCTGACAGCAGCAGCACCACGTTGACCGCAAAGGCGGCGACGAAAACCACCGAGCGGGCCAGGGCCCAGTCGCGCAGGTAGCAACCGATGTAAGCGCTGCGCAGCACGATGAAGCCCATGGCCAGCGCATCGACCCGGCCCTGAGCGGCGCCGGCTTGCTGGGCCAGCAGCACCGCCCCGATGAAAAACGGCAGTGCCTCGAAGCAGTTGGCCTGCGCGGCATTGGCGCGCTGCCGCCAGCCCTGCTGCCTGGCCATCCACTCGCGCGGCGCGTTGTTGTCATAGCCGCCCTGCGAGGGCGGCTTCGAAAACGTGCCGCTCTTGGCGATGCCCGCGCACACGATGGGCATCAATGCCGCGATCAAGACACACCCGGTGGACACGCTGCTCATGGAAGGCTCCTCAACGGCGGTCGACCAGCGCGTGTGCGATGGTGCCCAGATCAACGTACTCGAGTTCGCTGCCCACCGGCACACCGCGCGCCAGCCGGGTCACACGAAGATCGCGCGACTTGAGGGCCTCGCTCACGGCATGCGCGGTGGCTTCGCCCTCGGCGGTGAAATTGGTCGCCACGATCACCTCTTCAAGCCCGGGCTGCGCCGCACGGTCGATCAGCTCACGCAGCCCGATGTCGTGGACGCCCACCCCATCGAGCGGGCTCAGGCGACCCATCAACACGAAGTAGTGACCCGGGTAGCTGCCGGTGCGCTCCATGGCCGCCTGATCGGCCGGTGTCTCGACGACGCACAGCAAACGGGCGTCGCGCTGAGGATCGGCACAAATGCCGCACAACTCGCTTTCGGTGAAGGTGTGGCAGCGGGCGCAGTGCCGCACATTGGCCACCGCCGCGTGCAACGACAGCGCCAGGCGCCCGGCGCCGGCGCGGTCGTGCTGCAGCAGATGCAAGGCCATGCGGCGCGCCGACTTCTCGCCCACCCCAGGCAGGCCCCGGAGCGCATCGACGAGCGCATCGAGCGCGGGCTCAGCCATGCTGAGGCGTGCGGTCTGTGCCGATCAAAACGGAAACTTCATGCCGGGCGGCAACGGCATGCCGGCCGTCAGCTTGCCCATTTTTTCCTGGGACACCTCTTCGGCACGGCGCAGGCCGTCGTTGAAGGCGGCCGCCACCATGTCTTCGAGCATGTCCTTGTCGTCGGCGAGCAGGCTCGGGTCGATGACCACGCGCTTGACCTCGTGCTTGCAGGTCATCGTCACCTTGACCAACCCAGCGCCAGACTGGCCCTCGACCTCGATGTCGCCGAGTTCGTCCTGCGCTTTCTTCAGGTTGTCCTGCATGGCCTGGGCTTTCTTCATCAAGCCGGCGAGTTGGCCCTTCATCATGGTGAGATCTCCTTGGTAAGTGTCAGCAATGCTTTATTGGTATTTGACCGAGCCAGGCACGATGCGCGCGCTGGGGTACTGGTCCATCAGCGCGCGCACGGCCGCGTCGTCGTGAATGATCTGTTCGGCTTCGCGCTGCCTGCGCTCGCGCTCGGCGGCGTTGCGCAAGGCGGGCGTGTCGATGACCGCGCCGCCACGCACTTCGAGCCGGATGTCGGCGCCCAAGTGCTGTTTCAAGGCCGCCTCGAGCTTGTCGCACTGGGCCGTGGAGCGCAGCGTTTCGCGGTCGACCTGCAAGACCCAGGCGGGTGGCGAGGCCGCCTCGTCGACGACCATGCACTGCGACTGCTGCGCGAGTTCGCGCACCATCGCGCTGATGCTGCCCGCGCGAGCCATGGCGTCCACCACGCTGGCCCATCGATCGCCCAGAGGGGTCGTGGCCAGAGTCGCGGGGGCGACGACCGCCAGCGTGCGCGGCGACGCGACGGCGGCCATCACCACCGACGAGGCCGCCGCGGGTTGTGTTGCGGCCAGCACCTCAGCAGGAGGGTCCTCGGCAAACTCGGCATCGAGCCAAGGCGGCGGCGTGCGCTCGGCCGCCCGCACCGCAACCGTTGCCGGGGGCATGGCCACCACGGGTGCCGCGACCTGCGCGATATGGGGTACGGGCACTTCGCGTCGTGCCACGTGGCTGGCCACCGCGGCCGCAGCCGCCGGCTTGGCCACTGACGACACGGGCCCGTCCGTCGCCTGGCCGACGGGCGGACAAAACGCCAGCATGCGCAGCAACACCATCACCAGGCCGCTGTGCTCATCGGGCGCCAGCGACAACTCGCTGCGGCCATGCAAGGCCATGCTGTAGATCAGCTGAATCTCGTCGGCCGCCAAGCGGGACGACAGGCGGGCAGCGGCCAGCGCGTCGGGCTCGCTCACATCCAGTGCGTCCGGCACCACCTGGGCCACCGCCATTTGCTGCAGCAGATCAGCCATCTCCTCGAGCGTGCCCGCTGCCGACAGGCCGAGCGCGCGCAGCGCATCGGCTTGGGCGAGCAGCGCGCGGCCGTCGCGATCGGCCAGCGCCTCGATCAGGCGGATGGCGTGGCTGCGGTCGACGGCGCCGAGCATGTCGCGCACGGCGGATTCGACCAACGCACCACCCCCGAACGCGATGGCCTGATCGGTCACCGACAGCGCATCACGCATCGACCCGCGCGCGGCGCGCGCCAGCAAGCGCAGCGCTCCAGCTTCGGCGGCGATGCCTTCAGCGGCCAGCACGTGCGCCAGGTGATCGTGCACGGTGCGCGCGCCCATTGGCCGCAAGTTGAATTGAAGGCAGCGCGACAGCACGGTCGCGGGGACCTTTTGCGGGTCGGTGGTTGCCAGCACGAACTTCAGGTACTCGGGCGGCTCTTCGAGCGTCTTGAGCATCGCGTTGAACGCGGTGTTCGACAGCATGTGGACTTCGTCGATCAGGTAGACCTTGAAGCGCCCGACCACCGGCTTGTAGACCGCCTGATCGAGCAGCGGCGTGATCTCTTCGACGGTGCGGTTGGATGCCGCGTCGAGCTCGATGTAGTCGACGAAGCGGCCGGCGTCGATGTCGCGGCAAGCGCTGCACACGCCGCACGGGCTGGCGGTGATGCCGCCCTGCCCGTCGGCGCCAGTGCAGTTCAATGCTTTGGCGAGGATGCGCGACACCGTGGTCTTGCCCACACCGCGCGTGCCGGTGAACAGATAGGCATGGTGCAAGCGGCCCTGCGTGAGCGCGTTCGCCAGCGCTTGCACCACGTGTTCTTGGCCCACCAGAGCGTCGAAAGTTCGGGGGCGGTATTTGCGGGCGAGCACCAAGTAACTCATCGAACGATTCTAGTTGCCGACCGCTGCGGGGACTGCCTGCGCAGGGGCTGCCGGATAATCCGTCGGTTCACCCTCAGTCCCACTTGCCGCGGCTCCTCGCAGCCCTCGCCCATGACCACCACCCCGCCTTTCGCGACCGATCACGGCACGCTCAGCTACGCGCAATCGGGCGTCAATTACGACCTGATCGACCCGCTGAAAATCTCGGCCCAGCGCGCCGCCGCTGCCACCGGCGCCCATCTTGCAGCGCACGGATTCAGCGAAGTCACCGCCTCGCGCGGCGAATCGGCCTATGTGGTCGACGTCGGTCCGTTCTATCTGGCGAGCATCGTCGAGTGCCTCGGCTCGAAGGCACTGGTGGCCGATGAGATGCAGCAACTCACCGGCATCAGCCACTACGACGCGATCGCGCAGGACACCATCGCCATGGCGATCAACGACCTGATCACCGTGGGTGCCACGCCACTGGTGGTGCAGGCCTACTGGGCCGCGGGCGGATCCGACTGGTTTTCCGACGCGCAGCGCGCGCAGGCACTGGTGGCCGGCTGGAAGAGTGCCTGTGACCGCTGCAGCGTGGCGTGGGGCGGCGGCGAGACACCAGCGCTCGCAGGCATCGTGGCCGATGGCCGCATCGATCTGGCCGCTTCGTGCACCGGGCTCATCAACCCGAAGGAGCGCCTGTCGGTCGGTGACCGGCTGGCCCCGGGAGACGCCATCGTGCTGCTGGCCTCGAGCGGCATTCACGCCAACGGCCTGAGCCTGGCGCGCAAGCTGGTCGAGCGCCTGCCTGAGGGCTACCTCACGCCGGTCGAGCCCGGCGTGTCAACACTCACCTACGGCGCGGCACTGCTGGCGCCCACCGCGCTGTATTCGCCCGTCACTGAAGCGCTCTACCGTGCCGGCGTGATTCCGCACTACTGCGCCAACATCACCGGCCACGGCTGGCGCAAGCTGTTGCGGCACCCCGCCGAACACACCTACCGCATCCACACGCTGCCCGAGGTTCCTGCGGTGCTGCGGTTCATTCAGCACCATGCGCAACAAGATGACCGAGAGGCCTACAGCACCTTGAACATGGGCGCCGGTTTTGCCCTGTTCGTGCCGGCCGATCAAGCCGAACGCACGGTGGCGGTGGCCGAAGCGCAAGGCGTGCGTGCGTGGGTTGCCGGGCGGGTCGAAGCCGGCCCGAAGCGGCTGCTGATCGAGCCGCTGGGCCTCGAATTCGGTGACGACGCGCTGCAGTTGCGCTGATTCGCCGGCCAGCGGCCACGCGGTCGGTCACTACAATCGTCCGGGACGGGCCTCCCCGCATGGAAGCGCGGCCAACCGGGTCAGGTCGGGAACGAAGCAGCCCCAACCGTTGCGACCAGTGCCGGGGTCAGGCTCGTCACCCCATTTCGGGATTACCCAGCATTCATGCGGGTTCCCAGCCATTGGACGGGCTCAGACAGTGGGTCTGTGTCACTTGTGTGTGTCACTTTCGATGACTCACAGGCGAGATTCAGTCAATGGCAAAGCTTCCCGGACTGTTCCAGCGCGCAGACGTCTGGTGGCTGCGGGGATGGCTCCGCTGGGCCTCAGAGCGACTCTGGTCGGCTGCAGCAAGGTCGTCCGGTCCCTCGATACCCACGACCGGCGTCAGGCCGTCAGGCTTTCGTTGGTTCGACGCGGAGGCGGCCTCGGTCATCTCAACTTGGCGCCGTGGCCGGCCTCACCGCCCAGACCGCTTCCGCTCGGCCGGATGACTCGGATGGGTCGACAGGAGCACCCGTGCGCAGCGCCTCGCGGGCGGTGGCGAGCGCTTCTTGCACGCCACGCGGTGTCAGCCCCAGGGACTTCGCATAGCGTTGGGCGGGCACGTTGCGCACAGCGGCCGCTTTCGCAGCGGCCGCCTTGGACAGCGTCTTGCTTGAACCCGCCACGACAGGCCCGCCCTCGGCTCCTTCGGCCATGGACGCCAGCAGCGCATCGACCGCCTCGTTGGCCGCGCTGGCCGTGATGCGCAGCGTGTCGCTGTCGCTTTCGGCGGCACGCACGGGCCGGTCCTTGGGCAGGCACCGGATCATGTGCAGCATTTCCTCACCCAGGCCCCAGTGGCGCGCGACGGCGGCCCCGAGCGCCTCGATGTCGATCCCGAGCACGGCGAAAGAGGCCTCGGATTCGCTCCATCCCGGCCGCGGCGGCGCACCTGGGCT
>CAIVGK010000086.1 GCA_903905475.1 uncultured Burkholderiales bacterium | reverse complement strand
GAAGTGAAAAGGTCTTTGAGTGCGTGCATCGAGATCTCCTTGAGGGGCCAAACGACGCGATTGAGCGCCCCCAGAGGCAACGCGCCCTTGTCATGTGTCAATCCAACGGTGCTCCGGCGGGAGCGTCCGGGAAAACACTTGTGGAACAGCAATCCGGTCGCCTCGTCGGCCAACCAGCGCCAGCTGAAAGCGGCGCTGTGCCGCGAGGACTTGATGACGGTCGTCATCGATCTGTTCGAGACCGACACCGTGCGCTACGCCGACATCGTGCTGCCAGCGGCCACGTCGCTCGAGTTCGACGACCTGATCTATCCGTATTTCCCGCAGCGGATTTCGGCGCAGGTGCGCGCCATGGATCCGCCGGGGCAAGCGCTGCCCAACGCCGAGATCTTTCGCCGCCTCGCCCAGGCGATGGGCTACGCCGACGGCCGGTTTCCCACGCTCAGCGGACGCATCGAGAGCGAGTCGACGCCAGCCAACGCCCCCGCGCCGAACGCAGCACTCACGCCCATCGTCGAGCCGCGCGAGCCGGGCCGTCGCTTGAGCGCAGCGCGCCCGAGCACCTAAGCGGCTGAGTGCCACAGCGCGGCGAAGAAGTGACACGCGCTGCCGCCCACCACGAACAGGTGCCACACCAGATGGGCATAGCGAACTCTGGAGTCGAACAGGTACACCGCAGCGCCCAGCGTGTACGACAAACCTCCCGCGACCAGCCAGGCCAGTCCGGCGGCCGACATGCGCTCGTACAGCGGCGCGGCGGCAATGAGAACCACCCACCCCATCGCGACGTACAGGCCAGTCGACCACAGCGGATGCTTCAGTCGATCGAGCAGTTTCGAGACCATGCCCAGGATCGCCGCCGCCCAGATCACCCCGAACAGCGACCAGCCCCAGGCACCACTCAACACGCCGAACAGAAACGGCGTGTAGCTGCCGGCGATGAACAAGAAGATGGCTGCATGGTCGAGCCGTTTGAAAAACACCTTGGCGCGCCCGCGTGGCAACGCGTGATACAGCGTCGACACGCCGTACAGCACGATCATCGAGCCCGTGAACAGGCACGCCGCGACCACGCCGGCAGCGCCGCCTCGTTGCGTGGCCGCATGCACGAGCACGGGCAGTGCCGCCACGGCCATTAGGAACGTCAGGCCGTGGCTCACGCTGTTGGCGATCTCTTCGCCCAGGGTCTGAGCACGCTCGATGTGGGCGTTCATGTACTCAGACGTCGACGTCGACGCTGCAGCAATCGCTGCCGTGCACCGTGGGCTTGTTCGTCCAGTCGGGCGCAGTGTTGGCGAATCACGATGCAGCGGGAAGCCGGTTGACTCGACGGTGTGCGCATGGGGGCTCTACAGTCAATCAACTGGATCGGCCCCGTGCTGACGGCGTGGCCTGCTGAGGCCACAACGGGCCGATTGCGTCCAGCGTGTTCTTCATCACCAGACCGAGTTCCGTGTCACCTTCGATGACAAGTGCACGCTCGAAGAACAGGCGATCAGGGTCATCCTCTCCCCGCAGCAGGCGCAGGTAGCTTGAGCTAGGAGCGACGATGCGCAGTTCGGGTTCACCGAAGTCGCTGGCCGGTGCGAATCCCCTCGGTGTGAGCACCAGCCGAACGCGCAGGCCCAGATCGCTGACTCGCAGTTCGACGCATCGCCCGACCAAGGCTTGGCATGCGTCGGCCGGCAGGCGCTGGAGCAACACGCGATCCAGCAGCCGTGAGAGAAGGAAGGACGGTGGTGCGACCGGCAGGCGCTCGATCCAGCGGCACACACGCCGATGCGTCGGGATGAGCCAGACCGGCAGTCCGGCGGGCACCGTTCGATGGTTGCCGCTCATATTCATGTGTTGCTCCAGTTCATGCCAGGCAATCGCCGGGCGTAGCCGTTGCTGAGCGGACCGGGCACGCCTGCTGCGATCCAGCGCGAACCGCGCCCCGCATCCGACTCACCGGCATTCATGACCGCCTCGAAGTCCGCCAGAACTTGCGCAAAGCCGTGCGCACAAGGTGACAGCCGAAGCCGTGACACCCCTGCGGCGCGCAGCGCCGTCGCATCGCCCAGAAGCGAGTGCACGGTGGCCGATTGGGTCTGGGTGCCGTTGAGTACCAGGAAGGGCTTGTCCTCGGTCGATGAAAGCAGCAGACCATCCTCGTCTGCCAGGCAGCGAAATCCGCAGTCGTCCTTAGGCACCCGGTGGTGCCGTGCGGTGAAACAACGCGCCGAGAGCGCCAGCGGCATTCGGCCGAACGCCCACGCCTCTGTGCTGAGGGGCGCGCCGTCGGGCCTGCACACCCGATCCTGCGGCGGGTTGATCCGTGCCATTGCGTCAAGCGCCAGCTCGACCGGTGCCACCCAGTGTCGAACCCCCAAGTCGGCATGCTCTTTCAGGGCTTGACGGCTGTAGATGTTCAGGTGGTGTCCCAGCACCAGCGGCACACGACCTGCGAGCAACTGCAGCGTGGAGGCATCGCCTGCCTCGACCGCGAACTCCAGCTGCGCGCCTTGGCGCTCGAGCAGGCGCAGATCGGCTTCGGTCTCGATCAAGGCCTGTGCGGCCAGTACCACCTCCTTGCCCGCTGTGGCCAGTTCCCGTCCCAGTGACAACCAATCCTCAAGCCGAAGCTCACGACGCCTTGCGCAAACCGCTTCACCAATCACCACGGCATCGGCCGTGCTGTCGGCTATCTCGGCGTAGAACTGCATCAAGGCGTCACGTGTCCAGTGGTAGAGCACCGGCCCGACTGTCAGTGCCATCCTGGGTGGCAGCTCGGGCGTTACTGCGGTCTGCGTCATTCGTGTTGCCCCGTCGGTGTTCAGCGCCATGGTCGGTTGTAGGCGCCCAAGGTGTGCTGCTGGCCTTCGGAGTGCCGCGCCAGCATGGCGCTCCATTCGGGCTGCACGGTGTAACGACCGGGCGATGCCACGGCATGGTCGATCGCAGCGCGCCAGACTCTGGTCACTTGGGCCACATAGGCCGCGCTGCGTTGCCGCCCCTCGATCTTGATCGCCTTGACACCAAGGGAGATCAAGTCGGGCAGGATGGCCAGCGTATTCAGGCTGGTGGGCTCCTCCATCGAATAGTCGCGTTGGCCTTCGACGCTGAAACGCCCCTTGCACAGGGTAGGGTAGCCACGCGGTTCATCGGCTGCATAACGGTCGATCAGCACGCCACCCAGGCGCGCTTCGACGCCCACGGGTGTGTCACGCCAGCGCACTGCGGACGGCGGCGAACACACCCCGGCATTGTTTGGCGACTGCCCGGTTGCATAGGAGGACAGGCTGCAGCGGCCCTCGACCATCACGCACAAGCTGCCGAAACCGAAAACCTCGATGTCAACCGCCGTGTGGCGGATCACTTGGCCCACCTGCTGCAGCGTCAGGACGCGCGGCAGGACAGCGCGCTTTATGCCGTAGCGCTGGCGATAGAACTCGATCGCGGCGTGGCTGGTCGCGGAAGCTTGCACCGACAGGTGCAGGCGCAGCGCGGGGTGGTGGTCGCGGCAGTACGCCATGACCGCCGTGTCCGCGACGATCAGTGCATCCGCGCCCATGGCTGCAGCGGTGTCCGCTGCTCGTTTCCAGGGGCTGGGGTCGCGCGCATCAGCGAAGGTGTTGAGCGCCATCAGCACCTTGGCCCCTCGCGCATGTGCATAGTTCACCCCTTCGCGAACCTGGCTGTCGTCAAAGTTCAACCCGGCGAAATTGCGAGCGTTCGTTGCGTCTTTCAGACCAAGGTAGACCGCGGTGGCGCCGGCGTCCACCGCGGCCTGCAGTCCGCGCAGGGAACCCGCTGGGCAGACCAGTTCGGGCATGGTGGCGCATTGATTCATGAGGTGCTTCCTTGGTGGAGATCGCCGGCAGTGGACCCGGCCGGTTGACGGACATCAGGGACAACACCCTCGCAAAAATGCCGATGTGCGCTCCGAACCGGAGGCGAAGTCAATTTGCATGGCGCTGTAGCAGCGCCAGGTAGACCTCATATCGAGCGGGTAGCCCGTCTGGAACGCGCGAGCGTTCGTAGCACTGCGCCAAGGCCGCGAGCTTTCGCCGTCCGCCCAACCCCTGCGAGCGACCTGCGTTGACGTTGTGAGCACCCAAGGCCTTGAGCGCGTGGAGCAGGGCCGGTGTGTCGGGGTAGTGCATCACCCAGCGGCGCTGAAACGCCTGAACGGGCTTCAGGCCCGACGTGCGCACCGCGCGTTCCACCTCGCGCACCGGCAGAAAACGGTTGACGTGGATCCCGTCGTCCACGCCATGCCAGGCTTGCTCCAACTCGTGGAGCGTGCCTGGCAATAAGGTGGCGAAAGCAAACAGCCCCGTGTTTGAAAGCGTGCGTGCGACTTCTTTGAGCGCGACGTCCAGGCCGTAGCACCATTGCAAAGCCAGGCAGGAAAACACCAGATCCTGACTGCCACTGGCCAATGGCAAACGCTCCGCATCCGAGCAGATCCATAACAGGTCACCGCTGGCATGCCGGCTCCGGGCGTACTCCAGCATGCCAGGAGCGATGTCCAGCGCCAGGGTCTGTCCGCCAAAGCGGCTGGACAGACAAGCGCTGAAATAGCCCGTACCACTGCCCAGATCCAGGGTGCACGCCGGCTGGAAATCGGAGGGCAGGAGCGCCAGCAAGGCGCTCCCCACATGCCTTTGGAGACACGCCACGCTGTCATAGGATTTGGCGGCGCGCGAGAAGGACTTGGCGATATCGGATTTGTCCAAGGCAAAGGGATCCGCCGCACGGGAACTCGCATCCATCGTCGTGTTCACGCCGTCAGGGGCTGGAAGCTGCGGGGGTGGCAGCTTGCCTCGAGCGGGCACTCTGTGGGTCGGTTCCAGGTCGGATCATGAATCCGAGCGTGTGGCGACCGCGGCCGCACGATTCATGGCGCGCACGCGCAGGGTCCATTCATCAAGCAGGTGGCGAGCCACATCGGGGTCGAAATCCGCATGCCGGACCTTTCGAATACCGTGCGAACCCAATTGAACATGTTGGGTGGGTGCGATGCCATGCTGGGCCAGTGAGTTTTTGACGCATGCCAGCGGACAACCGTCGATGGCCAGAATCGGCCGACCTGAGGCCACCGCAGCAGCAGCCGTACGGATCAAGGCCTTCACCTGGCCGCCCAGGCCCGCGATGCAAGACATCTCGGCATCCCCGTTGCGGTCGAGACGAACCGCCAAATGGTTGGCAAGTTGCGCTGCACTGGAAGATCCCGAACACGAATAGACAAGTGTCGAAGGGGGGTGTGAGTGGTCCATGGCTGCTGTTTGTACTGAGGGGATCGGCTCAAAGCTGATGGCCAGGGCAGTGCCGCGTCTCGTGGCAACCTGTCCAGTTCAAAGTTTCTTTGCTGCGGGCGTGATCTGCCGCACGGCGCGTCGGGTCTTTGGTGGCGCGACGGGGGCCTGGCGGCCGGTGATCTCTACCGCTGATTGGTCTTCCACCCAAGGCATGCCGGCCGTCATGTCGGCCAGCGTGGCCCCGTCAAGCGTCTTGAAGTAAGCCTGCAAGGCTTCGTCCAACAAGTGCTTGAGGCGGCACCCCGGCGACAAGGTGCACGCGTTGGTGCCGGGGTCGAAACACTCGACAAGTCGAAAGTCGGTTTCCGACGCGCGCACCACATCGCCGATGCCAATGGTCTCGGGCTCGGCCAGCAGCCGCAGGCCGCCCCCGCGCCCCCGCGTCGTCTCGATCAGGCCCCGACGCGCGAGGTCGTTGACGACCTTCATCAGGTGGTTTTTCGACAGCCCATGCCGCTCGGCCAGTTCGGCAATCGTGACCAGCCCCTGGCGGTGGGTGGCGCAGTACATCAGCACGCGCAAGGTGTAGT
Source organism: uncultured Burkholderiales bacterium (assembly GCA_903905475.1). Lineage (GTDB taxonomy): Bacteria > Pseudomonadota > Gammaproteobacteria > Burkholderiales > Burkholderiaceae_C > PBB1. Next base: position 2,055 of record CAIVGK010000086.1, on the reverse strand, counting down.
CGGTGTATTCGGAAAGTCGCATGGGCGGCCCTAAAGATGTATTTAATGTATTGCTTTAGTGGTGATGTGTCACTAAGATTCATTAACTTTACATCTTTAAAAATGGACGCCCACCAGGCGATCGCCATTCCGATCCTCGCCGATGAAGACTCCACTTCCGCCGCTCGTGATCGCACGCCAAGACGCTGCGCCTGCCCACGCCACAGCGTCTCGCGGCTGGCCCGTGCTGCGGCTGGGTTTCCGTCCGTTCTATCTGGGTGCTGCGCTGTTCGCGATGCTGGCGGTGCCGCTGTGGATGGCGATGCTGCTGGGCGCGCTCACGCTGGATCTGAGCGTGTCGCCGGTGCTGTGGCATGCGCATGAAATGCTGTTCGGCTTTGCCGCGGCGGTCATCGTCGGCTTCTTGCTGACTGCGGGAAAGGCCTGGACCGGGCTGGCCACACCGCGCGGCGGCGTGCTGGCGGCACTGGCCGCGCTGTGGGCGGCGGCCCGGCTGGCCGCTGTCGTGGCGCCCCATGCGGTGTATGCGGCGCTGGATCTGCTGTTTTTGCCGCTGGTGGCCGCCATCCTGATCCGCGTGCTGCTGCGCTCGGGCAACCGGCGCAACCTGCCGCTGGGCGCGATCCTGGTGCTGCTGTCGCTGGCCAACCTGTGCTTTCACCTGGCCGTGCTGGGTCTGATCGACATCGCCGCGGTGAGGGTCCTGCACGGCGGCCTGGCGCTGATCGTGATGGTCGAGTGCGTGATCGCCGGGCGGGTGATCCCGGCGTTCACCATGTCGGCGCTGCCCGGTCTGAGGCTTGCGCCGCCGCGCTGGCTGGACCTGGCCACGCTCGCGACCACCGCAGTCGCGTTGGCCGCATGGGTGCTCTTGCCACCGAACGCGCTCAGCGCCGTTGCACTGGTCGCAGCCGGCGTGCTGCACGCCGTGCGGCTGTGGCACTGGCAGCCCTTGCGTGTCCGCGCCCGGCCGATCCTGTGGGTGCTGCACCTGGCGTATGCCTGGATCCCCGTCGGCTTGCTCTTGCTGGCATGGGCCCAGCTCGGCGGGGTCAGCGTCTCGGCTGGCGTGCATGCCCTGGCGGTGGGCGCGACTGGCGGGCTCGTCATCGGCATGATCACCCGCACCGCACGCGGCCACACCGGCCGGCCGATCCAGGCCTCGAGGCTCGAGGTCACCGCCTACCTGCTGGTCAGCGGTGCCGCCGTGGTGCGGGTGTTGCTGCCGCTGCTGGCGCCACAGCAACTGGTGGTGTGGCTCACCGTCGCGGCCGCCGCCTGGGCTGCGGCGTTCGGCATCTACCTGTTCGTCTTCGCGCCGTGGCTCGTGAGCCCCCGCGTTGACGGCAAGGACGGCTGAGCGGCCGCGCCCCCGCACGAACGCCCCTCCATGGACCTTTGCACCCGGTGCGCGTGCCTCTGCGCACTCATCCACTCGAAAGCCTCCTCATGACATCGACTCTTGCCACCGCCTTCGCCGACGTTCTCGATCTGCGTGCCATTTCGCCGCACGAACGCCACGCCACGATCTTCAGCCGCTTCGCTGCGCTGCAGCCGGGCCAGTCCCTGCAGATCCTCAATGACCACAACCCGCAGCCGCTGCGCTACCAGTTTGATGACCGGTGTTCCGGGCAGTTCGACTGGACCGCACTGGAATCCGGCCCGACGGTGTGGCATGTGCAGATCACCCACACGGCGAACCAGGCGGCCGCGCCGGTGGGCGGTTCGTGCTGTTCAGGTGGGGCTTGCTGCGGCTGATCGGCTGCCACTGCCCACTGGCCGCGCCAGCGTGCTCACGGCCCGCTGGCAGCGACCAGCAGGAAAAATCCCGCCACGGCCATCGACAAGTGACCGAACAGCACGAGCTGAACGTTCGACGGCGGCATCCACCGCCAGGCTTGGCTGGTGGCCAGGCCGGCCGAGGCCGTGATCAGCAGCAGCAGCAGCGCGACCGACGCCAGCTTGGGCAAGCCGACCGTGGCCCAGCCGTAGCTCAGGAGGGCGATGGCCGAGCACGTCAGCATGCCGTGGACCTTCGACAACAGCATGGGCGGG
>CAIVGK010000085.1 GCA_903905475.1 uncultured Burkholderiales bacterium | reverse complement strand
GGCACCCAGATCAGCAGCAGCGACATCAAGCCGCCCACACCGAGCCCCAAGGCCGCCGTCGGCGAGAACCAGGCCATCGAGTGTTGCGGCCCGAAGTTGAGGGCCGTTGACAACGTCGTCGTGGCCACGCCGCAAGCGGCGACGACCACGACCAGCACGCCACGCCGCCAGCCGGCCCGGCACACCGAAAGCGCGAGCAGGCACGGCGCCAGCAGGCCCAGGGCGATGGCCAGCGACTCGCCCGCTGGCGGCAGCTCGGGAATCGTCGCCTGCCCCGCCAGCGCCGAGGCCCAACCGGATGCGGGCGTGTCCATCAGCACGCGCACCACGGTCTCGCGCAACCGGGACAAGACCTGGCCCAGGCCCAGCGGCAACGGCGTCGGGAACAGCAAGCCCGCGGGCCACAGCAGCAACAGCGCCACGCCCCCGGCGCTGCGGTCGATGAACCAGCGCTCGCGCCAGCGGTGCCAGCGCTCGAGCAAGCCGGCCCCGTACAACAACGCGCCCAGCACGGCCCCCAGCGCACCGCCTGCGATGTTGACCGCGACGTCAACGTTAGACGCCACGCGCGACGGCAGAGCGTTTTGCACCAGCTCCAGCGACAGCGACAGTGCGGCGGCCGCCAGCACCGCGCGCACGCCGGCGGCGCCCGCCGCTCGCCCGAGACGAATCTGCGCGGTCAGCACCAAAAAGCCCAGCGGCAAATAGCCCAGCAAATTGGCCACCAGATCGAACGCGGTCCAGTAGCGCGGCCAAGGCAGGATCAGGAACGCAAACGGCGACACCTCGGGCCAGCGCCAACCCTCGAACGGATACAGCGACGCGTAGACGATGAGGGCCGCATACAGCCAGGCCAAAGGCACTGCGGAGCTCGGGTGGCGAACCATCGTGCGCCCTAACGCATGGTCAAAAGGGCTTGACCACCACCAGCACCACCACGGCGATCAGCAAGATCACCGGTGCCTCGTTGAATAAGCGGAACCACAGGTGGCTGCGCTGGTTGTTGAACTGCTCGAATTGGCGCAGCAACGCACGGCACATGTGGTGATAACCCACGGCCAGCACGACCAGAAACAGCTTGGCGTGCATCCAGCCCCCGGCGTAGGTGTCCCAGTAGCCGATCCACAGCCACAACCCCAGACCCAGCGCCGGCAGCATCAGCAAGCTCATGAAGCGGTACAGCTTGCGTGCCATCAGCAGCAGCCGCTCGCGCTCGGCATGGCTGTCGGCCGGAACCATCGCCAGATTGACGAAGATCCGCGGCAAATAAAACAAGCCCGCGAACCAGCTGGCCACGAAGACGATGTGAAAGGCTTTGATCCAGAGCATCGGGGAATTATCACGGTGCACCTCGCAGGCGTCGGAGCGTGGCAACCCGCTGTGTGCGCGAGGTCGGGGCGAAAAATGTTGCGTCTATCATCCGCCGGCCTGAGCATCGCGGCTTGTTTTGCGGCTCGGCCGAGAGACCCCCGTCGCCTCGAAAGGGGCTTTCCTTCCCCCTCATTCCGGTACCGCCGTGCACACCCCACCACCCTATCCAGTCAGCCGTCCGCGCCGTCTGCGCAAGGATGAATTCAGCCGGGCCATGGTGCGTGAGCATCGCCTGCACCCCAGCGACCTGATCCTGCCCGTGTTCGTGATGGCCGGTCACAACCTCACGCAAGACGTCGCGTCAATGCCCGGCGTGCGCCGCCTGACGCTCGACTTGCTGCTGCCGGTGGCCGAAGAATGCGTGCACCTCGGGATTCCGGTGCTGGCGCTGTTTCCGGTGATTGACACCGCGCTCAAGACCGAAGACGGCCGCGAGGCGCTCAACCCTCAGGGTCTGGTGCCCACGGTCGTGCGTGAACTCAAGCGCCAGTTTCCCGCTCTGGGCGTGCTGACCGATGTGGCGCTCGACCCGTACACCAGCCACGGCCAGGACGGTCTGCTCGACCGCGACGGCTACATCGTCAACGACACCACCGTCGAGGTGCTGCGACAGCAAGCCCTGGCGCACGCCGAAGCCGGCGTCGACATCGTGGCGCCGAGCGACATGATGGACGGGCGCATCGGCGCGATCCGCCAGTCGCTCGAAGCGCACGGGCACATTCACACGCGCATCATGGCCTACAGCGCCAAGTACGCGAGCGCGTTCTACGGCCCGTTTCGCGACGCCGTGGGCTCGGCCGCCAACCTGGGCAAGAGCAACAAGAAGGTTTACCAGATGGACCCGGCCAACAGCGACGAAGCGCTGCGCGAAGTCGGACTCGACATCGCCGAGGGCGCCGACATGGTGATGGTCAAGCCCGGCATGCCCTACCTCGACATCGTGCGCCGGGTGAAAGACGAATTCAGCGTGCCGACCTTCGCCTACCAGGTCAGCGGCGAGTACGCGATGCTCAAGGCCGCCGCGGCCAATGGCTGGCTCGATCACGACGCGGTGATGATGGAAAGCCTGCTGGCCTTCAAGCGCGCCGGCGCCGATGGCGTGCTGACGTACTTTGCGCTCGAGGCCGCCCGCTTGATGAAGGCCGGCTGAACGGCCGCACCCGCACGCGATGCAGGTCTTCCACATCCAGGGCGACCAGTTCACCGAACTCCGGGGCCTACCCGACAACCTGCCGGCCACCGGCTACTTCTGGGTCAGCAGCGCACGCCGCGAGTTCGAGGTGAGCGTGGCCACGCTGCAAGCGGCGATGCAGCGCTGGACCGGCGGGCAGCTCGTTGACCTGCACGTCGCTGACCTGCTGAACAACCAGTTGCCCTCGCACTACGACTACACCTCGTGGTACGACTTGCTGGTGTTTCGCCGCCTCGCGGCGGGCGAAGGCAGCGCGGCGATGTTTCTGGACGACAGCAAGGGCACCCTGAGCACCGCCCGGGCGGCCCTCGCCGCCATCGACACCAGCCCGGTGGGTTTTGCCCTGTTCGACCGGGTGCTGCTCAGCGTGCACCCCGCCGAATGCCAGGTCCGCGAGTACTTCGCCAACCGGCTGCAGCACCAGTTGCTGCCCACGTCTGAAGAATCACGCACCACCGACAGCCGCACCGCCATGCGACTGCCGCCCAACCCGGCCGACCTGATGCTGCGCATGGTCAACCACATGGTTGACAACTACCTCGAACTGCGACGCCTGCTCAGCCGGCAACTGGACTATCTGCAAAAGGAGCTTTTCAACCCGCGCAGCCGTTTCGACAACTGGCAGATGCTGCTCGACTCGCGCAACTCGCTGCACCTGCTCGAAGACACCTGCGAGGATCAGCGCAGCGCCATCACCGAATGGATCGATGCGCTCGATGAGTGGCCACCTGCCGCCGGCCACCACGCGCAGCGCGAACGTGAACTGCTGCGCGTTCGATCACGCGACGTGCTCGAACACATCGAGCGGGTGCTCGGCCACGTGCGCCGGCTCGAATCGTCCACCGAGAGTGCCGTGCAGATGCATTTCTCGGCGCAGAGCAACCGCACCAACGACATCATGCGCACGCTGACCGTGCTCACCGCCATCTTCTTGCCGCTCAACCTGGTCACCGGCGTGTTCGGCATGAACTTCGAAATCATGCCCCTGCTCCAGCGCGAAAACGGCTTCTGGATCTGCATGCTGCTGATGGCCCTGATCGCCAGCGGTCTGGTGGGCTACTTCTGGAGCAAGCGCTACCTGAGCGGATCGCAAGGCGGCAGCTGAGCCGGCCCGCGTGGTGGGCCCAGCGGGTCAGCGCGCGTAAGGGTCCGCGCAGCCCAGAGCGCGCAGCACTTCGGTTTCGCGCGCCTCCATCAACACGGCATCTTCGTCTCGCTCATGGTCGAAGCCCTGCGCGTGCAGCGTGCCGTGGACCAGCAGGTGGGTGTAATGCGCCTCGAGCGAGATGCCCAGCTCCAGCGCCTCGGCCTCGATGACCGGCGCGCACAAGACCAGGTCGGCGCACACCACCGGCTCGTGCGCGTAGTCGAAGGTCAGCACGTTGGTGGCGTGGTCGCCACTGCGGTAATCGCGGTTGAGTTGCAGGCCCTCATCGGCGCCGACGACCCGCACGGTGAGTTCGCCCTCGCGTTGCAGCGCGGCTCGAATCCAGCGCGCCACCTGGTGGCGCGGCAGCTGATCGCGGTGCGCGCGCGCCACCGGGTCCCGCGCGAACTGCAGTGACAGCGACAGCGCCGGTCGCACGGCTTGGCGCGTGCTCACGGCGACTGCGGGCGCGCGCTTTCGTACGCATCCACGATGCGTGCGACCAGCGCGTGGCGCACCACGTCGGCCGAAGTGAAGCGCGTGGTGGCGATGCCGCGCACGCGCTTGAGCACCCGCTCGGCGTCGATCAGCCCGCTCATCTGGCCGGGCGGCAAATCAATCTGGCTGACGTCGCCGGTGACCACGCACTTGCTGCCAAAGCCGATGCGCGTGAGGAACATCTTCATCTGCTCGGGCGTGGTGTTTTGCGCTTCGTCGAGGATCACGAAGGCGTTGTTGAGCGTGCGCCCGCGCATGAAGGCCAGCGGCGCGATCTCGATGGTCGACTTTTCGAAAGCGCGCATGACCTTGTCGATGCCCATCAGGTCGTACAGCGCGTCGTACAGCGGGCGCAGGTACGGGTCGACCTTTTGCGCCAGATCGCCGGGCAAAAAACCCAGCCGCTCGCCGGCCTCGACGGCCGGGCGCGTCAGCACGATGCGCTGCACGCTGCTGCGCTCGAGCGCATCGACCGCGCAGGCCACCGCCAGATACGTCTTGCCGGTGCCGGCCGGACCGATGCCAAACGTGATGTCGTGCGACACGATGTTGCCCAGGTACACCTGCTGGTTCGGCGTGCGTGCGGCCAGATCGGCGCGGCGGGTGCGCAGCACCAGAGCCGGTGCGGCCGGCGCGGCGAGCGGCGCTTGCTCGGCGGCAATCTCGGCCAGGCGGCGGCGCTTGGGCAGCGCCCGGCCGGCCCCGTCGGCCGCGGCCTCGATCAGCAGCAACTGAAAAAGTTCGGGTTCGAACGGCGCCAGCGCCCGGTCGTACAGCGACTGCAGCAAGCTCACCGCCCGCTCGGCCTGCGCCTTGCCGCCCTGGACACGAAACGACTCATGGCGCCGCGTGATGGTGACCTCGAGCGCCGACTCGATGTCGCGCAGGTGGTCGTCCGTGCTGCCGCACAGGTTGGCGAGCCTGGCGTTGTCGAGCGGGATGAAATCGTGTCTGAGGATCAAGGACAACTCTGGTTCGAGGCGGGTCGCCATTGTCGGCCCAAGGCGCGCCATGGCGGGCAGCACAATCGCCGCTCATGCCGATGCGCCGTCTCTTCGAGTTGCTTGTCCTGTGGCTGTTGCTTGCAACGGGCGCGGCTCACGCATCGACCCTGACGATCTCCTCGGTGCTGTCGGTCAATGGCGGCCCCGGGCGGCTGCCATCCAGTGCCGCGCCGCAGCAAGTCAGCCTGCCTGACGACTGGTCGGTGACCCGCCCCGACCACGACGGCAGCGTGTGGTATCGCGCCGCCTTCATCCGGCCACCCGACGTGGCGGACAACGAGTTGCTGGCGCTGTACATCGAGCGCGCCTGCAGCAACCTCGAGGTGCGCCTCAACGGGCGACGCATCTTCAGTGGCGGGCGCATGGTCGAGCCGCTGACCAATCACTGCTACCGGCCGCTGCGCATCACGCTGCCGGCAGCGCTGCTGAGCTCGCAAGAAAACGTGCTCGACATCGAGGTGAGCGGCTCGTCGCTGCGCCATGTGGCGTCCAGAGCGCGGGCCGGTGGCTTGTCACAGCTGCAGATCGGCCCGCAAGCCGAACTCGTCGAGGCGTATTCGCGCCGGCACTTCTGGAACATCGCCGTCGTTCAGGTCGCGGGCGTGGGCCTGCTCGCGCTGGGTGGCTTCTTGCTGGTGCTCAGCTGGATGAACCGCAGCGAGGTCTTCTTGCTGCACTTCGGCGCGCTGATCATCGGCTGGGCACTGCTGTCGATGCGTGTGTGGTGGAGCGACCTGCCGCTGAACACGCAGAGTTTCGAATTGCTGGCGGCCGTCGCCTTCGCGCCCATGTTGTCGCTGGCGGTGCACTTCTTGTTGAACCGCGCGCGCACCGACTGCCGCCGCGTGGCCGGGGCGCTGCTGCTGCAATGCGTGCTGGTGCCGGCGAGCCTGGCCGTGGCCGGCCCGGACCGGCTGTTCATGGTCGCCAATGGGTGGTTCGCGCTGATGGCGGTGGAGCTGATGGTGGCCGGCGCTTGGTACCTGCAGGTCATCTGGACGATGCGGCGCGCTGACTTCTGGCCGATGGGTCTGACCTTCGGTGGCCTGGGTGTTCTGGTGCTGCTGGAACTGGCCATCCAGCACCGTGCGCTGCCCCCATTGGCCGTCCATCCCCTGAGCGTTTTTTCGCCGCTGCTGCTGCTGGTCATCGGCTCGCGGTTGCTGCTGGTGTTCGGGCGGGCGATGCAGGCCGCGGAAATCAACCGCGCGCAACTCGAGATCCGCGTGGCCGAGGCCACCGCCGAGATCGAGCGCAGCTTCGTGCAGATGTCGGCGCTGCGCATGGAGCAAGTGACCGAAAAGGAGCGCAAGCGCATCGCCGCCGACCTGCACGACGATCTGGGCGCCAAGCTGCTGACCATCGTGCACACCAGCGAGAGCGAGCGCATCTCGAACCTGGCGCGCGAAGCCCTCGAGGAAATGCGCCTGTCGGTGAAGGGCCTCACCGGGCGGCCGGTGCAACTGACCGACGCGCTGGCCGACTGGCGCGCCGAAGCCGTGTCACGACTGGGGCAGGCCAGCATCGAGGCCGACTGGCGCAACCCGAGCGAAGACCTCACCCAGACCTTGTCGGCGAGGTCTTTCGTGCAGACCACCCGCATCCTGCGCGAGTCGGTCAGCAACATCATCAAGCACAGCCGCGCGTCGCAGTGCAAGGTGCGCGTGACGGTCAACGCCACCGACTTCGGCCTGCTGGTGCAAGACAACGGCAAGGGCATTTCGACCGAAGTCGATGGCAAGCTCGACCGTGGCCACGGCATGTCGAGCATGAAACACCGGGCCAAGACGATGCAGGGGCAGTGTCTGGTCGAATCAGCGCCGGGGTACGGCACCGTGATCAGGCTCACCATTCCGTTTTGAACAAGCGCCGCAGCCCGCGCATCGGGGGCTTGTGAAAACCGTTCGCTGACCGATAACCCGAGGACGGAGATCCCATGACCAACAACATCTTGCTGCTTGAAGACCTGCCCGAGATCCGCGCCTGGATGAAAGCGCTGGTCACCCGGGTGTTTCCCGGTTCGCGCATCCATGAGGCAGCGCGCGTCCACGACGCTCTCGAATTGGTGGCATCGATCAAGTTCGATCTGGCGCTGCTGGATCTGGGCCTGCCCGATGGTTCCGGCGTCGATGTGGTCGAGGCCCTGCGCAACCAGCAACCCGAAACGCAGTCGGTGGTGGTGACCATTCACGACGACGACGAGCACCTGTTCCCGGCGCTGCAAGCCGGCGCCTTCGGCTACCTGCTCAAGGAGCAGCCGCGCGAGTTGATCGCCGAGCAGCTCAAGCGCATGAGCGGTGGCGAGCCGCCGCTGTCGCCATCGATCGCCCGCCGCGTGATCGCTCACTTTGCCGCACAGGCCGCGGTCAAGCCGGCGCGCTCGATCAACGCGGTGCCGCGCGCGGTGCTCTCGGAGCGCGAAACCGAGGTGCTGCTGCGCGTGGCCAAGGGCTTCACGCTGCCCGAGATCGGCGACCAGCTCAACCTGTCGCGGCACACGATTGCCGACTACGTGAAGCAGGTCTACCGCAAGCTCAACGTGAACTCGCGCGCCGAAGCCGCGCTGGAAGCCCAGCGCATGGGCCTCATCCGCTCCTGATCCTGATAATCGACCGATGATCGGACGTCTCACAGGCACCCTGGCTGAAAAATCGCCCCCGCAGTTGCTCATCGACGTCAACGGCGTCGGCTACGAGGTCGACGTGCCGATGAGCAGCTTCTACAACCTGCCCGGCCTGGGTGAACGGGTCACGCTGCTCACGCACTTCATCGTGCGCGAGGACGCGCAGATCCTGTTCGGCTTTCTCACCCACGACGAACGCCAGACCTTCCGGCAGCTCATCAAGATCACCGGCGTGGGCCCGCGCATGGCGCTGTCGCTGCTGTCCGGCCTGAGCGTGGCCGAACTGGCCCAGGCGGTGGCTCGGCAGGAAACCGCGCGCCTCGTCAAGGTGCCGGGCATCGGCAAGAAAACCGCCGAGCGGCTGCTGCTCGAGTTGAAGGGCAAGCTCGGCGACGCGCTCGCGGCCCCCGCCTCGGTGGCCAGCGACGCACAGGCCGACATCCTGCAAGCGCTGATCGCCCTGGGCTACAGCGACCGCGAGGCCGCCGCCGCGCTGAAGAGCCTGCCGGCAGACGCCAGCGTCAGCGACGGCATCAAGCTCGCGCTGAAATCGCTGGCCTGACACCGCAAGTCGCCGCGCTTCGCGGCGAAGCCACACTCAGTGCATGTGCTCGTGCTGAGGTTCGCGCTGGGGCTGGGCCTTGGCGGGCTCGGGCGACTCAACCTTCACCTTCACGACCACTTCGCCGGCCTTTTCGAACCGCAGCGTCATCGGGAACGTGTCGCCGGCCTTGAGCGGCGCCTTCAGGCCCATCAGCATCAGGTGCCAGGAACCGGGCTTGAGTTCCACCGTCTGGCCCGAGGGCAGCTCGATGGCATCGACCTGCCGCATCTTCATCACATTGCCGTCCATCGACATGGAATGCATCTGCACCGACGCGGCGACGGCGGTCGTGGCCGACAGCAGCCGGTCGGCTGCGCCCTTGTTGACCAAGGTCAGGAAGCCGCCGCCCACGGACTGGCCGGCCGCCGTCGGACGCGCCGTCGGATGCTCGATGTCGATCGAGCCGGCCTTGTAGCTGTGGGCTGAAGCCACCAGCGTGGCCAGCGTCAGGGCGGTGCCGGCGAACCAGCGACGGATGAAAGCGGTGTGCATGGAGAGGCTCCGAATGGGGTGCGGGTGAGATTGAATCGGCACCAAAGGGTACCGCAGCGTGGCGCGACCGCTGTCCGGCGCCGAGGCGGCAGCGGTCGGGCCGCGACCGGGCGCCGACAGGGGCGTGCCGATAATGCGCCATGAGCATCCAGACCGACGATTTCGAGCCCCGGCGCGTGGTCAGCGCGGCCAGCGCCTCGCCCAACGAGGACGCCATCGAGCGCGCGCTGCGCCCCAAGGGCCTGGCCGAGTACGTCGGCCAGGTCAAGGCGCGCGAGCAGTTGCAGATCTTCATCGGCGCGGCCCGCATGCGCGGCGAGGCGATGGACCACGTGCTGCTGTTCGGCCCGCCGGGCCTGGGCAAGACCACGCTGTCGCACATCATTGCCAACGAGCTCGGCGTGAACCTGCGCCAGACCTCCGGCCCGGTGCTCGAAAAGCCCAAGGACCTGGCCGCGATCCTGACCAATCTCGAGCGCAATGACGTGCTGTTCATCGACGAGATCCACCGGCTGAGCCCGGTCGTCGAGGAGATCTTGTACCCGGCGCTCGAGGACTACCAGATCGACATCATGATCGGCGAGGGCCCCGCGGCGCGCTCGATCAAGCTCGATTTGCAGCCGTTCACGCTGGTCGGCGCCACCACCCGTGCGGGCATGCTGACCAACCCGCTGCGCGACCGCTTCGGCATCGTGGCAAGGCTCGAGTTCTACACGCCCGAAGAACTCGCGCGCATCGTCAACCGCTCGGCCGGCCTGCTCAACGTGCCCACCGACACGGCGGGCGCCTTCGAGATCGCGCGGCGCTCGCGCGGCACGCCGCGCATCGCCAACCGGCTGCTGCGCCGGGTGCGTGACTACGCCGACGTCAAGGGCGACGGGTGCATCACCAAGCCGCTGGCCGATCTGGCGCTGGCCATGCTCGACGTCGATCCGCACGGCCTCGACGTGATGGACCGCAAGCTGCTCGAAGCAGTGATCCACCGCTTCGACGGCGGCCCGGTCGGGCTCGACAACGTGGCTGCGGCCATCGGCGAAGAGCGCGACACCATCGAAGACGTGATCGAGCCCTACCTCATCCAGCAGGGCTATTTGCAGCGCACGCCGCGCGGACGCATCGCCACGCTGGCGGCCTACCGGCACCTGGGAGTGACGCCACCGAAAGGCGCTGGAGGCACCGACCTGTTCGGCGAGTGAGCCGGCGTGCGGCGCGCCGACTGCGCGCTCAGATGCCCGGCGCGACCTCGCCATCCGACGACTCGTCGCGCGCGGCCGCCTCGAGGTGGCGCGTGTCGCTCCAGCCGATCAGCGTGAAACCCTCGGCGCTGTAGAGCAGCCGGTTGATGCCCGCGTTGCCCAGCGGCCACGAACGCGGTGCTTGCAAGTCGAGCCGCGTCGCCGCGCGGTACAGGCAGTCCATGACGCCGCCGTGCGCCACGATGGCGATCGTCTGGCCGGGGTGGGCCGCGGCGCGCTGCGACACCGCCGCCACGCAGCGCGCATGGAACCCGCGCAGCGACTCGCCCCCGTCGGGTGCGAAGTCGGGGTCGCGCTGGCGCCACCGCCGAGCGGGCTCGGGCCAGCGTGATTCGATGTCGGCGTGGGTCAGCGTCTCGAAGTGACCAAAGGCGCGCTCGCGCAGCCGGCGATCGCTGACGACGGGCACGCCGACGACCCGGGAAATCGCCTGCGCGGTATCGAACGCGCGCTGCAAGTCGCTCGTGTAGATCGCGTCGATGCCCTCGTCGGCCAGCGCGCGCGCCACGCACTCGGCCTGCCAGCGGCCGGTGGCATTGAGCGAGATGTCCTGATGGCCTTGCAGCCGGGTGTCGACATTCCAGGCCGTTTCGCCGTGGCGCACGGCGACGATGCGAGTGACCCAGCTCACCCGTTCACACGCCCCACACGACCACAGCCTCGGCCGCGTGGCAACGCTTGAACATCTCGAGCAGCGGCCAGGCGCGCTGCCGCAGGCTGACGCCATCGGCCGGTGGCAGTTTCTTGCCTTCGGCGGCCGCGGCTTGTTCGGCCTGACGGCGTACCGCTTCTTCGGCTGTCACGGCCTGCTCGATCGCGGCGATCGCCGCGGGCATGTCGGCCACCTCGACGATGCCCTTGGCCGCGGGCTCCTTGCCGATCACCCGCAAGATGTGGTCGCCGCTGGCGGCCAGCATCAAGACGTCACCGGCCGCTTTGGATTTGAATTTGTACATGTCGCGCACCTCCACGCCCGCGTCGGGGCCATGGCAGATTGTGCGCGGCAAGCAAGCCGCGGCGGTGCGCTCAGGCCTTGCGCGCGACCCCGGTGGCGGCCGGGCGGCCGGCGTCCATCACCGACTCGAACGACACCACGTCGACCGCCGGCGACCTGAGGAAGCCCTGGTACTGCTGGCAGCCGAGTTGTTTCATGAACTGCAGCTGGGCCTCGGTTTCCACGCCTTCGGCGATCAGCTCGAGGTGCAGCGCGCGCGCCATGTTGGCGATGGCGCGCACGATGCCGGCATCGCTTTCGTCGGCCGGCAAGCCCTTGACGAAGCTGCGATCGATCTTGAGCCGCCCGATCGGAAAACGCTTGAGGTACGCCAGGCTCGAATAACCGGTGCCGAAGTCGTCGATCGCCAGCTTCACGCCCAGTCGGGCCAGGCCTTGCAGACGGTGCAGCGCTTCCTCAGCGTCCTGAATGAGGATCGACTCGGTGAGTTCGAGCTCCAGCCACTGGGGCTCGAGCCCCGCCTCGGCCAGCGCCTGCGCCACGCACGCGACGAAATCAGGCTGCTGGAACTGCAGTGCCGACACGTTGACCGACATCAGCAGCCGGTAGCCCTTGTCGCGCCACAGCGCGGCTTGCTGCACCGACTGGCGCAGCACCCACGCGCCCAGCGACACGATGAAGCCGCTGCGCTCGGCCACCGGAATGAACTCGTTCGGCGGCACATCGCCCAGTTCGGGGTCACGCCAGCGGATCAGCGCCTCGGCGCCGACGATCTCGCCGCTGTACAGGTCGACTTGCGGCTGGTAATTGAGCCTGAATCGCCCTGCGGCCAGCGCCTGACGCATGGCGTGGTCGAGCTTCATGCGGCTGCGCAGTTTCAAGCTCGAGTCGCCACGGCCCTGATGGAACCGGAACCCGGCGCCACCGCTGTTCTTGGCTTCGTGCATGGCCGCATCGGCCATCTGCAGCAACTCGTCAGCGCTGTTGCCATCGCCGGGATACAGCGCAATGCCCAGGCTGCACGTCACCGTGAAGCTCAGGTCGTCGAGCAGGAAAGAGCGCTGCATCACCTCGAGCACGCGGCGCGCGCTGCACTCGGCACCGGGGGCGTCGGCCTGATGCACCAGCAGCACGAACTCGTCGGCGCCGATGCGGCACACGGTGTCGATCTGCCGCATCGTGGTCAGCAGCCGGTCGGCCACATCGGTCAGCACGCGGTCACCCAGGCTGCGGCCCAGGGTGTCGTTGATGTGCTTGAAGCGGTCCAGGTTGAGCACCAGCAGCGCGAACGGCGTGCCATCGCGCTGCGACAGCGCCAGCGCGTACTCGACGCGGTCGAGCAGCGCGCGGCGGTTGGGCAGCCCGGTCAGCGCGTCGGTGTGCGACAGCAGGTCGATGCGCCGGTTGGCCTCGATGCGCTCGCTGATGTCGCGAAACGAATACACGCGGCCGATGGTCTGGCCGCGACTGCGTTGCGGCAGTGCCATGCGCTCGAGCACGCGGCCATCGGTCAGGGTGATGACATCGGTCGACTTCGCCTGCGGCGCCGCGTCGATGGCACACAGCCGGCGCTCATAGGCCGCCGGCTCGATCACGCTTTGCAGCATCCAGTCCCGGATGACCACGTCGTCGCGCTGCGCCAGCAGGCTTTCGGGCACCGCCCACAGCGCCGCGAAACGGCGGTTGAAGTTGCGGATGGCCCCGCCCAGATCGGTCACCAAAATGCCGTCGTGCGTCGACTCGAGCGTGGCGGTCAGTTCGGAGATGCGGTCGGCCAGCTCGGTCTCGGTGTGCAGCTCCTGGCTGCGGTCGTGCATCACGACCATGAACACACAACGCTCCGCATGGAGCCTGAGGTGGGTGATGCGCCGACGCACGGCCACCAGCTTGCCGTCGGCACGCTGGACCCAGGTCTGCGAATCGACGCCCTCGTGCCCGCCCAGCGCAGCCTCCTGCCAGAAGGTCATGTCTTCGGGCGTGGTGGCCAGATCAATCGCCCGCTGCCCGCACAGGGCGCCCACCTCGACACCCAGCAAGGCACTCGCAGGCGCATTGGCCGCCACCAGGATCAAGGTGTCGGGATCGACCAGCAGCACCGCATCGAGCAGCCCCTCGATCAGCGCGCGTGCCGGGCGCAGCCAGCCTTCGGTCATGCGCTCGCGCACCACCGGCGGGGGCGCCGCGGCGGCCAAAGCGCGCCGCACCACCGTCGTGGCGAGCACGGCCGCGGGCTGCGAAGGGCTGCGCAAGACTCTCACGCTGGCGTTCCTGACTCGCCTGTCGGCTCGAAAAAGTAGTTCAGGCGCGTGCGCGGAGACAGGTAACTGAGCACGTCCTCGGGCAGCGACGAGGGTTTCAGGCTGCGCCGGATGCCCAGCTTGCTGACCGTCTGGAGATCCAGGATGACGGCCTCGTCGCGCGGTACGCGGGCGTCGTGCACGAGCACGCGCGGCCTGAGGGTGCGCGAAGAAACGACGCCCACCACCAGCGCATAGCGGTCGTCGGTGAGCTGCACCACGGAGCCCGCCGGGTACACGCCCATCATCTTGATGAAGGCGCCGAGGATGGCGGTGTCGAACTGCTTGTGGTTTTGCGTGAACAGTTGCGCCACCGCCTCATGCGGGGTGACGGCTTGGGCCGGATGGGCCGAGTTGCACAGGTTGTCGTACGCGTTGACCAGCGCCACGATGCGCGCCAGCGTGGCGGTGCGATCGGTGGTCAGGCCGCGCGGAAAGCCGCTGCCGTTGCTGTACTCGTGATGCTGGGCCATGATCTCCGACGCCCCCGGCGTGAGCTCCAGGCGCTGCGCGTGCACGACGCCGTTGGCCACGTGGCTCTCGTAGAGCCGGCGCTCGGCCATGTTGAAGTGGTCTTCACGGTGGCGATAGCGCTCGGCCACTTCGGCCTTGCCCACGTCATGCAGCAAGGCGCCCATCCCGAGGTCGAGCATGTCGGCCTCGCCGAGCCCGAACGAGCGACCCATCAGGAGGGAAATCACGCTCACGTTGACCGCATGGGCGCTGCTGCGGTCGCCGCTGCCCTCGCTGAGCAACTGGATGCACATCTCGTCGGTGCCAGCCATCTTGTCGACCAGCTCGCGGGTCAGCGCCTCGGCCGCCTGCCGGGCGACGACGGGGTGGCTGACCACCTGATCGAACACCTGCTTGGATGCCTTGGCAGCCTCGCCGAACTGCCGTTCGCTGGCCGTCAGCAACGGACTCGGCGCGGCCTGTGGCTCGAGGCGACGGCGGCGATCGGCCGGCGAACCACGCCGATCCATCGACGGCGCGGCCGCTGAGGCCGGCACATCGCCACCCACATCGCTGTCTTGCGGGCTCCAGCGCACGCGCGCCAGACCCAGCGCGCGCAGCGTGGCAATCTGGTCGGCGCTCGCAATCTTGAAGCTCGAGCGCGGAAACGGGTGCGACATCCATCCACCATCCAGGTGGATGAGCATGCCCACGTTGAGCGCGGAGACCTCGATGGTTTCGTGTGTTTGAGCAGAGTTCATGAGGGGGCGGCACGGCCCAGTCGCGGCCGCGTCTTACCTTTTTCGGCAGCCCGGCGCGTCACTTGAGAAACGGGACGGGCGGCTCAGGCCTGTGGCGTGATCGGTGGGGGGCGCTGAAACTGCGGCCGCTGGGCCACGGCCTGATCCAGCAAGCGCCCGGCCAGCGCGAGCTCAAGCCCCAGGCCATCGCAGGCACGGGTCAACGGGTTGTCCGCCTGGTCCAAGGCCTGGAACAGCCGGCTCTGGGACTCGGCGCTCAGGCCGATGCCCTGACCCTGGACGTCGAAGCGCAGCGACGCGGCGTGCGGGTGACGCCCGACCAGCAGCACTCGCAAGGCGATGTGGCCCTGAGCGGCCTTCACGCCCCAGCAGGTACGTGAAGCCCCTCTCGTGGTTCATCGGCGTGCGCAGTTCGTGGCCGACCTTGCCCAGACCGGCACTCTTGGCGCAATCGGCGGCCAGCGCCTGATCAGCGGCCTGGACGAGCTCGCGGTGCAAGCGGATGCGCGCGCGCAGCACGGCCTTGTTCACCGGCTTGTGGACGAAGTCCACGGCACCACTCTCGAGCGCGCGCGTCTCGCTGGCCGGGGAGGTTCCAGCGCCTGCGGCCCGGAGGTGGCCACGCTGAGCCCGGAGGGGGTGCAGGAACGCCCCCAAGCAGCAGGCCTAGAAACGCCAAAGGCCACCACAGCGGACGGGCATCGCAGCCGAGATGCCCCAGAAAAAAGCCCCGCCTGCAAAACAGGCGGGGCTTTGGTCTTCTGCGATCACAGAATGGAGCGGGATAAGAGACTCGAACTCTCGACCTATACCTTGGCAAGGTATCGCTCTACCAACTGAGCTAATCCCGCGTTGACAGCACCAGGCGGACGGAACAAAACCGAACCTCCTGGCTGAACAAAGACCCATCGCAACACATGGGCCCCTGACGCATCTTGGTGGCCTGGGGCGGAATCGAACCACCGACACGCGGATTTTCAATCCGCTGCTCTACCAACTGAGCTACCAGGCCACGAGGAGCGGGACTATAGCAGCGTGCAACCCACAAAACGCCTGCGGTGGCGCCTTAAATGACGCCTGCCTTGTCACCAGCGCAGCACCGGGAGCCTTGTGCTGCGGCAAGCGGCACTGGGATCAGCGTTTGGCCAAGCGCGGCGGGCGACCTCTGCGACCGTGCCAGGTTTTGTGAGGCGTCAGGTGTGCCACTGACCACGCGGCGCTTTGCGGCGGTGGCCACGCTGACTCTGCGGGCGTTGGACTCAGCAAATTGAGCAGGGCGTGCGCCCCATGACCAGCAGTGACTGTCAGCGCGTGACCCACAAGCCCTTGGTGCCCTTCTTCGGCAAGTGCCTTCTGACCCGCACAGATGCGGTGTCGGTGCTGGCACAGGAGGTCTGGCGTGATGAAGGAAGGGGCACGCACCGCAGGCCAGCACGCTGGTGACGCATGCAGTTGCCGATCGCCGCGTGTGGGACACGGCAGTGCAGCAGGTCTGGCTGAGTGATCGCGTGGCCTTTCCTGCTCTGAGCAGGCGCGCGGCACCCCCGAGCCGCTCACAGTCCGCCGCGTTTGCTGCGCGACAAGTCGACGCCGAGTTGCTTGAGCTTGCGATAGAGGTGCGTGCGCTCGAGGCCGGTTTTCTCGGCCACGCGGGTCATGCTGCCGCTTTCCTGAGCGAGGTGGAATTCGAAGTAGCTTTTCTCGAACGCATCGCGGGCTTCGCGCAGCGGGCGATTGAGGTCGAAACTTTGTTCGGGCTGCGGGCCGATCAGCATCGACACCTGGGGTGCGACCACGCCGGGGACGTCGATCGCCTCGGCGGGCTCGGGGTCGAAGGTGTCCAGCGCCACGCTCGCCGCAACGCGGGTCACGGGCCGGGCCAGACCTTGCGCCACCGCACTGAGCAACTTTTGCAGGGTGATCGGTTTTTCAAGGAAGGCCACCGCGCCATTGCGAGTGGCCTCGACCGCGGTGTCGATGGTGCCGTGGCCGCTCATCATGATCACGGGCATGGTGAGCATGGCGCTGGCGCCCCACTCCTTGAGCAACGTGATCCCGTCGACATCAGGCATCCAGATGTCGAGCAACACCAGATCGGGGCGACCCCGCTCACGGGCGGCACGCGCCTGGCCCGCGTTTTCGGCCAGCTCGACGTGGTGACCTTCGTCGGCCAGGATCTCGGACAGCAGGGCTCGGATGCCGAGCTCATCATCAACAACAAGAATGGAAGCCATGAGCCCTCAGTGAGCGGGCGCGGTGTCGGTGGACGCTGCCACGGCCTGCGCTGGTGTCTGCGCAAACTTCGAAAATGATATCGAAACTTGGGCGCCCCGAACCACCGGTATTCCCTGCGCTCCGTCGCTGTCGGTGACGACCACGTTCATGAGGCGCGCACGGGCGCCGTGCTCGTCGGCAATCTTCTTGACCACGGCCAGACCGAGCCCGGTTCCCTTGGCCTTGGTGGTGACGTACGGCTCGAAAGCGCGCTTGAGCACCTTGTCGGGAAACCCCGGTCCGTTGTCGCTGACATGCAGCCGCACCACGCGCACCGCACCGGCTTCGTTGCGCGCGACTTCGGTCTTGACGCTCACGCGGGCCTGGCCGCGTGGCGGCTCGGCAACGGCATCGAGGGCGTTTTGAACCAGGTTGTGGATGACCTGGCGCAGCTGGGTCGCATCGCCCACGATCAGCGGCAGATCGGCCTCAGCCGTGAAGGCCAGCGTGCCGTCTTCCTGGGCAGTGGCGTACAGCGTGAGGACCTCGCCGACCAGCACGTTGAGATCGAGCGGGCTGAGCTGCGCCGCAGGCAGCCGCGCGTAATCGCGGAACTCGTTGACCAGCGTTTTCATCGCCTGCACCTGAGTGACGATGGTGCCTACGGCGCGCACCAGCATGGCCTGGTCGGCGCCTTCGAGCTTGGCTGCAAGCTTGTGCTCGAGCCGCTCGGCCGACAGCTGGATCGGCGTGAGCGGGTTCTTGATCTCGTGGGCGAGGCGCCGCGCGACCTCGCTCCAGGCTTCGATGCGCTGAGCCGACACCACCTCGGTGATGTCGTCGAAGACCATCAGGTGCGCGCCTTGCGGCATGTCGGCGCCGCGAACCAGCAGGTTCAGCGTGTCGCGGTTGGGGCCGCTTTGCAGTTCGAAAGCGTCTTGCCAGTGGCCGCGGTCACCGACGCCGGGGCCATCGGCCTGCGATTCGAAGCGCTGCCATACGGCGGCACCAAAGGACTCGAGGCCCTCGACCTCGGCCAGCCGGCGCCCTCGATAGTCCGCCAGCGGCAGCCCCACGATTTGCGTGGCGCCCGGGTTCACGGTGTCGATGCGGCCATCGCGGTCGAACACGATCACGCCGGCCGTCAGGTTGTCGAGGATGGTCTGCAAGTTGGCGCGCGCGCCTTCGACCTGCGAGACGCTGCGCTGCACCAGCGCACGCGCTTCGGAGAGTTGCTCGGTCATGTCGGCGAACGAGCGGGTCAGGCCGCCGAGCTCATCGCGCGAATCGAACACCTGCTTGACGCCCAGATCGCCCTTGGCCACCTGCCGCACGCCTTCGGCCAGCAGCAGCAGCGGCTGCGCGAGCTGGTTGGACAACGTCACCGCGAGCAGCAAGGCACCGAACACCGCCAGGATCAGCGTGAGGGTCAGCGTGCCGATGTACATCTTGCGCAGGCCCTCGCGGGCCAGCGAGCGCTGCTGGTATTCGCGATACGCCGACTGCACCGCCAGCGCGTGGGTGGCCAGTGACGCGGGCAGCAGCATGGTGGCGAGCAAGTAGCGCTCCTGACGCGCGAGTGCGATGTCCGCGCTGGGCACCAGCGCCAGCGCGCGGATGCGCGCGGGCCCGCTGCCGGGCACGGGCGCACCGGAGCCGTCGTCGTCCAGGCCCTCGATGCGTGCGGCCACACGCGAGCGGCGCGCGTCGCTCAGCAGCGTGGGCGAAGGCCGGTCCGGCTTTTGCAGGTCGGCCGAGCGGGCCACCCACAACAGCACTTGGCCGGTGCCGTTGACGATGGCGAGGTCATTCGCTGCCAACTGCTCGCGCAAGCGCTCGAGCGCCAGCGGCTGGACCTCGCCGCCGGCATCTCCCAGACGCTCGGCGGCCAGTTGCGCCTGGTGCGAGACGTCGTTGAGCTGCGCGTCGAGCATGCCGCGCCCGAGCGCCAAGCCGGCATCCAGCGCGCCTTCGACCTTGACGTCAAACCAGCTCTCGATGCCGCGCGAGACGAACTGGTAGCTCACCGTGTAGATCAGCACGCCGGGCAGCACACCCACCAGCGCGAAGATGGCCGCCAGCTTGAGCAGCAGCCGCCCACCGAACTTGCCGCGCTGCACGCGCAGCCACATGCGAACGGCGGCGATGCCGATCACCAGCACGAGCAGCACCGCCACCACGATGTTGAGCCAGAACAGCCACTCGTAGTGTTGCTCGTAGAACGACCGGTTGTTGGTGGTGATCGACAGCAGGAACGTCAGCACCAGGCTGGCGCCGGTGACGACCACCAGGGAGATGATCCATGCCCAGCGGTTGGCTTTGGTCATCGGCGCATCCTAGGGCGCAGGCAGGCGCTGGACCTTCTCGAGCTGCAGCAGCCACTCCGGCTGGCCACCAATGCCGATCTGCATCGGGCGCGGCAGCAAGGTGGTGTCGAGCTTGTAGCTGAACTCCACGTAGTACTTGCCGCCGGCCTCGAGCTGCCCCGGCTCGGCCAGCCGCCAGCCGGCCATGCGACGAACCACGGCAACGGCCTCGGCGGCGCTGTCGAAGCTCTGGTTCAAGCCGCCAAAGCTCACCCGATAGGAACGGGTGAGCGGCTGATAGGCGAGCCGCCAGGTGCGACTCACACGGCTCACCAGCTGGTCGCTCCAGTACCAGCGCTCACGAAAAAGTGCGGCATCGGCCACGAAATGCAACGGAACGCCCTTCAACAAGGCGCCTTCCACGCTGGGTGGCAGATCGAAGCGTGCCGCGAAATTGACCGCCAGGCCGTCTTCGCCCCGCGTGACCTCGAACACGCTGAGTTCGGGCGAGCTCTCGCCGGACCAGGCGGGAAGCCACCCCATGACGCACGCCAGCAGCCACACGCGCAGCCCAGTGACCCACCGGGTGCGCAACGCAGCGGGTCTGGGAGAGCAGCGGTCCGTTGCGTGAAGTTGCACAGCAGTGCCCGGGGTCAGTTCTTGATCAGCAGCGCGTAAAAAAATCCATCCGCGGGAACCATGGTTGGGGCCGAGTCCGCGTCGACCCGATTGTCGGCCAGCGGCAGCAGATGACCGGGTGAGAGCGGCTGTTCGGCGAGGCGGGCGTCCCTGTTGCGTTGCAAAAATACGTCGATCTGCTCTTGCCCCTCGGCCTTGAAGACCGAGCAGGTGCAGTACAGCAGGCGGCCGCCGGGCTTGAGCAGCGGCCACAGCGCGGCGAGCAGCCTCGCCTGCAGCGCGGCCAGCGTGGGGATGTCGCTGGCGCGTCGCAGCCAGCGCACGTCGGGATGGCGGCGCACGATGCCCGAAGCCGAGCACGGCGCGTCGAGCAAGATGGCATCGAACGACTGGCCGTCCCACCAGTCGGCGGGCTGACCGGCATCGCCCGCGCACAGCGTGGCCGTCAGATGCAACCGATCGAGCGTTTCGCGCACCCGGGCCAGGCGCACGGCATCGTGATCGAGCGCCAGCACGTCGAGGTCGGCCAGCTCCAGCAGGTGGGCGGTCTTGCCGCCCGGCGCGGCACAGGCGTCGAGCACCCGTGCGCCCGGCGGCAGCCCCGCGCCCGAGAGCAGCAGCGGTGCGGCGCGCTGCGCCGATTCGTCCTGCACCGACACATCGCCGTCGGCAAAGCCGGGCAGGCGCTGCACCGGGCAAGGCGCATCGAGCAGCACGCCGTGCTCGCCCACCGGGCGTGCGCCCAGACCGGCATCGGCCAGGCGCTGCAGGTAGTGCGCCACGCTGCCGCGCCGTGTGTTGACGCGCAAGGTCATCGGCGGGCGCAGGTCGTTGGCTTCGAGCAGTGCGCTCCAGTGCTCGGGCCAGTCGGCTTTCAGGCGGTCGATCCACCACTGCGGGTGGTTGTGGCGAGCGCTCGGCGTGCGTTGCGCGGCCTCGAGCAGGGCCGCTCGCTCGCGCAGGAAGCGCCGCAGCACCGCATTGATGAAACCGGCGCTGGCCGGGTGTCGCTGGCGCGCGGCGGTCACCGCCTGGTCGACCAGCGTGTGGTCGGCATAGGGCGCCTGGTCGTCGGGCCACAGCAGCGCCAGCGCGCTCAGCAGCAAGGCATCGACCGCCTTGGGCGGCGCCTTGGGCACCAGCACCTCGCGCGCTGCCTGCGCCTGGCCGAGGCGGCGCAGCACGTGGAAGCTCAGCGACTGAACCCCGGGGCGCACCTCGCTCGGGCAGCGTGCGAGGGCGGCGGTCAGCGACTGGCCGGCGCGCACCGCGCCGACGGCCTCGGCGGCCAGACCGAGCAATCGGGACAGCGCCGGGCCTGAGACGGACGGGTTGCCGGCAACGCCGGCAGACGGGGGGGATGCGTTGCCGGATGGATTCACCCTTGGAAGTCTACGGGTCGTCGAATGGGGTTACGCTCCTTTCGACCCCTCAAGAAAAAACTAGGAGACGCGCCCCATGCCCGTTGATCCGGACACCACGCTCTTGCGGAGCGAAGAGCAGCTGGCGCAAATGAGCGCGTCCCAGCGCATCCGCTACCGACTGGTCGCCGCCGACTGCCGCTATCACGCCAACGACAACATCTCGGCCTTCATGCAAGAAGGCGACCTCGAGGAGTTGCGCGCCGAGGTGCAAGGCAAGATGCAGCAGGTGCTCGAAGCGCTGGTGATCGACACCGAGAGCGACCACAACACCCATGAGACCGCGCAGCGCGTGGCCAAGATGTTCCTGACCGAGGTGTTTGCCGGGCGTTACACGCCGATGCCGTCGGTCACGGAGTTTCCGAATGTCTCGAGGCTCAACGAGCTGATGATCGTCGGGCCGGTGACCGTGCGCAGCGCGTGCTCGCACCACCTGTGTCCGATCATGGGCCGGGTGTGGATCGGCATCCTGCCCAACGAGCACTCGAACCTGATCGGCCTGTCGAAGTACGCGCGCATCTGCGACTGGATCATGAGCCGTCCGCAAATCCAGGAAGAAGCGGTGACCATGCTGGCCAACGAACTGCAAGACCGCGTCAAGCCCGACGGCCTGGCCATCGTGATGGAGGCCGACCATTTCTGCATGCACTGGCGCGGCGTGAAGGACACTGCAGCCAAGATGGTCAACAGCGTGATGCGTGGCGCCTTCCTGAAAGACCCCAACCTGCGCCGCGAATTCCTGTCGCTGCTCGACCAGACCAAAAGCTGATCCCCAGAACCCCCGCCGCCGCCCAGGAGAAACCCATGCTCGTGCGCTTGATGTACGCCAGCCGTGCCGCCGATTCCGTCGATCAGGAAGCCCTCGCCTCGATCCTCAAGAAGTCCAAGGCCAACAACCCGGGGGTCGGCGTGACCGGCGTGCTGTGCTTTTCGGGCGGCATCTTCTTGCAGGTGCTCGAGGGCGGCCGATCGCCGGTGAGCGCGCTGTACAACCGCATCGCCAACGACCCGAGGCACCACGACGTGGTGCTGCTCAGCTACGAGGAGATCGGCGAGCGCAGCTTTGCCAGCTGGTCGATGGGGCAGGTCAACCTGAACCGGCTGAACCCGGGGCTGCTGCTCAAGTACTCGGAGCGCCCGGAGCTCGACCCCTACGCGGTGTCAGGGCAGGTGTCGCTGGCCCTGTTCAACGAACTGGTGGCCACCGCGTCGATCCTGGGCCAGGGTTGAGGCTCTGGCGCTGGCCGCCTCACAGCGTGCCGGCCAGCCGGAAGCCAAACAGGCGGGCGATGACCCAGGTCGGAAACTGCCGCACCGCGCGGTTGTAGTGATCGGCCGCCGCATTGAACTGATCGCGGGCAAATGCCAGCGTGTTGTCGGCGGCGGTGAGCTGCTCGGCGAGGACCTCGGTCTCCAGGCCGCTCAGTCGCTCGTGGCCAGCAGGCAACTCGGCTTGCAGGCGCTGGCGCGCCGAGACCAGCACCGACTCGGCCAGCCGCCAACTGCCCGCCACGGGGGCGGACGTGGGTTGCGCCACCAGCGCGTCAGCGGCTCCTTGCAACTGGGCGCAGGCGGCTTGCACGGCGTCGCTCCACTGCGTTGACGGCTCGAGCACCGGGCCCAGCGCCTCGCACCAGCGCAGCAGCAATTCGTGGCGCTGCCGGATCTGCGACTCGAGCGGCGCGATGGCGCGGGCCATCGCATTGCGCAAGGCCACCAGCCGGTTGTAGGCCCCCACGCCCCAGAACACGAGGATCACGAACGTCGCCAGCCAGGCGACCTGGGTGGCGCTCATGCGGCTGCGTTCAACGCGCCGGCCGCGGCACGCATCGGCTCAAGTGCGAACCTCGCCCTGACCCAGCACCACCCACTTCAGCGAGGTCAGCCCTTCCATGCCGACCGGGCCGCGCGCGTGCAGCTTGTCGGTGCTGATGCCGATCTCGGCGCCCAGCCCGTACTCGAAGCCGTCGGCAAAGCGCGTGCTGGCGTTGACCATCACGCTCGATGAATCCACCTCGCGCAAGAAGCGCATGGCGCTCGGGTGGTGCTCGGTGAGGATCGCGTCGGTGTGGTGCGAGCCGCAGCGGTTGATGTGCGCGATGGCGGCGTCGAGGTCGTCGACCACCTTCACGCTGATGATGGGTGCCAGGTACTCCTCGAACCAGTCCTGCTCGGTGGCCGCCACCACGCGCGCGCCGGGGATGCCCGAGAGCAGCGCCACGCTGGGCGCATC
Source organism: uncultured Burkholderiales bacterium (assembly GCA_903905475.1). Taxonomy (GTDB): domain Bacteria; phylum Pseudomonadota; class Gammaproteobacteria; order Burkholderiales; family Burkholderiaceae_C; genus PBB1. The sequence continues at coordinate 25,484 of CAIVGK010000085.1, read as the reverse complement.
GCCACGCATCTCGACGCCCTTGGCGGCGAACAGCGCGCCGATGCGCGGCAGGAATTCGGCGGCCATCGCCTGATGCACCAGCAGCGACTCGGCGGCGTTGCACGGGCTGTATTTCTGCGTCTTGGCGTTGTCGGTGACGCGCAGCGCCAGCGCCATCTCGGCAGAGGCGTCGACGTAGATGTGGCAGTTGCCGTCCAGGTGCTTGATGACGGGCACCTTGGCCTCGCGCGAGATGCGCTCGATGAGCCCCTTGCCGCCGCGCGGGATGATCACATCCACCGCTTCAGGCGAGGCGATCAGGTGGCCGACGGCGGCGCGGTCGGTGGTCTGCACGAGCTGCACCGCATCGGCGGGCAGGTCGGCTTCCACCAGCGCGGCCTGCACCAGCTTCCACAGCGCCAGATTGGAATGAATCGCCTCGGAGCCGCCGCGCAGGATGCACGCGTTGCCGCTCTTGATCGACAACGACGCCGCCTCGATCGTCACGTTGGGCCGGCTCTCGTAGATCATGCCGAACACGCCCAGCGGCACGCGCATCTGGCCCACGGCGATGCCGCTCGGACGCTGGCGCAAGTGGGTGATCTCGCCGATCGGGTCGGGCATGGCGGCGATCTGCTCGCAGCCTTCGGCCACGGTGGCGATCACCGCGTCGGTCAGCTTCAGCCGGTCGACCATGGCCGCGGGCGTGCCGGCCGCGGTGGCGGCCGCCAGATCGAGCGCATTGGCCTCGCGCAGGGCGGCGACCTCGGCGCGCAGCAAACGCGCCAGCGCCACCAGCGCACGGTTGCGCGCGGCCGTGGGCGCTGCGGCCATGCGGGCGCTCGCAGCGCGGGCGGCCACGCCCATGCGGGCGATCAGGGCTTGCAGGTCGGGCGTCGTCATCTCGGGAAACTCCACATCAAGGTCACATCAAAGGCAGCCGGTGCCGCCCGGTTCTAGCCACGCTCGAACTTGAACACCGCCGTGCTGGCCAGCAGGTTCGGCCAGCGGCGCACGCACGCGCCGTTCTGGATGCCAAACGCGTCGAGGATGCGCAGCCCGCAACGCTGCGCCAGGCCTTCAAAGTCGGCATAGGTGCTCACGCGGATGTTGGGCGTGTCGTACCACTCGTAGGGCAGCGCGCGGGTCACCGGCATGCGCCCGCCGACCACGCTCAGCCGGTTGGGCCAATGCGCGAAATTCGGGAACGACACGATGCCGATGCGGCCGACGCGGGCCGTCTCGATCAGCATGCGCTCGGTGTTGCGCAGGTGCTGGAGCGTGTCGAGCTGCAGCACCACATCGAAGCTCTGGTCGTCGAAGATGGCCAGGCCCTCCTCGAGGTTGAGCTGGATCACGTTGACGCCGCGCTGCTCGCAGGCCAGCACGTTGGCGTCGGCGATCTCGATGCCATAGCCGGTGCACTGGCGATGGTCGCGCAGGTAGGCCAGCGTCTCGCCCGAGCCGCAACCCAGATCGAGCACGCGCGAGCCGGGCGGCACCAAAGCAGCGATGAGTTCGAGCGCTTGCCGGTCGTTCATCGCGCGGCCTCCTCGGCGATCTCGCGGGCGATGCGCTCGAAGCGCGCGCGCAGCACGCCGTGATAGCGCGGGTCGTCGAGCAAGAAGGCGTCGTGGCCGTGCGGCGCGGCAATCTCGGCGTAGCTGACGTCGAGCCGGTTGTCGAGCAGCGCCTTGACGATCTCGCGCGAACGCGCCGGCGGAAAGCGCCAGTCGGTGGTGAAGCTGACCAGCTGGAATTTCGCGCGCGCCGCGGCGAACGCGGCCGACAGGTCGCCGCCGTGATCGCGCGCCGGGTCGAAGTAGTCGAGCACGCGCGTGATCAGCAAATAGCTGTTGGCGTCGAAGTACTCGCTGAACTTGTCGCCCTGGTGGCGCAGATAGCTCTCGATCTCGAACTCGATGTCTTGCGTCGTGTAGCGCGGCTCGGTGGCCGCGCGCAGGTTGCGGCCGAACTTGGCGGCCATCGTGTCGTCGCTGAGGTAGGTGATGTGGCCGATCATCCGCGCCACGCGCAGGCCGCGCCGCGGCACCACGCCGTGCGCCTGATAGTGCCCGGCGTGGAAGTCGGGGTCGGTCACGATCGCGCGCCGCGCCACCTCGTTGAAGGCGATGTTCTGCGCCGACAGGTTGGGCGCGGTGGCGATCGCGATGCAGTGGCGCAGCCGCTGGGGGTAGCGAATCGCCCAGTCGAGCGCTTGCATGCCGCCCAGGCTGCCGCCGATCACCGCAGCGAGCTGGGCGATGCCCAGCGCTTCGCACAGCCGCGATTGCGCATCGACCCAGTCCTCGACCGTGACCACCGGAAAGTCGGCGCCGTAGGGCTGCTGGGTGGCCGGATTGAGGTGCGTCGGGCCGGTCGAGCCGAAGCACGATCCCGGGTTGTTGACGCCGATCACGAAGAAGCGGTCGGTGTCGAGCGGCTTGCCCGGGCCCACCAGGTTGTCCCACCAACCGGCGCTTTTCGGATCGCCTTCGTAGGTGCCCGCGACGTGGTGGCTGGCGTTGAGCGCGTGGCACACCAGCACCGCGTTCGAGCGCTCGGCGTTCAAGGTGCCGTAGGTCTCGAACATCAGCGCGTAGTCGCGCAGCAGCGCGCCGCTGCGCAGCGGCAGTGCCTGCGCGAACGACATCGTTTGCGGTCGGACGTGTCCCAGCGAATTCATCAACATGCACACGATCGGCGGCTGGGCCGCACAGCGGCACGAGCCTGGGTCAAGGGAGCGGCGACGGGCGCCGGCGGACGCGCAAGGAGCGGGGTGTCTCGTGAATCCTGTGTTTAGCGGGTTTTGTAGAGCGCCCGCAAGCCGGAGCAAATCAGCGCTGAAGCCAGTATAGCCAGCCACTCCGACGGCCCCGGCAGGCCGGCGCGGCGCCACGAACCGGGCGAATTGCACGGCTCTGTTCCGGGGGCCGCGAACAGGACGCCTGCCGCTAGGATCAGCCTGCCGGTGGGACGCGCCGGTTTGCAAGGACTCCCCGATGACTGCCTGGCTTTCGAAACTCGACGCCCTCCTGCCGCTGCGCTATGCCACCTGGGCCGTGTGCTCGGCGGGTTTCGCGATCAGCGTGTGGGTGGAGTTGACCCTGCAGCACGGGTACAGGTGGTTCTGGCTGGTGCCGCTGGCCCTGGGCGCGCTGTCGCTGCTTGGCTGGTACGACGCGCGGCAGCCGCGGCACTCGATCCTGCGCAACTACCCGGTGATCGGCCACCTGCGGTTCCGGCTCGAGCTGATCCGCCCGGAGATCCGCCAGTACTTCATCGAGAGCGACAGCGAAGCGGCGCCGTTTTCGCGCCAGCAGCGCTCGCTGGTCTACCAACGCGCCAAGGGGGAGTCCGACAAGCGGCCGTTCGGCACCCAGAAGGACGTTCATGCGCAGGGCTACGAGTGGATCAGCCATTCAGTGCAGCCGACCGAACTGCCCAGCCACGACTTTCGCATCGTCATCGGCGGGGCCCAGGGACGCGCCGGCACGCCGTGCACCCAGCCCTACAGCGCCAGCGTGTTCAACATCTCGGCGATGAGTTTCGGCGCGCTGTCGGCCAACGCCATCCTGGCGCTCAACGAGGGCGCGCGGCGCGGCGGCTTCGCCCACGACACCGGCGAGGGCTCGATCAGCCGCTATCACCGCGGGGCGGCCGCCGATGGCACCGGTGGCGACCTGATCTGGGAAATCGGCTCGGGCTACTTCGGCTGCCGCAACGCCGATGGCAGCTTCAACGCCGAGTTGTTTGCCGAAAACGCGGTCAGCCCACAGGTCAAGATGATCGAGCTCAAGCTGAGCCAGGGCGCCAAGCCGGGGCACGGCGGCGTGCTGCCCGGCCCGAAGGTGACCCTCGAGATCGCCGAGGCGCGCGGCGTGCTGCCAGGGGTTGATTGCGTGAGCCCGGCGAGCCACAGCGCATTCACCACGCCGATCGAGATGATGCAGTTCATCGACCGCCTGCGCGCCTTGTCAGGCGGCAAGCCGGTGGGCTTCAAGCTGTGCTTGGGTCACCCCTGGGAGTGGTTCGCCATCGCCAAGGCGATGCTCGAAACCGGCATCACGCCCGACTTCATCGTCGTCGATGGCGGCGAGGGCGGCACCGGCGCGGCACCCCTGGAGTTCACCGATCACGTGGGTGCACCGCTGCAAGAAGGCTTGCTGATGGTTCACAACACGCTGGTCGGGCTGAACTTGCGTGAGCGCATCAAGGTCGGCTGCGCCGGCAAGATCATCAGTGCGTTCGACATCGTGCGGGCCATGGCGCTGGGCGCCGACTGGTGCAACTCGGCGCGCGGCTTCATGTTCGCGCTGGGCTGCGTCCAGGCACAGACCTGCCACACCGGCGCGTGCCCGACGGGCGTGAGCACCCAGGATCCGCAGCGTCAGCAAGCGCTGGTGGTGCCGGACAAGGCCGAGCGGGTGTTCAACTTCCACCGCAGCACGCTCATCGCGCTCAAGGAGCTGGTGCAAGCCGCCGGCCTCAACCACCCCGAGGAAATCACCGCCTCGCACATCGTGCGACGCAACCGGGATCAACAGGTCACGCTGCTGAGCAACGCGCTGACCTTGATGGAGCCAGGTGCGCTGCTGACGGACGAGTTGCCGCACGGGGTGTACCGGCTTTTCTGGCCGATGGCGCAGGCGAGCAGCTTCAAGGTGCTGCCGCACGCCTGAAGCGCCACCGGCGCGCCGCTCAGGCGGCGGGCGGCTGGCTGTCGATGAAGCTGGGGCGGGCGAACAGCTTTTCGGACAAGCGCTGCAAGTTGGCGTGCGAGCCGCGCCAGTCGATGTGCGCAAAGCGGAAATCGAGGTAGGCCAGCGCGCAACCCACGGCCACATCGGCCAGCGTAAGGTGGTTGCCGTTGCAGCACCAGGGCTTGTCGGCCAGACCGGTGCTCATGGACGCCAGCGAAGAATGCACCTTGCCCATCTGGCGATCCACCCAGGCGGCGCTGCGCTCGCCATCGGCGCGCCCGGCCCACGTCTGCTCGAGCCGCACGGCGATCGCGGCGTCGAGCACGCCGTCGGCCAGAGCCTCCCAGGTGCGCACCTCGGCGCGCTCGCGGCCGCGCTCGGGAATCAGCCGGCCCACGGGCGACAAGGTGTCGACGTACTCGACGATCACCCGCGAATCGAACACGGCTTCGCAGCCTTCCATCACCAGGCAAGGCACCTTGCCCAGCGGGTTGGACGCGAGGATGCGGTCATCACCCCAGACGTCCTCGAGTTCGAGGTGGTAGTCGAGCTTCTTTTCGGCCAGCACGACGCGAACCTTGCGCACGTAAGGACTGGTGAGCGAACCGAGGAGTTTCATGAAAGAACGCGCGATGCGTGTGGCCGCAGGAGGAAAGCAGGGGTGTAACGGAACGTGAAATTCATTCTAACGACGGGGTTTTCACGAGTGGGCGCCCGGCTCGGCCTGGATCGGCACGGGAGCGCGCGCGCCGGCACAGGCCAGTGCCGGCGGGCCCGGGCGCTCGCCCCGGCGCCTAAACTTCGGCCACTTCCTGCCCCACCCGTGGCCTCGTGCCCGCGCCTGTCTGATGAACCTCTCCCCGCTCACCGCCTTGTCGCCGCTTGACGGCCGTTACGCCGCCAAGGTCGCGCCGCTGCGCGCGCTGCTCAGTGAATACGGCCTGATGCACCGCCGCGTGCAGGTCGAAGTCGAATGGTTCATCGCGCTGTCCGACGCTGGCCTGAGCGAGTTCGCACCGCTGTCGGCGCCCACCCGCTCGCTGCTGCGCGCCACGGTGAGCGGTTTTTCACAAGCTGACGCGCAGGCCATCAAGGACATCGAGCGCACCACCAACCACGACGTGAAGGCGGTCGAGTACTGGCTCAAGGCGCAGTTCGCCGGCACGCCCGAGCTGCTTGCGGCCAGCGAGTTCGTGCACTTCGCGTGCACCAGCGAGGACATCAACAACACCAGCCACGCGCTGATGCTGCAAGCCGCGCGCGCCGAGGTGATGCTGCCCGCGCTCGACCGCATCATCGCGTCGATGACGGCGCTGGCGCACGGCCTGGCCGATCTGCCCATGCTCAGCCGCACCCACGGCCAGACCGCCAGCCCGACCACGCTGGGCAAGGAAGTTGCCAACGTGGTGGCGCGGCTGCTGACCGCGCGCTCGCGCATTGCCGGCGTGCAGCTGCTCGCCAAGATGAACGGCGCAGTGGGCAACTACAACGCGCACCTGGCGGCCTACCCCGATGTCGACTGGGAGGCGTTCAGCCGCGGCGTGGTCGAGCAGCAGCTGGGCCTGAACTTCAACCCGTACACGATCCAGATCGAGCCGCACGACTGCATGGCCGAGCTGTTCGATGCCATCACGCGCAGCAACACCATCCTCATCGACTGGTCGCGCGACGTGTGGAGCTACATCAGTCTGGGCTTTTTCAAGCAGCGGCTCAAAGACGGCGAGATCGGCAGCAGCACCATGCCGCACAAGGTCAACCCGATCGACTTCGAGAACGCCGAGGGCAACTTCGGCCTGGCCAACGCGCTGCTCACGCACCTGAGCCAAAAGCTGCCGATCAGCCGCATGCAGCGCGACCTCACCGACAGCACGGTGCTGCGCAACATGGGCGTGGCGCTGGGCTACGCGCTGCTCGGCGCCGACAGCCTGCTGCGCGGTTTGGGCAAGCTCGAGGTCAATGAGGCCAAGCTCGCCGCCGACCTCGACGACGCCTGGGAAGTGCTCGCCGAGCCGATCCAAACGGTGATGCGCCGCTACAGCCTGCCCAACCCGTACGAGCGCCTGAAGGAGCTCACGCGCGGCAAGTCGATCACCCGCGAGTCCATCCAGCAGTTCATCGGCACGCTGGAAATCCCGGCGGCCGAAAAAGAGCGCCTGCTCGCGATGACGCCGGGTTCGTACACCGGGCTGGCCGCGCCACTGGCGCGGCGCATCGGCTGAGCGCACTCGCCATGAAGTTCACCGACCAGCTCGCCGCGGCCGAGCGCGCCAACGACTCCTTGCTGTGCGTCGGGCTCGACCCCGAGCCGGCGAAGTTTCCCGGCGCCTGGAAGGACGATGCCGCGCGCATCTTCGACTTCTGCGCGGCCATCGTCGACGCCACGAAGGACCAGGCGATCGCCTTCAAGCCGCAGATCGCCTACTTCGCGGCGCACCGCGCCGAAGACCAGCTCGAGCAGCTGATCGCGCACATCCATGCGGTCGCGCCGCAGGTGCCGGTGATCCTTGATGCCAAGCGCGGCGACATCGGCAGCACCGCGCAGCAATACGCCCGCGAGGCCTTCGAGCGCTACCGCGCCGACGCGGTGACGCTGTCGCCGTTCATGGGCCACGACTCGATCGAGCCCTACCTCGAGTACGCCGACAAGGGCCTGATCCTGCTGTGCCGCACCTCGAATGCGGGCGGCTCGGACCTGCAGGCGCAGCGGCTGGTGGGCGCTGACGGGCGAGCCGGCGACTTGCTGTTCGAGCACGTGGCGCGGCTGGCGCAAGGCGCGTGGAACCGCACCGGCCAGCTCGGTCTGGTGGTGGGTGCGACCTTCCCGGCCGAGATCGCCCGCGTGCGCGAGCTGGCGCCCACGCTGCCACTGCTGATTCCCGGTGTCGGCGCACAAGGCGGTGATGCCGCGGCCACGGTGCGCGCGGGCTGGCGCTCGCAGGCCGGACGCACCAGCGGCGCGATCGCCGTCAACTCGTCGCGCGCGATCCTCTACGCCAGTGCGGGCGACGACTACGCGCAAGCCGCACGGCGCGTGGCCGAGGCGACACGCCTGCAGCTGAACGCGGCACGCTGACACCACGCGACGGCCACAGCGGCCGCGCGACCGGTGTCGTGTCGGTCGTCAGTCCAGGCTGACTTCGGCGCGCACCACGCCGGCCCGATCGGCCCGCGCACTGACCGCCAGCCGCGTGCCCTGCGGCGCACGCACCACCCACTCACCCACCGCGCGGTCGGCCGTCACGTTGCCGCTGGGCAATGACAGCAGCGAATTCTTGGGCGCGTGGCCTTCGAGCTGCGGGCCCTCGTAGCGCGATTGGCCGCTGACCAGCGAGACCGCCGGCACATCGGTGCCGTGGCCCTCGGGCAGGTGGATCTCGAACATCACGCCGCGCACCACCTTGCGCTCGAGCGCGCGCTTGCTGATGTACGACGGCAGCCAGCCGCTGTTGGCCACCGCCAGGCGCACGCGCCAGGTGTCGGGGCCGAGCGCGCGCACCTCGGTGCGCAGCAGCTCGAGCCGCGGCAAGCTGAGCGCCAGCTGCGTCATCCACGCCGGAAAGCGCGCGGCCTCGCGCTCGCGCAGGTGCGGCGGCGGGTTGCGCCAGTAGTTGTGGAAATCCCAGCCGCCGATCTCGACCGCGCCGAGCTGCGGGTGGTCGAACGCGCGCCACGCGACGTGGGCCTGGCCGCCGCACTGCTCGTCGCTCCACTTGAGCAGCTTCAAGTCGTCTTCCACCGGGTGCTCGCGGTACCAGTCGATCCACGGGTAGCCGGTGATGCCGGCCTCGGCGTTGGGCGCCCAGATCTCGACCGTCCAGAACAGCGCGCCCAGGTGTTCGTAGACCCAGTCCTGCGTGCCGGTGATGATTTCCTTGGGGTGGTACTTGAACTCGTGCCACGCGCTGACCGCCGGGTAACCGGTGAGCTTGGCGCCCAGCGCGCTGAAGCGCTTGAACGACCACAGGTCCTCGGCAATCATGTCCTCGTCGGCTTGCGTGCCCATCGGCCGCAGGATCACGCCGCTGTGCGTGTGAAAGCTGATCGCCGCGCCGATGTTGGGGTGGCCGGTGATGAAGTCGACCATCGCGCGCACCTCGGGCTCGCTCGTCGGGTACGGGCCGGCGCCGCTCTGCTCGTATTCCTGGCGCCACTGCGACGGAAAGTTGCGGTTCAGGTCCAGCCCCTCGACATCGGCGTTCACCTTCACGGTCAGGCCGTCGTAGTGCTTGAGCGTGCCTTCGGGCATGACGCGGTAGTACTCGCCGCCGAATTCGCCGGGTTCGCGCGCCACCATCAGCCGCGGATCGGCCGCGCAGCGCTTGTGGCCGCCGTGCGGATCGGCGATGCGCATCATGAGCACGCGGCCATCGCCGTCGATGTCTTCCATGGTCAGGCCATCGACCGGGTCTTCGGCCCACGGATAGCGCCGCGTCGACGAGCGGATGTGGCGCGGCCGGTCGGCCAGCGCGAGTTCGGCGCCGTCGGGGTTCAGGCGCGGGCACAGGTAGACCACGCGGGTGTCGAGCAGCTGCGTGATCTGCGCGTCGCTGCCGTGGCCGGTGACCAGCTGGTGCAGGTAGTACAGACAGGCGGTGCTGGCGGTCAGCTCGGCGGCGTGGATGTTGCCGTCGGCCCAGAACGCGGGCTTGTCGGTGTCGATGCCGGTGGCCGCGTTGGTCACCACGGCCAGCCAGATGTCGCGGCCTTCGTGGCTTTGGCCGATCGACACCACGGACACCAGCTCGGGGTGCGCGGCGGCGTAATCGGCCAGCAGCTGCGTCAGCGCGTCATGCCGATAGAACGTGTCAAAGCGCGGCGCTGGAGTGGCAGGTGCGTTCATGGGCGGGCGGGTCCGGCAAGCTGTGGATCGGTCAGGCCATCTTAGGTTGTGGCCGGTGACGGCGCGTCACACCGCCAGCGGCTCGCCGGCCACGAACACCTTCAACTCGCCGGGTGCAAAGGCGACCCAGGGCTCGTCGCGCGTGAGCGGCTCGGTGACGATCACCGCGACCCGGTCCGATGGCGTGGTCAGCCGCGAGAAGTCGACGCTGATGTCGCCGTCTTGCAGCCGCGCTTCACGAAACGGGTGCTGGCGCACCAGGTAGCTCAGTTGGGTCGAGCAGTGCGCCCACAGCGCCTCGCCCTGGCTGAGCATGAAGTTGAAGGTGCCGTGCGCGGCGATCTGCGGCACCAGCTCGCGCAGCGTGGCGGTGAGTTCGGCCACCGGCGGCAAGCTGGCGTGCGCCTTGGACAGCTCTTGCATCAGCCAGCAAAACGCCAGCTCGCTGTCGGTGTCGCCCACCGGGTGGAACGACGCATGCAGCCGCGGCGCATAGCCCGTGAGGTTGCCGTTGTGCGCAAACACCCAGTAGCGGCCCCACAGCTCGCGCACGAACGGGTGGGTGTTTTCCAGCGCCACGCGGCCCTGCGTGGCCTTGCGGATGTGCGCGATCACATGGTTCGAGCGGATCGGGTAGCGCTGCACCAGTTCGGCCACCGGCGAATGCCGCGCGCTTTGCGCATCGACGAACAAGCGCAGCCCGGCGCCCTCGAAGAACGCGATGCCGAAGCCGTCCTGGTGCTCCTCGGCGCGGGTGGCAAACCCGGTGAAGCTGAACATGATGTCGGTCGGCGTGTTGCCGTTCATCCCGAGCAGTTGGCACATGGGGCGGTCCTTCAGCGCCGGTCGAACAGCAGCCGCCACCAGGCGCGCGGGCTGGTCAGGCTGCTGGGAACGTGGGTTTCCTCGAGCACGCCGCTCATGCGCTGGAGCCGGCTCGGGCTGCGGCGCGCGCTCCACACCAGCAAGTCGACCAGCCACGGGTGGTCGTTGACGGCCTGGGCGCGCTGGTAGACCGCATAGCGCGGCGCCAGCGCGCGCACCCGCTGCTCGTAGGCGGCGCGCACCTGTGCATCGCCCGTGGCATCGCGGCGGCCTTCGATCACCGACTCGGCCGCCAGCATGCCGGTCTCCAACGCCTTGCCGATGCCCTCGCCGGTGAAGTCGTAGGTGCTGCCCGCGGCCTCGCCGGTCACCAGCAGGCCGGGGCGCGAGAGCTGCGCGCCTTCGAGCGAGCAGCGCAGCGGCGCGCCCTTGAGCTCGCCGACCCACTCGCCGCCGCTGACCAGCTCGTGCGCAGCGGGGTGCACGCGGGTGAACGCCTCGAACATGGCTCGCAAGTTGACGTCTTGCATCGTCGCGCCGCCGCGCGTGGCCTCACCCCGGCGCCTGGCATGGCTGTGCGCCACGCCCACGCCGATGTTGAACACGCCGTTCGGACACGGAAAGATCCAGCCGTAGCCACGCTTCATCTTTGGATGCCACACCACCTCGAGCTCGGTGAGCCGCCCGGCCAGTGCCGGGTGGCGAACATAGCCGCGCAGCGCCACGCCGCTGGGCGTGCGCCGCTCGCACACGCCGGCGGCTTGCAGCGCCTGCGGCGGCGCCCCGCTGGCGATCAGCAGCCAGCTCGCACGCAGCTCGTGCGTGGTGTCGCCCGAACGCAGCCGCGCACCGACCACCTGAGCCACGCCGTCCACGGTGGATTCGAGCGGGCCCACGAAGCGCAGCGGCGCGAACATGCGCGCGCCGGCGGCCGCTGCCCCGCGGCACAAGATCCAATCGAGCTCGCGCCGTGGCAGCACCGCCAGCGTGCCCGGCACATCGACGCGGCCGCCGCGCGGGCCGATCACGCCCACATGGCCGGCCGGCTGGGCCTGCGCCAGCACCTCATCGAGCAACCCGAGGCGGCGCAGCGCGTGGTGCGCGTCGGGGATCAACCCGTCGCCGCAGACCTTGTCGCGCGGAAACGCCTGCTGATCGACAAGCACCACATCGAACCCGGCGCGCGCCAGCGTGAGCGCCGCCGCGCTGCCGGCGGGGCCCGCGCCCACGACGATCACATCGCACTGCGCAGGCAGATCGGACGGCGGCAGGTTGATGTGGGGCGGCACAGGAGGCGTCATGGGACGGCGTCGCGTGTGGGCGCCAGGTTGGCCGCGAGGATAGCGCCCGCGCCGCAGCCACCCGGCGGGGCCGAAGGCCGCGCAGCGCTGGCTTGAAACACGGGACAATTCGGCGATGAACTGCTCCCGTGTCCCTGCCCTGATGGGGCGGCTCCCATGAAAGTACTGGTCACCGGCGCGGCCGGCTTCATCGGCATGCACGTGGCCGAGCGCTTGCTGGCGCGCGGCGATCGCGTGGTGGGGCTGGACAACCTCAACGCCTACTACGACCCGACGCTCAAGGACGAGCGGCTGGCGCGGCTGACCCGCCACGCGGGTTTCAGCTTCGACAAGCTCGATCTGGCCGACCGCGAAGGCATGGCCGCGCTGCTGGCGCGCGAACGTTTCGATGCCGTGGCACACCTCGGCGCGCAAGCCGGCGTGCGCCACTCGCTGACCAACCCGATGGCCTACATCGACAGCAACCTGGTCGGCTTTGCCAACCTGCTCGAAGGCTGCCGCCACAGCGGCGTCGGCCACCTGGTGTACGCCAGCTCATCGAGCGTGTACGGCGGCAACACACGGCTGCCGTACCACGAGGCCGACAACGTGGATCACCCGGTGAGCCTGTACGCCGCGACCAAGAAGGCCAACGAGGCGATGGCCCACAGCTACAGCCACCTGTACCGGCTGCCCACCACGGGCTTGCGTTTTTTCACGGTCTACGGGCCGTGGGGCCGGCCCGACATGGCGCCAGCGCTGTTCGCCGACGCGATGCTCTCGGGACGCGCGATCCGCGTCTACAACGAAGGCCGCATGACGCGCGACTTCACCTACGTGGACGACATCGCCGAGGGCGTGCTGCGGGTGCTCGACAAGCCGGCCACGGCCAACCCGACGTACGACCCGGCGAACCCGGACCCGTCAACGAGCAGCGCGCCGTGGCGGCTGTTCAACATCGGCAACAGCACACCGGTGCCGCTGCTCGAGTTCATCGCCGCGCTCGAGCACGCGCTGGGCATCCGCGCGGTGCGCGAGCTGCTGCCGCATCAGCCCGGCGACGTGCTGGCCACGCACGCCGACACGTCGGCGCTCGAAGCGTGGGTCGGCTTCAGCCCGGCCACCTCGCTGGCCGATGGCGTGCAGCGCTTCATCGACTGGTACCGGCCGCGCCACCCGACACAGCCGCCGCGCTGAGCGGCCCATTGACGAACGCGTAAGCGAAGCGCAGCGGCGGCCGGTCGGCCCCGGCGTGGCTGTAGGGCACCGCGACGCCGGTGGGGCGTGCGGGCTCCCAGCCTGGGCGCAGACCACGCAGCGCATCGAAATCCGCCGCGTAGCTCAGCAGCAGCACGGCACCGGCAGGCAGCTCGGCCTGCGAGCCCGAGTGGACCAGCCGCGCCGCCGGAAAGGCCAGCCGCATCGCCCCCACCAGGTGCTTGTTGTTGGACACGATGACCGCCGGCTCCACACCCGACTGCCGCACCGCATTCGCCAGGCCTTGCACCGGCAAGTTCATCTGCTCGGGCTCGCCGTAGTGGCCGTTGTAGAACGGGCGCAGCGAAATCAGCGTCAGGCACAGCAGCGCCATCGACACCGCCAGCCCGGCCAGCACCGGCAGCCGCGCATGGCGCTCGAGTCCGGGCCAGGCCACGAAATACATCAGCGGCGAGAAAAACAGCAGCGGCTGCAACCAGCGGTCCCGGAAGTGCGCCGCGCCACCCAGCACGACCATGAGCACCATCAGCACGGCCAGCACCGCCAGGTAGCGGACGAACACGGCGACCATCACCGCGTCACGGCCCTGGCGATGCGCCGACAGGCGCCAGCCGAACAGCCCGAGCAGCACCAGCCACAGCGGCGACAGGAACGACGGCACGATGAGCACGACGCTGCTCAGGCCGCGGGCGATCTGCCCCAGGCCGCGCGGCTGGCCCCCCGAGAGCTTGCCCGCGGTGCTGCTGGCGGCTTCGCGCAGGTGGTCCAGCACCCACAGCGCGTGCGGCGCCACCAGCGCGGCAGCCACCAGCACGGTGAGCGCCAGCCGCCGATCGAGCAGCACACGGCGCGTGGCGGGGACCCACAGCAGCGCCACGCCAAAGGCCACGACGAACATGAAGAAGCTGTACTTCGCGAGCAGCCCGCAGCCGACCGCCACACCGAGCAGCAGGTACAGGCCGCTGCGCGGCGCGCGGATCAGCCCGACCACGATGGCCAGCGTGGCCGCGGCACAGGTGGTGACCAGCACCGAATGCGTCAGGTCGCGCTGCGACTCCCAGACGATCTGCAGCAGCAGCAGCAGCGAGGCCGACGACAGCGCGGCCAGCCGCGGGGCGAGCAGCTGGCGCGCGGCCAGCCAGGTGAAGCTGTAGGTGCCCAGCAGCAGCACGTTCTTGAGCAACGCCAGTGCCAGGATGGAGGCGCCGAAAACCTCGAAAAACGCCCACTGCAGCCAGCTGTACAGCGGCGGCTGCGGGCCGTAGCCCAGGCGCAGGTCCTGCGTCCACAGCAGTTGCTCGGCTTCGTCGAGCTCGACCGACTGCGAGGTGAGCAGCCGCATGACCACTTGCAGCGCGAAGTACAGCAGCAGCCCGGCGAACAACCAGCGCGCCGGCCGCCCGGCATCGCCTGGCGGCAGGCGTCCCACGGGGACACGTTCGCGCGCAGGGGCGGTCGCTGAGAGGGACGCGGGCAGCATGGGCGGCCGAGCATACACAGGCGCGGGGCCGCAGCCGCCGCCCGGCGCGCACGGTCGGCTCCTAGAATCCGGCTCGTTCCCGCCCACGCCGCCCGGCCATCTCCCACCCCATGCCCAACACCCTGGCCGCAGCGGCCGCACCCTCCGTGGACCGGCTCGCCGATGCGATCAACGTGTCGATCGTGATCCCGGTCTACAACGAGGTCGAGAACCTGCCCGATCTGGTGGAGCGGGTGCACGCGGCGCTGGCGCCCACGGGTCGCCGCTTCGAGCTGATCTGCACGGACGACGGCTCGCGCGACGGCTCGGACCGGTTGCTCGCGCAACTGGCCGCCGACCGGCCATGGCTCAGGCCCGTCTTCCTGGCGCGCAACTACGGGCAGTCGAGCGCGCTGCAAGCCGGCTTCGACATCGCCAGCGGCCACTACATCGTCACGCTCGACGCCGATCTGCAAAACGACCCGCTGGACATCCCGGCGCTGCTCGATCGGCTCGACCGCGATGCGGACGTCGACATGATCTCCGGCTGGCGCCAGCAGCGGCAGGACAACGCGGTGTCGCGCAAGCTGCCGTCGCTGCTGGCCAACCGGCTGATCTCGCGCGCCACCGGCGTGCACCTGCACGACTACGGCTGCGCGCTCAAGGCCTACCGGCGCGAGATCATCGAACGCATCCGGCTGTACGGCGAGCTGCACCGCTTCATCCCGTCGCTGGCGCGCGAGGCGGGCGCACGCATCGCCGAGGTGCCGGTGCGTCACCACGCGCGCACCCGCGGCGTGTCGAAGTACGGCATCGACCGCACCTTTCGCGTCATCCTCGATCTGGTGCTGATCGTGTTCTTCCTGCGCTACCACCAGCGCCCGCTGCATGCGTTCGGCGGGCTCGGGCTGTGGCTGGCCACGCCCGGGGCGGGCATCCTCGGCTACCTGGCCATCGTGAAAGCCATGGGCGAGTCCATCGGCGGGCGCCCGCTGCTGCTGGCTGGCGTGGTGCTGCTGCTGGTCGGGCTGCAACTCGTCGTGGCCGGCCTGATCGGCGAGATGCTGGTGCGCATCTACCACGAGGGCCGCGGCCGGCCGCAGTTCCACACCCGAGGCGCGCCGCGCGCCTCGGCCAGATGACGCTGCGCCGTTCGCCACCCCGATGCCGGTGACCCGCCAGCACGCGATCCAGCTGGTGCGTCTGGTGGGCGCACCGTTGCTGCTGGCCGCCGTGGTCTGGCTGGCCGGTCCGCAAGCCGTGCTGGCCGCGGTGCGCGGCGCCGATGTCGGCTGGCTGCTGCTGGGCCTGGCGAGCGCGACCGCGGGCAACACCTCATCGTCGCTGCGCTGGGCCGAACTGGCGCGCTGGCTCGGCCACCGGGTGCGCGCGCGCTGGGCCATCGCCGTGTACTTCCGCGGCGTGGCCATCAATGCGCTGCTGCCCGGCGCGGTGCTCGGCGGCGACATGTTTCGCGCGTGGCAACTCAACCGCGACGGCTGCCCGATGACCGCGGCCAGCCTGTCGGTGGTGCTCGATCGGCTGAGCGGGCTGTGGATCTTGTTCGCGCTCGGTGCGCTGGCGCTGTTCATCGGACTCGGATCGCCCGAAATGGACCTCCTGCGTGCGCGGCTGCACGTGCCCGCGGCCTGGCCCACGGCGCTGATCGCCGCGAGCTTGCTCGGCGTGGTGCTGCTGCTGCCTCTGGTGGTGCTGAGCACGCTGGCGGCGCTGGCCGGCTGGGGCGCCACCGCAGGCGGGCGACGCGCGCTGGCGGTCGAGCTGCTGCGCCGGCCGCACGGTTTCCAGCAGTACCGGCGGCAGGCGTTGGCCTCGCTGGCGGTGCAGGCCTTCGCGGTGGGCGCGCTGTACTGCGCCGGGCGCGCGTTCGGCGTCGTGCTGCCCTGGTGGGTGGTCGCCTTCACCGCAGGTCCGATCTTCTTGTTTGCCGCGCTGCCCGTGAGCTTTGGCGGCTGGGGCACGCGCGAAGTGGCCACGGTCACCGCGTGGTCGACCTTCGGCATCGCACCGCCGCTGGCGGTGGCAGCGGCAGCGGCTTTCGGTATCTATGCGCTGGCGCAAGCCACGCTGGCGTGGCTGCCGATACCGTCGACGGCGCCAACCGCTCCTACCCCCACTCCCTGATTTGCGGGCATGTCACTGAAGCCACCCACCCCCCTGAGCGACGGCCGCAGCGCGAGCCAGCCGCATGTCGTTCACCTGGAAACCGGTCGCTTCGTCTATGGCGGAGCGCGCCAGGTGCTGTACCTGACCGAGCACCTGCCGGCGCTCGGCGTGCGCAGCACGCTGGTGTGCGCCAAGGGCGGCGAGATGGCCGGCCGGGCGCGCGCCGCCGGCACCGAGGTCATCGAGCTGGCCACGCTGGGCGATGTGGACGTGTCGATCGTCTGGCGGTTTGCCGCGCTGCTCAGGCGGCTCAAGCCCGACCTCGTGCACATCCACAGCCGGCGTGGTGCCGACGTGTGGGGCGGGCTGGGTGCCAAGCTGGCGGGCGTGCCGGCGGTGATGTCGCGGCGCAATGACAACCGCGAAAAGCGGCTCGCGCTGTGGCTCAAGTACCCGCTGTACCGCCACGTGGTCGCGGTGGCGCAGGGCATCAAGGACGTGCTGGTCAGCCAGGGTGTTCCCGGCTCCGACATCACCGTGGTGCACAGCGCGATCGACCCGGCGCACTTCCAGCACCCCCGTTCACGCACCGAGCTGGCCGCCACCTTCGACGTGGACCCGACGCAACCGATCCTGGGCATCGCCGCGCAGCTGATCGAACGCAAGGGCCACGCGCTGTTGTTCGAGGCGCTGCAAATGCTCGCCACCCGGCACCCGACGGCGCAGCTGATCGTGTTCGGGCGTGGGGCGCTGTCCGCAAGCCTACCGGCGCTGGCGGCACGGCACGGCTTGCAGCACCGGGTGCGCTTCGCCGGGTTTCGCGCCGACCTCGAGCGGTGGATCGGGTCGCTCGATGTGCTGGTGCACCCGGCCTACACCGAAGGGCTGGCCAATGTGTGCCTGCAAGCCGCCGCGGCCGGGGTGCCATGCATCGGCTCGCGCGTGGGCGGCATTCCCGAAGCGGTGGCCGACGGGATCACCGGGGTGCTGGTGCCGGTGGGCGACGCGGCCGCACTGGCCGCAGCGATCGACCGGCTGCTCAGCGATGCGCCGCTGCGCCAGCGGCTGGGTGCGGCCGGGCCGGCTCACGTCGAATCCGACTTCACGCCACCGATCATGGCCGCGGGCAACCGTGCGGTCTATCGGCGGCTGCTCGGGCGCTGATCACGCAGCCGCCCCGCCGGCTCACCGCGCCATCCATCTCCAACTCGAGGCAGGCTCGCACCATGACCGACATCACCCCCCTGGCCATCGACAGCTGGGCCGCGCCGTGCTCCGCGCAAGACCAGGCTGCGGCGGTGGCCGCCCTGGAGGCCGGCAACGTGCTGCTGCTGCCACAGCTCGATTTCCCCCTGCACGACAACGAGCGTGGGCTCTATTTCCAAGGCGCCGGCGTCGAGGTCCAGGGCAAGAACATCAGCTTGAATCTGGCCGACCACAGCGTGCGTGGCAGCAGCGCCGATGCGGCCGAGCTGGCCGTGCTGCGCGACATGATGGTGCGCTTTGCCACCTTGAGCCGCACGCTGGTGCATGGCTTGCTGCCGGGTTACCTGGCCACCGTCGAACAGGGGCGAACCAGCTTCCGGCCGGTCGAAGTCGCCGGCCGACCCAGCTCCTGGCGCCAGGACGACAGCCGCTTGCACGTCGACAGCTTCCCGTCTTCGCCAACCCGCGGCAAACGCATTCTTCGACTGTTCACCAACGTGAACCCCCACGGCGAGGGGCGCCATTGGCGGCTGGGCGGATCGTTCGAAGACGTGGC
The DNA here is from genome assembly GCA_903905475.1 of uncultured Burkholderiales bacterium. Taxonomy (GTDB): domain Bacteria; phylum Pseudomonadota; class Gammaproteobacteria; order Burkholderiales; family Burkholderiaceae_C; genus PBB1. Next base: position 7,291 of record CAIVGK010000085.1, on the reverse strand, counting down.
GCGGCGCCATCTGGCGTCGCTGCACGGCCCGCTGTGGGGCAGCCGCCAACTGCTCGCCATGCTGGGCATCACCAAGGGTCCGCGCAGCGCCTACGACCACTACATGCTGCAGTTGCACGACCGCATGAAGGCGGACAGCGACTACCAGTCCAGCGCCGACCAACGCAGCTGCGAGTTCGCGCCGGGCAGCACCTGGATGGTCTACACCGATCAGGTTCCGCACGCCGCCATGGGCGGACGCTTCGCCTTCGAGCAGACCTTCTACCTGCCGGTCGCCGGCATGCGCGACCCAGCCCACTCACCGCTGCGCGTGCTCGAGCGCTTGATGGGCCGCGAACTGGTGTGATGCGAGCGCGGGGTGCCCAGCGGGCGAATCAGGGCGGCGGCGGCACGGCGGCGCTCAGCGCCTGAGCGTCAGCCGCGGGGTACAGCCGCTGATCTTCGGACTGCACCTCGGCGCTGCGCGTGAAGCGCAGGTGCGTGATGTCCGAGGGGAAAAACATGCCCCAGCTCCACTCGAAGAAGCTGCGCAGCCGCCGCCCGGTGGAGGGCATCTGCGAGAGGTAGTCAGCGCGCCACACCAGCCAGGCCAACCAGCCGGGGAGCGGCACGCCGTACACCCCGGCCACGCCCTTGAGGTGACCGATCGAGGCCATGGCCCCGCGCGATCGATAGCGAAACGGCGTGGTCGCCCGCCCGGCCATCGAACCGATCAGGTTGGCCGCTCAACGTTCGGGCCAGGTTGGTCCCGGCAAAGCCGGCACCAACGACGACGATTCGGGTCGACACGGACGTTTTCATACGGCAACTCACCCCAAAGCCTGCCGCAGCCCGAGCACGAATCGTGCGCGGGCCGTGGCCGTGCCGATCAGATCTCTTCGTACAACGGCAGGGTCAGGAACTCCTCGAAGGCGTCCTGCGTGCTCATCTGGGTGAAGATCTCGGCCGCGCGATCGAACTTGCCCTCGAAGCCACCGGCCTTGATCTTGGCCAGTTCTTCGGGCACCAGCGAGCGCACCAGATCGGCGGTGACCTTGCGGCCGTCCTCGAGCACGCCCTTGGGGGTGCGGATCCACTGCCACACCTGCGAACGGCTGATCTCGGCGGTGGCCGCGTCTTCCATCAGGTTGTGGATCGGCACGCAGCCGTTGCCGGCCAGCCAGGCACCCAGGTAGTGGATGCCCACGTTGATGTTCATGCGCAGACCGGCTTCGGTGATCGGCGCTTCCGGCTGGAAGTTCAGCAAGTCGGCACCGGTCACGTTGACGTCGGGCTTTTGCTTGTCGAACTGGTTGGGGCGATCGCCGAGCACCTCGACGAACTCCTTCATCGAGGCGTCGACCAGCCCGGGGTGCGCGACCCAGCCGCCGTCGTAGCCGTCGGTGGCATCGCGGCGCTTGTCGGCAATGATGCCGGCCATGGCGATGTCGTTCTTGGCCGGATCGTTCTTGATCGGGATCAGCGCGCTCATGCCGCCCATCGCCGGCGCACCGCGCTTGTGGCAGGTCTTGAGCAGCAGCAGCGCGTAGGCGCGCATGAACGGCGCGGTCATGGTGACCTTGGCGCGATCGGCCAGGCAGAAGTCGCGGTCGAGCTTGAACTTCTTGATGCAGCTGAAGATGTAATCCCAGCGCCCGGCATTCAGACCGGCGCTGTGCTCGCGCAGCTCGTAGAGGATTTCTTCCATCTCGAAGGCGGCGAGGATGGTTTCGATCAGCACGGTCGCCTTGATCGTGCCTTGCGGCAGGCCCAGCTCGTTTTGCGTCATGACGAACACGTCATTCCACAGCCGAGCTTCGAGGTGGCTTTCCATCTTCGGCAAGTAGAAGTAAGGGCCGGCGCCGCGGGCGAGCTGCTCCTTGGCGTTGTGGAACATGAACAGCGCGAAGTCGAAGATGCCGCCGTGCACGCGCTGGCCATCGACCAGCACGTGCTTCTCGTCGAGGTGCCAGCCGCGCGGGCGCACCTGCAGCGTGGCGATCTTGTCGTTGAGCTGGTAGACCTTGCCCTTGGATTCGAGCGTCAGCGTGCGGCGGATCGCCTGGCCGAGGTTGATCTGGCCCTGGATCTGGTTCGTCCACAGCGGTGAATTGCTGTCTTCGAAGTCGGTCATGTAGCTGTCAGCGCCCGAATTGAAGGCGTTGATGATCATCTTGGCCTCGACGGGGCCGGTGATCTCGACGCGGCGGCACTGCAGCGCGGCCGGGATCGGCGCGACCTTCCAGTCACCCTCGCGGATCGACTTCGTCTCGGGCAGGAAATCGGGGCGCTCGCCGGCGTCGAGACGCTTCGTGCGCTCCACCCGAGCGGCCAGCAACTGCTGACGGCGCGGCTCGAAGGCCCGGTGCAGCTTGGCCACCAGCTCGAGTGCTGGCATCGTGAGGATGGTTTCGAAGCCGGGGAGCATCGGCGCATTGATCAGCATGCCCGCAGGCAGACTCAGCGATCCGGGCGGGTTCGAGGGGTGGCTCATCACAAAAACTCCTTGAGGTTTCAAAAAATCAGGCTCCCAGCGCCGGCTGTGGCCCAGGCGCTCGGGATGCGGTAGCGGGGGATTTTCAGGCTGGCTCACCGGCACTCGGCGAGCCCCATCGAGCCGGGTGGCTCAGGTGCTCAGGCAGGCTTTCATGAAGGCCTTGCGTTCGTCGCCCTTCTTGTCCCGGGCCTCGGCGTTGCAGAACTTCATCTTGTCTCGCTGCGTGTGCTTCGCCGCCGACAGACACTTCTTCATGAAGGCCTTGCGCTCATCACCCTTCATGCCCGCCGCCTCGGCGTTGCACGTCGTCATCTTGCTTTGCCGCTTGCTCAGGGGCGCGCTCGCGGGGGCGTCGGCGGCGAGGGCAGGCAACGACAGGCAGCCCAGAAACAGGGCGATCACGCTCAGGAGTGTCTTCATCGAGGTTCCTTGTGGGGTGGTCATTGAAGGCGCGCAGCCGTGCGCCGCCAAGGATTGGATCACGCGGCGCGGCGCGCCAGCAAGGCGCACGCCGGATCACGCCCTCAAAGGATGCGCCGCGGATGCGCCAGTCGTTCGTGGGCCACATGCAACCGGCGTACCAGCACGCGGATGAAGGCCTCGTCGAACAGGTGCCGGCAACCCACGCTGACCTGCGCGAGCGTCTCGGGCACGAACGAGATCGTCGTGGCGAGCTCCGTGATCAGCACGTCGGCCGCATGGGTGCGCAGATCGGGGCTGGGCGCCAGGTACGCCATCTCGCCCACCGAGGTGCCCGCGCCCAGGGCGGCGACCTTCTCGCCATCGCGGAACACGTCAACCGCCCCTTGCGCAAGGATGTGGAAGGCCCGGCCCTGATCGCCTTTGCGGTACAGGGCGTGACCGACCGGAAAGCGCCGCCACTTGGCGCGGTGCACCACCTCCCACAACTCGACATCGCCGAAGCTCGCGAAGAACTCCAGCTTGCGCAACAGGTTGAACCGCTCGGAATCGAGCACGCCTTGCAACTGGCCGCGGGGCACCTCCTGCCTGGAGATCAGGCCTGACAGCGCCTGCGCGAACTCGTCCCAGTCGGCAAATCGGTCTTGCGGGGCCTTGGCCAGCGCGCGCTGGATCACGGCGTCGAGCGCGGGCCCCACGCCGTCACGCAAGCCGACCAACGGGGGCGGCGCCACGTGATAGATCTGGTGCATCAGGGCCGACTGGATCTGCGCGTCGAACGCCGGCCGACCGGCCACCAGGTGGTACAGCACCGCGCCCAGCGAGTACATGTCGGCGCGGCTGTCCAGCGTGCTGCCATCGAGCTGCTCGGGTGACATGTAGGCCAGCGAGCCCACCCGGTAGACCTGCGTCACGTCCGAGTCGAGGTTGAGCGCGCTGCCGAAATCGCTGATCTTCACATCGGTGATGACGCCGTTGTTCAGCACTGTCAGCAAGTTGGCCGGCTTCACATCGCGGTGGATCAGGCCTTGCCGATAGACATAGCCCAGCGCCATCGCGCACTTGAAGCCGATTTCGACGATCTGCTCGAGCGGCAGCAGCTGATCGGCGCGGCAGTACGGCCGCAGGGTGCCGCCCGCCACGTACTCCATCACCAGGTACTGGCTCGACGGCTCGAGCACCGCGTCATAGATCTTCACGACGTTGGGGTGCTGCAGCCGGCCCACCAGCGCGGCCTCGGCGGCGAAGAAGCGGTCGCTGTAGCGCAGCGCAGCCTCGTCGTCGCCCATCGAGTGGCGCACCCGCTTGATGGCGACATCGCGCCCCTGGAACTCGTCGCGGCACAGGTACACGTCGCTGGTGGCACCCTCACCGAGCTTGCGCAGCACCGGGTACTTGCCGATCTTCGCGGGCAGTGCGCGGCCCACGGGCAGCTCGGGTGCGGGGTCGATCGCGATGTCGACGGCAGGGCTGTCGTTCAGGTTCGAGGCCATGGGTTCGGCAGGAATGGCGGGCGGCCACAAGCCCGGTCCGTTGGGCGCAATCAAGGACAGTGCGGCGATTTCCACCGCCGCGCGGCCGCACCGATGTTGCCCCGGCTGGCGTGGAGCGATACGCCGGAACAAGCGCCCAAAGACCCGCCAAACCGCCGCCGATGCCGTTTCGCCGGACACCCGCCAGGCCGTCGTGCGCAGGCCGAAACGTAGAATCGGCCGATGATTGAAGTGAAGCAAGACCTGCTGAAGGCACTCGCCTCAGCGATCCAGGAAGTCAGCCCGGCCAGCGCCTTGCAGGCCACCTTCGAGTCGCCCAAACTGGCCGCCCACGGCGATCTGGCGTGCACCTCGGCCATGCAGCTGGCCAAACCGCTGAAGAAGAACCCGCGCGAGGTGGCCCAAGCGCTCATCGAGGCGCTCGAGCGCGACCCTGCCGTGCGACGCCATGTCGAGTCGTTCGACATCGCGGGGCCCGGTTTCATCAACGTGCGCCTGCGCGCGGCCGCCCGACAGGCCATCGTTCGCGAGGTGCTCACCGCGGGCGCGGACTTCGGGCGGCGCGCGCCCAACGCCCAGCAGGTGCTCGTCGAGTTCGTCTCGGCCAACCCGACCGGGCCGCTGCACGTGGGCCACGGCCGCCAGGCCGCACTCGGCGACGCGATCTGCAACCTGTTCGAAACGCAGGGCTGGTCGGTGTGGCGCGAGTTCTATTACAACGACGCCGGCGTGCAGATCGCCACGCTGACCGCCTCGACGCTGGCACGCCTGCACGGACTCCAGCCGGGCGACGAAAAGTGGCCGGAATCGGCCTACAACGGTGACTACATCGCCGACATCGCCGCGGGATTTTCCGCAGGGCAAACGGTGCGCGCCGATGACCGGGCGTTCACGGCCTCGGGCGACATCGAAGACATCGACGGCATCCGCCAGTTCGCGGTCGCCTACCTGCGCCATGAGCAAGATCTCGATCTGCAGGCCTTTGGCGTGCGCTTCGACCACTACTTTCTCGAGTCGAGCCTGTACGCCACCGGCCAGGTCGATGCCACCGTGTCGCGCCTGGTGGCGGCCGGCAAGACCTACGAGCAAGACGGTGCGCTGTGGCTGCGCAGCACCGACTACGGCGACGACAAGGACCGCGTGATGCGCAAGTCGGGCACCGCCGGCGACGAAGCGCAGTACACCTACTTCGTGCCCGATGTGGCCTATCACATCAACAAGTTCTCGCGCGGCTACACCAAGGCGATCAACATCCAGGGCGGCGACCACCACGGCACCATCGCGCGGGTGCGCGCCGGTCTGCAGGCCTCGGGCGTGGGCATCACGCCGGGCTACCCCGACTACGTGCTGCACAAGATGGTCACCGTGATGCGCGGCGGCGAGGAGGTCAAGATCTCCAAGCGCGCCGGCTCCTACGTGACGCTGCGCGACCTGATCGACTGGACCAGCCGCGACGCGGTGCGCTTCTTCCTGATCAGCCGCAAGGCCGACACCGAGTTCACCTTCGACGTCGACCTGGCGCTCAAGCAAAACGACGAGAACCCGGTGTTCTACGTGCAGTACGCCCATGCGCGCATCTGCTCGGTGATCCAGCAGTACGTAGACAAGGGCGGCAACGCGGCCGGCCTCGAGGCCGCCGACCTGTCGGTGCTGAACGCGAGCACCGAAACCGCCCTGATGCTGCGGCTGGCCGATTACCCGGCCATGCTGTCGGGCGCGGCCGAAACGCTGGCCCCGCACGACCTGACCTTCTATTTGCGCGACGTGGCCAGCGCCTTCCACAGCTACTACGCCGCAGAACGCTTCCTCGTCGATGACGACGCCGTGGCCCGCGCCCGGCTGGCGCTGCTTGGCGCCACCCGCCAGGTGATCCGCAACGCGCTGGCGGTGCTGGGCGTGAGCGCTCCCGAGAAAATGTGAGGTCTCCATCCATGCGCAGCTCCGTGCCCCCCACCGCGTCCCGCTCCCGCCAGCGCGGCGGCTTTCTGGCCGGACTCATCGTCGGCTTGCTGATCGGGCTGGCGCTCGCGCTGGGCGTGGCGCTGTACGTGACCAAGGTGCCGGTGCCCTTCCTTGACAAGGTGCCGCAACGCACCGCCGAGCAAGATTCGGCCGAGCGCGAGAAAAACAAGAACTGGGAGCCGAACGCCCCGCTGGCCGGCAAGAACCCCGCGCGCCCGGTAACGATCCCGGTGACGCCAGCGCCCAGCGAGCCGGCCACCGCGGCACCCGGCGAGCGCGATCCGGCCGGCATCCTGGCCGACCGTCCCGTCGGGCCGACGCCACCGCCCGCGGCCAAGCCGGCCCCGACGGCCACGACGGCCCCTGCGGCCAAGACCGGCGACGAGGCGTATGTCTTCTTCGTGCAAACGGGGGCTTACTCCAGCGCGGAAGACGCCGAGGGCCAGCGCGGCAAACTGGCGCTGCTCGGCTACTCGGCGCGCATCGTCGAGCGCGAGCAGGCCGGACGCACCGTCCACCGCGTGCGCCTGGGCCCTTTCGAAGACAAGGCCGAGGCCGACGACATCAAGGCGAAAGTGTCCGCCGTCGGGTTCGAAGCGGCGCTCGTTCGCGCACCGCGGTGATCCACCGAAGTTGCGTGCCTTGACGCCAGCGCCCGAACTTTCGGTGGCAGCGGCCACTCATTCATCCGTGCGAATGCGCACTGCCCTGCGCATTCGACCCACCGGCCCCATGCCACGACCGAGGAACCAAGCACCATGAAACGACGCGAGTTTTCAAGCCACCTCCTGGCCACCGCCGCTGGCACGAGCGCCCTGCTGGCGACCGCGCCAGCCCAGGCGCAAGGTGTGCCTGTCGAGGGCACCCAGTACGTCAAGCTGAGCCAGCCCAATGCGGTGCCCGCCGGCAAGATCGAGGTGGTGGAGTTCTTCTGGTACGG
>CAIVGK010000084.1 GCA_903905475.1 uncultured Burkholderiales bacterium | reverse complement strand
CCGATCACCAGGACCTTCATGGCGAAATCTCGGCGTTGTGGAACACCGCCTGCACGTCGTCGAGGTCTTCGATCATGTCGAGCAGCTTTTGCATGCGCAGGCCTTCTTCGCCGGTCAGCTCGACGGTGTTCTCGGGGCGCAGGGTGACCTCGGCCACCGCGGGCGTCAGGCCGGCGGCTTCGAGTGCGGCCTTGACCACCTCGAACGCTGCCGGCGCGGTGATGACTTCGACCGCGCCATCGTCGTCGGTGATCACGTCATCGGCACCGGCTTCGAGGGCGACTTCCATCACCTGGTCTTCGCTGGTGCCCGGCGCAAAGATCAGCTGACCGCAATGCTTGAACTGGAACGACACCGAGCCGTCGGTGCCCAGGTTGCCGCCGTGCTTGCTGAGCGCGTGGCGAACTTCGGCCACGGTGCGCACGCGGTTGTCGGTCATGGTGTCGAGGATCACCGCCGCGCCGCCGATGCCGTAGCCCTCGTAGCGGATTTCCTCGTACTGCACGCCTTCGAGGTTGCCGGTGGCCTTGTCGATGTTTTTCTTGACCGTGTCGGCGGGCATGTTGGCCGCCTTGGCCTTTTCGACCGCCAGACGCAAGCGCGGGTTGAGCGCCAGATCGGCGCCGCCCAGGCGTGCAGCCACGGTGATTTCACGGATCACGCGCGTCCAGATCTTGCCGCGCTTTTCATCCTGGCGACCCTTGCGGTGCTGGATGTTGGCCCACTTGGAATGTCCGGCCATGGAATGGCGCCTCCTGCGCAGGCGATGCGATGACGCAGCCTGCCGTGTTTGTTGGATAGACTGGAATTTTACGGGCCGCCCCGAGCCGCCGGGGCTTCATGCCAGCCCGTCACCGCCCGTCGTTTTTGGAGCCCCTCATGGCCGAGCCCATCCTGGTTGCCAAGCATGGCGACATCGAGTGCCACTTGCTGCCCGAACTGGCCAACCGCCATGGGCTGATCACCGGCGCCACGGGCACCGGCAAGACGATCACGCTGCAAACGCTGGCCGAGAACTTCAGCCGCATCGGCGTGCCGGTGTTCATGGCCGACGTGAAGGGCGACCTGACCGGCATCACGCAGGCCGGGCGCGTGAGCGACAAGCTCGCCGCAGTGCTCAAGGAGCGCGGGCTCGACACGCCGCAGCCGGTGGCCTGCCCCGCCCTGCTGTGGGACGTGTTTGCCGGTGACGCCAAGACCGGCAAGCCAGCGCAGGGCCACCCGGTGCGCGCCACCGTGAGCGACATGGGTCCGCTGATGCTCGCGCGCATGCTGGCCCTCAACGAGACGCAGCAAGGCGTGCTCAGCCTGGTGTTCAAGATCGCCGACGACAACGGGCTTTTGCTGCTCGACCTGAAAGACCTGCGCGCGATGCTGCAGCACGTGGGCGACAACGCCAGCGACTTCACCACCGAATACGGCAACGTGAGCGCGGCCAGCATCGGCGCCATCCAGCGCGGCCTGCTGCAAATCGAGGAACAAGGCGGCAGCCAGTTCTTCGGCGAGCCGATGCTCAACATCGCCGACTTCATGCAGACCGACGCTGGCCAAGGCGTCATCAACATCCTCGCGGCCGACCAGCTGATGAACAGCCCGCGGCTGTACTCGACGTTTCTGCTGTGGATGCTGTCCGAGCTGTTCGAGCAGCTGCCCGAAGTGGGCGACCTCGAGCAGCCCAAGCTGGTGTTCTTCTTCGACGAGGCGCACCTGCTGTTCAAGGAAGCGCCCGCCGCGCTGGTCGAGCGCATCGAACTGGTGGTGCGGCTGGTGCGCAGCAAGGGTGTGGGCGTGTACTTCGTGACGCAAAACCCGCTCGACATCCCCGACAGCGTGCTCGCGCAGCTGGGCAACCGGGTGCAGCACGCGCTGCGCGCGTTCACGCCGCGTGACCAGAAGGCGGTCAAGGCGGCCGCCAGCACCATGCGCGCCAAGCCTGGGCTCGACATCGAGACCGCGATCACCGAACTCGCCGTGGGCGAAGCGCTGGTGAGCTTTCTCGACGCCAAGGGCCGCCCGAGCGTGACCGAGCGGGTGTTCGTGGTGCCGCCGGGCAGCCAGATCGGGCCGATCACGCCGGCACAGCGCCAGACGCTGATCGCCAACTCGCTGGTCGCCGGGGTCTACGAAAAGCGCATCGACCGCGAGTCGGCCTGCGAAAGACTCAAGGGCCGCCGCGCGAGCGCGCCCGGCGAATCGGCAAGCGCCACGCCAGCCGGCTCACGCCCGAGCGCACCGCCAGACGCACCGGCCAATGACGATGGCGGCGGCTTGATGGGCGGCCTCGGCGACATCCTGTTCGGCAGCACCGGCCCGCGCGGCGGGCGGCGCGAGGGGCTGGCGCAATCGATGGCCCGTTCGGCGGTGCGCACCATGGGCACGGCGGTGGGCCGCGAGATCATCCGCGGCGTGCTGGGCAGCATCCTGGGCGGCGGTTCAAGACGGCGCTGAGCCAGCGCGGCGGCGCAGGACCGCAAGGGATAATCGTCCCTCGCCGAATCGAGGCTGAGCACGCCTTTCCTGCACCGCGCCGAACGGCGCCCGCCCCATGACCGCACCCACCCACCCGACCGCGCCCGACGACACCAAGCAGCCGAGCAATTTCCTGCGACAGGTGATCGAGCGTGATCTGGCGGCCCTCACCTACGCCAGCCGCACCTTTGCCGGCACGCCGGGCGATGCGGCGCACCATGCCACGGGAACGGCAGACCCGGCGCGCATCCGCACACGCTTTCCGCCCGAGCCCAACGGCTACTTGCACATCGGCCACGCCAAGAGCATCTGCCTGAACTTCGGGCTGGCGCGCGACTACGGCGGCGTGTGCCACCTGCGCTTCGACGACACCAATCCCGAAAAGGAAGAGCAGGAGTACGTCGACGCGATCCTCGACGCGGTGAGGTGGCTGGGTTTCAGCTGGGAAGCCCCCGACCCGCAGCATCCGCCGGCCCTGCGCTCCCACCTGTATCACGCGAGCAACTACTTCGACTTCATGTACCGCGCGGCCGAAGCGCTGATCACCGCGGGCCTGGCCTACGTCGATGAGCAAAGCGCCGACGCGATGCGCGCCAACCGCGGTGACTTCAACACCCCCGGCACCGACAGCCCGTTTCGCAGCCGCACGCCCGAGCAGAACCTGACGCGTTTTCGCGAGATGCGCGACGGACAGCTGGCCGATGGCGCGGCGGTGCTGCGCGCGAAAATCGACATGGCCTCGCCCAACATCAACCTGCGCGACCCGGCCATCTACCGCATCAAGCGCGCCACCCACCACAACACCGGCGACACCTGGTGCATCTACCCGATGTACACCTACGCGCACCCGATCGAAGACGCGCTGGAGAACATCACCCACAGCATCTGCACGCTCGAGTTCGAGGACCAGCGGCCGTTCTACGACTGGCTGCTCGACACGCTGTGCGAACTGGGCCTGACCCGCCAGCCGCGCCCGCACCAGTACGAATTCGCGCGGCTCAACATCACCTACATCGTCACCAGCAAACGCAAGCTCAAGCAGCTGGTCGACGAAGGCCATGTGCAAGGCTGGGACGACCCGCGCATGCCCACGCTGGTCGGCATGCGCCGCCGCGGCTACACCGCCGACAGCCTGAAGCTGCTGGCCGAGCGCAGCGGCGTGAGCAAGGCCGGCGGCTGGCTGGACTACTCGTCGATCGACATCGCCTTGCGCGACGACCTCGACCCGAAGGCCGCGCGCGCCTGCGCCGTGCTCGACCCGCTCAAGCTCAAGCTGGTCAACTTTGCCGAAATCTTTGGCAGCCAAGCCCATCAAGAGCCTTGCCACGCCCCAGTGCACCCGGGTCACCCCGAGCGCGGCCAGCGCGAGTTCGTGCTGACCGACGAGGTGTGGATCGAGCGCGAGGACTTCATGGAAGAGCCCAGCAAGGGGTTTTTCCGCCTCAGCCCGCCGCGCACCGACGCCACCGGTGCGGCGCTGCCGGGCAGCAAGTCGCGCCTGAAATACGGCTACGTGATCGAGTGCGTGGGCTGCGAGAAGGATGCGCAGGGCCAGGTCAGCGCGGTGCTGGCCGCGCTGGTGCCCGACACCAAGAGCGGCACGCCGGGCGCCGATGCGGTCAAGGTCAAGGGCGTGATCACCTGGGTCAGCGTGACCACCGGCGTCGCCGCCGAGGTGCGCCTGTACGACCGGCTGTTCACCGAAGCCCAGCCGGACGCCGGCGGGCGCGACTTCCTCAGCGTGCTCAACCCGGCCAGCCAGAAGACGATCACCGCTTTCGTCGAGCCCGGCCTGGCCACGGCGCAGCGCGAAGACCACTTCCAGTTCGAACGCCACGGCTACTTCGTGGCCGACCGCAAGGACCACACGAACAATCACCCTGTTTTCAACAGGACAGCGACGTTGAAAGACACTTGGGCCAAGGAGGCCTCTTGATTCGACCGGGGTCAGCCCTCAGTTCAAATGGTTTCGGTACCTCTCACCAAAGGAAATTGACATGAAATCCTGGATCTTGGCCTTGGCCTTGACGCTCACTGCCGTACTCAGCCTGGCGCCCTCGGTGGCCGATGCCAAGCGCCTGGGCGGCGGCAGTTCGTCGGGCATGCAGCGCAACATGCCTGCGCGCAGCACGCCCGATGCGACACCCGCGAAGCCGGCGCAGGCCACGCCCGCCCCGGCAACCGCAGGGGCGGCGGCGGCGCCAAAGCGCTCCTGGATGGGCCCGCTGGCTGGCTTGGCCGCCGGTCTTGGCCTGGCCGCACTGATGAGCCACCTTGGCATGGGCGCTGAGTTCGGCAACCTGATCACGATGCTGCTGATCGGGCTGGTGGCTTTCATCGCGATCCGCTTCGTGATGAGTCGCATGCGCGGCGCCTCGGCGCCACGCGCGATGGCGGCCTCGAACGGCATGCAGTTCGCCGGTGCCGGTGCCGGGGCTTCGTGGTCGCCGGGCAGCACCGCGGCAGCCCCCGCAGCGACGCCTGCAGCCAGTGCGCCACCGCTGACCACGCTGGCCACGGCCGGTGCCGCGCCCTCGGTGCCCGTGGGCTTCGATCAGGTCGGCTTCGAGCGCATCGCCAAGATGATCTTCATCCGCTTGCAGGCCGCCAACGACAGCGCCGATCTGAACGACCTGCGTCAGTTCACCTCGCCGGAGCTGTTCGCCTCGATCAAGCTCGACTTGCAAGACCGCTCAAGTGCTGCCACGCAACACACGGACGTGGTTCGGGTGGACGCCGAGGTGGTCGACTTCTCGGACGAAGCCGAGCGCCAGGTCGTCAGCGTGCGCTTCCACGGACTGATCAGCGAAGCCGCCGGTGCGCCCGCCGAGGCCTTCAACGAGATCTGGCACCTGGTCAAGCCACACGATGGCAGCCGGGAGTGGGCGATTGCCGGGATTCAGCAAACGCACTGACGTGGCGTGTGGGGCGGCCCGCCTCAATGAGGTGCTCGGTGATGCGCTTCGGGTCGCCGATGACGCGCAGTTCGCCGTAGAGAGCTTCGGCCTGCGGGTGGCAGCGGCGCAACTGGTTGAGCCACTGCTTGAGTCGGCCCGGACGGTGACGTTCGGCCAAGTCCTGACGGGCTTGCACCAGCTCCCAGAACGCGGCGACCAGCGGGTGCAGGTCGGCCCAGCCGATCGATGCAGGCGCGTCGCTCGCCGCAGGCTCATCCGCCAGCGCGTGCACAGGCTGTGCACGGCTCGCCGCCATGATGGCCAGCGCCAACCCCGGGTCGCTGACCATGCCGCGCCCGAGCATGAGCGCATGGCAGCCTGACAGCTCGCGGCAGCGCAGCGCGTCGGCGACGTTCCAGATTTCGCCGTTGGCCACCACCGGGATGTTCACCGCGGCCCGAATGTCGGCCACGCGCTCCCAGTAGGCCGGCGGGCGGTAGGCCTGCGCCTTGGTGCGCGCGTGCACCACCAGCTCGTCAGCGCCCGCACCGGCCATCGCCAGCGCGCATTCCACCGCCCGCGCGTCGCTCTCGTTGCCCAGGCGCATCTTGGCCGACACCGGCATCTCGCGCGGCACGGCGCGGCGCACCGCGGCCACGATGGCCGCCACTTTTTCAGGGTCATCGAGCAGCATCGCGCCGCCGCCGTGGCGGTTGACGACCTTGGCCGGGCAGCCGAAGTTCAGATCGATGCCGTGCGGCCCGAGTGCTGCCAGCCGCGCCGCGTTCTCGGCCAGGCACACCGGATCGGAGCCCAGCAACTGCGCGCGCACCGGCACGCCCGATCGGGTGCGCCCGCCGTGGCGCAATTCGGGCACCACCCGCAGGAACGCGCGCTCAGGCAGCAAGGTGCCCGAGATGCGGATGAACTCGGACACGCAGCGGTCGATGCCGCCCACGCGGGTCAGGATGTCGCGCAGCGTGTGGTCGAGCAGGCCCTCCATGGGCGCGAGCAGCAGCGTCACGGTGTGGCGCCGAAGCGCGTGGCGAGATCGGTGGGGCGTCTCAAGCGGTGGCCGCCGGCCGGCCCAGGAGCTTGCGGCCCGCGGTCAGCACCACCAGCGCCAGCGCGCCTGCCAGCACGCCGCACACGCCGTCGAGCAGCGTGGGCAGCACGGCCTCCCACCACCCGCCGGCGCGCACAGCCACGTCTTCGATCAGGTGGTGCAGCGCCGGGATGCCGTGCGTCAGGATGCCGCCGCCGACCAGGAACATCGCCGCCGTGCCCACCACCGCCAAGGCGCGCATCAGGTGCGGCGCGGCACGCAAGAGGGCCAGCCCCATACGGCGCACCAGGCCCGCCCAGGCGCTGCTGCCCGGGCGCAGGCTCAGGTGCAGACCGACGTCGTCGAGCTTCACGATGCACGCCACCACGCCGTACACGCCGACGGTCATGGCCACCGCGATGCCCACCATCACGCTCAGCTGCGACAGCAGCGGCGAGTTCGCCACCGTGCCCAGCGTGATCGCGATGATTTCCGCCGAGAGCACGAAATCGGTGCGGATGGCGCCCTTGATCTTCTCGCGCTCGAAGGCCACCAGATCGACTGCCGGATCGGCCAGCGCTTGCATCACGCGGGCCTCGTGCGCCGCGTCTTCCGAGGCGTCGTGCAAGAACTTGTGGGCGAGCTTTTCGAAGCCCTCGAAACACAGATACAGCCCGCCCACCATGAGCAGCGGCGTCACGGCCCACGGCGCCAGCGCGCTGATGGCCAGCGCCGCGGGCACGAGGATCAGCTTGTTGAGCGCCGAGCCCTTGGCCACCGCCCAGACCACCGGCAGCTCGCGATCGGCCGCCACGCCGGCCACCTGCTGCGCGTTGAGCGCCAGATCGTCACCCACCACGCCGGCGGTCTTGGTGGCGGCGACCTTGGTCAGCGCTGCCACGTCGTCGAGCAAGGTGGCGATGTCGTCGATCAGAGCGAGCAGGCTGGAGGCCATGTGGGGGCTTTTCGTGTGGGTGGAACAGCGCGGGATCGTAGCCGCCGCAAGCGCGCGGCGTTGGCGAAGGGCCGTGCGAACATTCCCGACATCAAGCAGTTCAGGAATTCGTCATGACCTCAGCACCCAACCCCACGGCCGGCGGCGTGTACAGCGAAGCGCAGGCCTACGACACGTTGCGCCAGACCCTGCCGCACTGGCGATGCGCCAACGGCCACCTCGAGCGCGTGTTCAAGACCAGCGGCTGGCGGGCCACGCTGATGGTGGTCAACACCATCGGCCACCTCGCCGAGGCGGCCTGGCATCACCCGGATCTGGCGGTGTCTTACGCCAGCGTGACGGTGCGCCTGAGCACCCACGACGCCGGTGGCATCACCGACAAGGACTTCGAGCTCGCGCGGCAGATCGAAGAGGTGGTGATGTGGCAGCCGAAGCCGCCAGCCATCGCCACTGACGATGGGCGTCCTGCCTACATCTGCCGCGACTGAACCCGCCCGCGCCAGCGCTCAGGCGGGGGGCACCGGGTCGTCGTCGGGCTCGAGCCCCAGAAAACCGCCGCTCTGGTGCGCCCACAGCCGCGCGTACAGGCCGCCTTGCGCGAGCAGGCTGGCGTGGTCGCCCTCTTCGACGACACGGCCTTGCTCGATGACGATGAGCCGGTCCATCGCGGCGATGGTCGACAGCCGGTGCGCAATCGCGATCACCGTCTTGCCTTCCATCAGCCGGTACAAACTGGCCTGGATGGCGGCCTCGACCTCGCTGTCGAGCGCGCTGGTGGCCTCGTCGAGCAGCAGGATCGGCGCGTCTTTCAGCATCACCCGCGCGATGGCGATGCGCTGGCGCTGGCCGCCGCTCAGCTTGACGCCGCGCTCGCCCACGTGCGCGTCGTAGCCGGTGCGCCCGGCGGGGTCGGTGAGCGAGGCGATGAAGTCATGCGCCTCGGCGCGCCGGGCCGCTGACACCATGTCGGCGTCGAGCGCATCGGGGCGGCCGTACAGGATGTTGTCGCGCACCGAACGGTGCAGCAGCGAGGTGTCTTGCGTGACCATGCCGACTTGCGCGCGCAAGCTGTCTTGGGTGGCCAAGGCGATGTCCTGACCGTCGATCAGCACGCGGCCCGACTCCACGTCGTAAAAGCGCAGCAGCAAGTTGACGACGGTGCTCTTGCCCGCGCCCGAGCGGCCGACCAGCCCGATCTTCTCGCCGGCGCGGATGTGCAAGTCGAGGCCGTCGATCACCGGCTTGGCGCCACCGTAGGCAAAGCCGACCTGCTCGAAGCGCACCTCGCCGCGCGTGACGCGCAACGGCACGGCGCCAGGGGCATCGAGCACCAGACGCGGACGCGACAGCGTGTTCATGCCGTCTTGCACCGTGCCGATGTGCTCGAACAGCGACGACATCTCCCACATCACCCAGTGCGAGATGCCGTTCAGGCGCAGCGCCATCGCCGTGGCCGCCGCCACCGCGCCGATGCCCAGATCGCCGCGCGTCCACAGCACGAGTGCCGCGCCGGCGGTGCTCACGATCAGCAGCATGCTGAGCATCTGGTTGACGACCTCGAAAGCACTCGACAACCGCATCTGCCGGTACACGGTGACGATGAATTCCTGCATCGCCGCGCGCACGTAGCCGGCCTCGCGCCCGGCGTGCGAGAACAGCTTGACGGTGGCGATGTTGGTGTACGCGTCGGTGACACGCCCGGTCATCAGCGAGCGTGCATCGGCCTGCGCCCGCGCCACCCGGCCGAGCCTCGGCACGAAGTACCACACGGCCACCGAGTAGCACACCAGCCAGCCCAGAAACGGCAGCAGCAGCCACACATGGAAGCCGCCTGCCAGCGTGACGATGGTGGCGAAATAGATCACCACGAAGACCATGATGTCGCACAGGATGAACACCACATCGCGCGCGGCCAGCGCGGTCTGCATCACCTTGGCGGCCACCCGCCCGGCGAATTCGTCCTGATAGAACTGCATGCTCTGGCCGAGCATCAGCCGATGGAAATTCCAGCGCAGCCGCATCGGCAGGTTGGCCGCCATCCCCTGGTGCTTGATCAGCGTCTGCAAGGCCACCAGCAGCGGGCTGGCCAGCAAGATGGCCGCGAGCAGCCACAAGCGGTGGCCTTCTTGCTCCCACAGCCGGG
>CAIVGK010000083.1 GCA_903905475.1 uncultured Burkholderiales bacterium | reverse complement strand
TCCATCGCGGGCAGGGCGTTGGCGCCCAACTCGAGCGAGGAAACAGGCTGGGGTCGGGCGGTCACGGGCTACTCCGGAAGGGACATTCGGGCACGCTGGCAACTGCCTCGACAATGCGCCATTCTCCCATTCGACGTGAACGCCATGCCTAGCGCCTTTGCGCTGCTCGACGACCACGGCGCCACGGCCGAGCGCCCCAGCAGCCGTCTTTACAGCGGCTTCGTTCGCGAACACCGCTGCGTCGACGCGGCCTCGCTCGATGCCATCTGGGCGCGGGTCGAGGCCGATCTGCGCGCCGGTCTTCACGCCGTGGTGCTGGCCGATTACGAATGGGGCGCGCAGTTGCTCGACATCGCCAGCGCGCGGCCCTCAGTCGGCGACGCCCCGGCGCTGCGCGTGCTGATGTTTGGCGAACTGCAGCGGCTCTCACGCGCCGAGGCCGATGCCTGGCTCGACGCGCAGGCTGCCGACCATGGCGCGGCCGGCGTGATGCACCAGCAAGCCGACACCGATCTGAGCACCTTCACCGAGGCCATCGAGCGCATCCACGAGGCGATCCGCGCCGGCGAGACCTACCAGGTGAACCACACCTACCGGCTGCACGCGCAGGCCTACGGCTCGCCGGTGGCGCTGTACCGGCGGCTGCGCGCGCGCCAGCCGGTGGCGTTCGGCGCGTTCATCGAGCTGCCGGCGGCGCCCGGCGATCAGCCCAGTCACGTCCTGTCGTGCTCGCCCGAGCTGTTCTTGCGCCACGAGGCGGGCGCGCTCACCACCCGGCCCATGAAGGGCACGGCGGCGCGCGCGGATTCGCCGGCGGCCGACCTCGACGCGGCGCAGCGACTGGCGCTCGACCCGAAGGCGCGCGCCGAGAACCTGATGATCGTGGACCTGTTGCGCAACGACCTCGGCCGCATCGCGCTGACCGGCTCGGTGCGCGTGAGCGAGCTGTTCGCCGTCGAGCCCTACGCCTCGATGTTCCAGATGACCTCGACCGTGCACGCTCAGGTGCGCCCCGACGTCGGCTTCGGCGATGTGCTGCGCGCGGTGTTTCCGTGCGGCTCGATCACCGGTGCGCCCAAGCACCACACGATGGCGTTGATCGCGCAGCTCGAGCGCTCGCCGCGCGGGCTGTACTGCGGCGCCATCGGCTGGGCCGAGGCGCCGCAAGGCGACGCGCGGCTGGGTGACTTTTGCCTGTCGGTCGCCATCCGCACGCTGACGCTGGGCGCGCCACACGGTGGCCTGCGCGCCGCCCGGCTGGGCGTGGGCGCGGGCATCGTGCTCGACAGCCGCGCCACCGACGAGTTCGAGGAATGTGCGCTCAAGGGGCGTTTTCTCACGGGGCTGGACCCGGGCTTCGAGCTGTTCGAGACGATGCGTGCGAGCGCCCGGGGCGTGGCGCTGCTCGATCGCCATCTGGCCCGGCTGGCTCGCAGCGCACAGGCGCTCGGGTTCGCCTTCGATCGGGTCGCCGCGCTGGCGCTCATCGAGGGATGTCTGAGCGGCTCGGCAGCGCAGGCCGGCGAGGCGAGCGGGTTGGCAGGTACGGCCGCAGACGGCGCAACCACCGCAACCAGCGGCAGCGCGCCGCATCGCCTGCGCCTGTCACTCGCCCACGACGGCCAGCTGGCGCTCACGCACGGCGCGCTGGCCGCACTGAGCGTGGCCGCCATCACCTCGCCGCACCAGCTCGCAGCTGCGGGCGATGCCGTCGGCCTGCTCATCGCCACACAGCGCCTGAGCGACGCCAACCCGCTGGCCGAGCACAAGACCACGTTGCGCCAGCACTACGACGACGGCGTGCGCGCCGCCGAGCAGGCCGGCGCCTTCGACAGCCTGTTCTTCACCGAAGACGGCCGCCTCGTCGAGGGCGGTCGCACCAGCGTCTTCGTGAAGCTCGACGGCCGCTGGTTCACGCCCCCCATCACCGACGGCGCGCTGCCCGGCGTGTGCCGCGCCACCGTCCTCGAAGACCCCGCCTGGCGAGCCACCGAACGCACGGTGCGCCTCGACGACCTCATGCGCGCCGACTCGCTGGTGGTGTGCAACGCCCTGCGCGGGGTGCTGCCAGCGCGACTTTCGACGCACAGCGTGCCGAAGTAGGCACCCCGGACAGTGCAGTTCGGGCTCACGTGCCGGCGTGGGGGGCCGATATAGATCTCATGGTGGCCTTCAGGCCGAGCCGCCCAGTGACGATCCGTACCGACAGGAGTCCCCCATGAAGCTTGAAAACATCGTGTTTGCGGTTGCCGCCAAGATCGACGTGGATCGCTCCTTCGTCTTTGACTACGTGGTGTGCCGCCACATCCAGGCGATCTTGCTTCAGCACACCGATCTGCCGAGTCTGGTGGTCGATGAAGCGCGACAGGAGTACGGCAACTCAGCCGAACTGCAAAACTGCATCGACCGCGCCGCCCACCTGTTTTTGGCCGACATGGTTCGCGCCAGCGAAATCAGCGAGGCCGCGATGGCCCGCTGGCAGTTGCCGATCGCGGTCTGAGCCGCGTCCTTGATCGACCGATCCCGCCTGGCTGACGGCGACTCAACGCTCGTCTGAGCCGCCTTCGTCTTCCGCACCTTCCGCGTCATCGCCGTCGAGCATGTCGGGCGGGCCGGCCCACACCGGCTGCTCATGCCCCGGCCTGTGGCGCGAGCGCTTGGCCGAGTCGAGCCGCAAGTCGGCCAGTTGCAGCAAATCCGTCGCATCCCAGCTGCCACGCAGCGGCCGCGCCGCCACCCCGATGCACACGTCGATGGCCCCGAAGCCGGGGCGCACCTCGTGCGCGCGCCCGACCAGGCTGCGAATGGCCCGCGCAAATTGCGTGGCCGTGGCCAGCGCGGTGCCGGGCAGCAGCATCGCGAACTGATCCCCCGCCAGCCGTGCCACGGTTTGATGGTCGTGGGCCGAGCGGCGCAGCGCGTCGGCCAGCGCCTGCAACGCCAGATCGCCGGCGGGGCGACCCCTTTCGTGATTGATGAGAAACAGGTTGTCCAGATCGATCAGCAGCAGCGCGAGCGCATGTCTTTTGTCTTGCGCCGCATCGGCCGCCTCGCTCAGGCGGTCCATGAAATAGGCGCGGTTGTACAGGCCGGTGAGCCCGTCGAGGAACAGCTCGGTGGTGTTCGTCATGGCGCCGACTCTACGCCGCCAGCCGTGACGATCAGAACCGGCTGTCCGGGATGTCGCTCGCCGGGCCGGCCCGTGCGGGCAGGGGCACGCCGGCCGAGCGCCGCCGCGTGCGTTCGACGTCGGTGTAGGACAGCGTGCTGTCGCCGAGCACCGGCTGGCGGTAAATCAGCTTCATGCCGCCGGCAAACTCCCAGTCAAAGGTGCCGCGCGGTGCAAAGCGCGCGGCAAAGCCCGGAAACGGCCGGCGCGCGCCCTCGGCGGTGAACGGCAACCCGTACTTTTTCACCAGCAACTGGCGCAGCGCTTCGTTGTCCTGGCCGTAGGGCTTGATGACGAACTGCGCGCTGGCCAGCGTGGCCTGGTCGGTGATCAGCGTCAGGCGTTGCAGCGCCGGCACGCCCGCGGCGCGCACATCGAAAACGACGCTGCCATCGGCCGGGCGACTGAGCAGTTGCGCGCCGGCCGCGCTGGCCGCCGCCACGAAGGCCTCGGCCGCGGCGTCCTTCAGGCGCAACCCGTACAGCGTGAGTTCGGTGGTCGAGGTGTCGGGGGCCTGCGCCGATGCGACCGTGCTCAGGCCCATCATCGCCACGGCGAAACTGGCCACAAGCCAACGCGCCAGGCGGCGCTTGGGACGATCGGGGGATGGTGAGCAGCGCATCCGATGAGTTTGGCAGCAGAAAAAGCGGCAGGCCCGATTTTCGGCCGTTGCCGGTCATGCCTTTGATGCCGCTCAGCTCAGCTGCTCGTCGCCGTCCCACTCCAGCACGCGCCACGCCGTGCGGCAGCCGCCCGCGAGTTCGGCGTGCTGCTCGTCGAGCCGGTGCGCGGCAAACGCCTCGGTGCGGCCCTCGAGCGCCGGGCGGGTCGAGTGTTCGATCCGCCAGCACCCGTCGCGCAGCGCGCCGAACGAGACCTCGAAATCGAGCAACGCAGCGGCTTCGTGCGGGTGGCGCGACACCACCACGGCCAGCGTGTCGCCGGGCGCGGTGCCTTCGGGCCACAGCAGCCCGGTGCCATCGGCGGCGAGCCAGCCGGTCTGGCGCGGGCGCACGCGCATCAGGCATTCGCCGCTGAGCAGCCAGCGCGTGCCGCACGGCGCGACCTCGCCGGCAGCGCCCGCGGTGGACGGCACCAGTTCGGCCAGCACCATGGAGCGGCCGGTGGAGTGGGGGATGCGCTCCCACTCCTCGCGAAAGTCACCGTTCAGGCCGGTTTCGATCACGGTGCCCGGGTCGCGCTCGAACGCCATCCAGCCGGTGTCGGGCCGGCCGCGGTCGGGCTGCCAATCGAGGTGGCGGTGCCAGGTGCAGCGCTCGCCGCACGGCGGCGGCCCCTGGACCTCGGTGCGGCCGAAAAAGCCGACCTGCAGCGCCAAGGCGGGATGCGGCACCGTGGAGCGCAACACCTCGGCGGTGCGCGCCGCCTCGGGCACGCGCAGATCGGCATGCCAGCGCGCGGTTTGCAGCCAGCGCGCCCAGGTGGTGGTGTCGCGCAGGCCGGGGCAGTCGAGCTGGTTGCGCCGCCACACGCCGCGGTAGCGCTCGGGTACGTCGGCAAAGTCGCCGGGCGCGGTCATTCGAGCGCCTGCGGAAACGGCGGCAGCGAGCGGTAGAACTCGATGTCGTGGTTCGGCCACAGCCACGCGCCGGTGTCGGCGGCCAGCGCCTTGAGCTTGCGGATGCTGGCGATGGCCTGCGCCTCGCGCCCCTGCCACAGCGTGCCGGGGGCCACCTCGTCGTCGATGTTTTCCTGCAGGTCGGCGGCGTCACCGGCGAGCAAGATCGGCGGGCCCTGGGGCATTTCGATCCACATCGACATGTGGCCGGCGGTGTGGCCGGGCGTGGCCACCGCCTGCACGCCGGGGACCACGGTGTATTCGCCGGTTTGCAGCCGGAACTGCAGCGGCGCGCCAGCGTCGTCGATCAGGTCATCGCCGAACACCGCGATGTCGGCACCGCTGCGCGCGGCCGCCATCTCGTCGGCCTGCACATGGATTTCGGCGCCGCAGCCACAGCGGCGCAGATCGCGCAGGCCGCCCGCGTGGTCGAAGTGCAGGTGGCCGATGAAGATCACGTCGACATCGGCCGGCGTGAGCCCCAGCCGCGCCAGATGGCGCGGGATGCGCTGCTCGTCGGTCATCTGCGGCGCGGGAAAGTCGAAGCTCGGCGTTTCGTAATACCGGGCACGCGTCGCCGCATCGGCGATCTTGGCGTGGTCGCAGCCCACGTCGTAGAGGATGCGGCCGTTGGCGGTCTCGATCAGGTAGGCCAGGATGGGCGCGTCGATTTGCTGGCCCTGACCGCGCTGAAAGGTCGAGATGGACTTGTCGTAGCGGTGGCTGGCGGTGAGCAGCGGCCACAGCTTGCGTACCTGCGTCATGGGGTTTCCTGGTTCAAGAGCGGCCCATCAGCGCAATCAGCTCGGTACTGTGGGCAACAGAACCGAAAATTCCGCCTTCGACGCCGATCATCGCCAACGCCGGGGCTTGCAGCTGCGGCTCGGAGGCCGCGCAGGCGTCGGCCACGGTGATGCAGTTCAAGCCGTGGTCGATGGCCGCGCGCAGCGTGGTGTGCACGCAGACCTCGGTGGTCACGCCGCACAGGATCACGGTGGCGATGCCCCAGCCGCGCAGGATCTGGTCGAGCTCGGTCTGGTGGAACGCGCTGTAGCCGGGCTTGTCGAGCACCGGCTCGCCC
>CAIVGK010000082.1 GCA_903905475.1 uncultured Burkholderiales bacterium | reverse complement strand
CGCCGCACGCTGCTGGCCACTTGCGCCGAGATGGGCATCAGTGCGGCGCAGGCCATTGCCGTGGGCGACGGCGCCAACGACTTGCCGATGATGGGCGAGGCCGGGCTGTCGGTGGCCTATCACGCCAAGCCGCGCGTGCGGGAGCAGGCGATGGTGGCGATCAACGAAGGCGGGCTCGACCGCCTGCTCGAGGTGCTGCGCGCCTGAGCCGAATCAGACGGGCGCGGGCATCACCACGATGCCGTCCTCGTCGGCCACCAGCCATTCGCCGGGGCGCACGGTGACGCCCTGAATCTGCACCGCCACGTCGCGCAGGCCCTGGTTCTTGCGGTCGGTGGGCAGCGGCATCAAGGCCAGCGCGCGGATGCCCACGTCGGCGGCGGCCAGCTCGGCGCTGTCGCGCACACAGCCATCGACCACCACGCCGGCCCAGCCGTTCCTGGCTGCGCCCGCGGCGATGTTGCCGCCCACCAGCGCACGGCGCAGCGAGCCGCCACCATCGACCACCAGCACGCGGCCGGCACCCGGTTCTTCAAGCGCGGCCTTGACCACCGAGTTGTCATCCAGACAGCGCACGGTGCTGATGGGCCCGGCGAAACGCCCGCGCCCACCGTAGTTGGTGAACACCGGCGGCAGCGCACGGAAAGCACCGCTGGTGTCGTTCTTGTACTGATCGCCCAGATCGCAGGTGTGGGTGGACGGCTGGGCTGAGGAGGCGTTGGCAGCGTTCATGGCGTGGGCGTGAGCGGGAAAGGCCCGCACTGTGCCACGGCCACGCCACACACAGCAGCGCCGACGACACGGGTCGCCGCCTGACGCGGTGGCTCAGGCCGAAGGGTTCGGGGCGGCGCGGCGCAGGCGGTGGATGCCCGAGCCCACGGCCGCAGCCGACAGCACACCCAGCGCCAGCGTGAGTGCCGAGCCGTAGAACACGCCCGCGGGCCAGCCGTGGTCGAGCAGCGCGCCGAACATCGGCGCGGCCACCGCAAAGCCGAGGTCGAGCGCTGAATACACGGTGCCATAGACGCGGCCGGTCGCGCCAGGGGGCGCCGCGCGCTTGATGAGCATGTCACGCGACGGCCCGGCAATGCCGGTGCCAAAGCCGGCCACGGCCACCAGCACCACGGCCATCACCCCGGGCACCACGCCCATGCCCGCCAGCACCAGCAGCGCGGCCGAACCCAGCAGGCACGGGGTGATGATGCGCTCGAGCCGCTCGCTGCGCGCCACCAGAAAGCCGCCGATCACGATGCCCACCGCGCCAAACAGCATGTAGCCCGTGACCACCAGCGCGGTGGTCGACAGCGGCAGCCCCGCCATCGTGTGCAGCGCCGGGCTGGCGAAGCTCTGGATGGCGCTGAGCGCGCAGGTCGACCAGAAGAAAAACGAGAAACACAGCCACACCGAGGGCAAGCGCAAAAACGCCATCGGGTGCTCGGCGACCACCGCCGGGGCGCCGCGCACCGACGGCATCGGCACCTCCCAGGCGTGACCGCTGCGGTCGTCGATGGCATCGCGCTGCCACCACAGCACCGCCAGCACCACCAGCGCCAGCAGCGCAGCACACAGCGCAGCCACGCGCCAGGAGTCGAACGCCGCAGCCAGTCCCGCCAGAAACACCGGCGCCACCGCCCAACCGAGGTTGCCGGTGAGCCCGTGCACGCTGAAGGCGTGACCCAGACGCTTGGCCGACACGCGCCGGTTCAAGATGGTGAAGTCGGCCGGGTGAAACGGGCAGTTGCCCAGACCCGCCAGCGCCGCGGCCAGCATCAACCCGCCGTAGCCAGTGGCCATCGACAGCGCCAGCCCCGACAGCGCAAAGCACGCCATGGCAGCGAACAGCACCGGCCGCGCGCCGATGCGGTCGACCACGAAACCGGCCAGCGCCTGGCCGGTGCCCGACACCACGAACAGCGTGGTCACCAGCAGACCGAGTTCGGCGTAGCTGAAACCGAAGTCACGGATGAACAGCGGAAACAGCGGTGGCAGCAGCAAGTGGAAGAAATGCGAGGTGCCGTGCGCCAGGCCGACCAGCGCAATCGTGCGCACGTCCTCGCGCAGGGGGGCGTCGCTGGCAGCGGTGATCGGGGGTGCATTCATCAAAGTACCTTGGGGTGCTGCCGGCGGCACCGGCGCACAGGCGCTTTGCCGCGTGGGAACCACACGAACTGCGCATTGTCGAACAGCCCGGGTCGGGCCGTCGACCGGCTGCGCCCGGCAGTGCCCCGATACCGCGTGCGAACGCAGATAATCGCCGGCGCGCAAGAGTCGCAAGAATTGCCAGAGTCAGTCATTCACGGAGTCCTATGAAGTCCCTCAACCCTTTCGAACAACAAGTCCTTGAAGCCTTCTTGAAGGGCGATCACCCTGAACTGGCCATGTTGCGCAAGCAGATTGCCAAGCTGGAGGTCAGGAACCGCACCCACACCGGCGTGGGCTGCTTCGTCGACTTTCAGTTGCCGCCGACGGTGGCCCGCGTCACCCCGGCCGAGATGGCCTTTGGTGACGTGAACCTGGAGGTCGAGGGCATCACCGCGCCGGTGTCGACGCTGCTCTACGTCATTGGCGGTGCCATCCACTTCCTCGAGATCGCTGCCGACGAGGGCGAATGGCCGAAAGAGCCGGTGATCACCCGCCTGAACTACCTCAAGTCCGTCAAGCTCGACGATGGCTACGACCTGGTGCCCAGCGATGAGCGCGACCCCGCGGCGCTCAAGCTCTCACTGGCCGGCCGCCAAGGGCAGAAGAAATAAGGCGATGGCCCAGACCCTGTTCGACTTCACGCGCCAGGATGCCCGCGGCGCGTGCAGCACCGCGCAGGCCTGGGCCAAAGTACCGCCAGCGGTGTCACCCCCTGAGCGTGCCGCGCTCAAGGCGCGTGCGGCCCAGTTGCTCAAACAGCACGATGCGGTGCTGGTGGCGCACTACTACGTCGACGGCGACTTGCAGGATCTGGCGCTCGAGACCGGCGGCTGCGTGTCCGACTCGCTCGAAATGGCGCGCTTCGGGCGAGACCACGCCGCACGCACGCTGGTGGTGGCCGGCGTGCGCTTCATGGGCGAAAGCGCCAAGATCCTGAGCCCCGAAAAGCGCGTGCTGATGCCTGATCTGGACGCCACCTGCTCGCTCGACCTGGGCTGCCCGCCGGATGCGTTTGCGCAGTTCTGCGACGCGCACCCCGACCGCACGGTGGTGGTCTACGCCAACACCAGCGCCGCGGTGAAGGCGCGCGCCGACTGGATGGTCACCAGCTCGTGTGCGCTGGCCATCGTGCAACACCTCAAAGACCAGGGAAAGAAGATCCTGTGGGCACCCGACCGGCATCTGGGTCGCTACATCCAGGACCAGACTGGCGCCGACATGCTGATGTGGAACGGCGAGTGCATCGTGCACGACGAGTTCAAGGGCGTCGAGCTCGAGCTGCTCAAGGCCAAACACCCCGAGGCCGTGGTGCTGGTGCACCCCGAGTCGCCCGAGGCGGTGGTCAAGCTCGCCGATGTGGTGGGCTCGACCACGCAGTTGCTCAACGCGGTGACCTCGATCGACGCGCAGACCTTCATCGTGGCCACCGACAACGCGCTGATGCACCGCATGCGCCAGCTCGCGCCCACCAAGACGCTGCTCGAAGCACCCACCGCCGGCGACAGCGCCACGTGCAAGAGCTGCGCGCACTGCCCGTGGATGGCGATGAACGCGCTGCAAGGCGTGATCGATTGCTTGGAGACCGGCCGCGGCGAGGTCGACGTGGCCGAACCGGTGCGCAGCCAGGCGCTGGGCTGCATCCAGCGCATGCTCGATTTCGTGGCCAGCCACCCAGCGGCCACGCGCACCGGCACGCTGGTGCCCCACATCGGCGCGGCTTGAACCGGGAACCCATCGCCATGTTCGACAGCAACGAAACCCTCGAGGCCGCACGCGCGCGCAACGTGCATGACGCGCTGATGGAAGACATCGGCCGCGGTGACTGGACCGCACAGCTGGTGCCGGCCGGCCGGCGCGTGCAAGCCCGCGTGCTGGTGCGCGAAGACGCGCTGCTGTGCGGACGCGACTGGTTCGATGCCTGTCTGGCCGCACTCGACACCAGCGCGCGCGTCGACTGGCACGTCGCCGAAGGCGCACCGATGGCAGCCAACACGCTGGTGTGCCACATCGAAGCCGATGCGCGCGCGCTGCTGTCGGCCGAGCGCCCTGCCCTCAACTTCTTGCAGCTGCTGTCGGCCACGGCCACGCTCACGCGTCGGCATGTCGATGCGATCGCCGGCGCCAGCCCCAACCCGCGCGGCTGCGTCATCCTCGACACCCGCAAGACGCTGCCCGGCTTGCGTCAGGCGCAAAAGTACGCGGTGCGCACCGGCGGCGGCAGCAACCAGCGGCTCGCGCTGTGGCACGGCATCCTGATCAAGGAAAACCACATCGCCGCGGCCGGTGGCGTGGCCGCGGCGTTGCGCCATGCGCAGGCGCTGCACTCGGGCGTGGACATCCAGATCGAGGTCGAATCGCTCGAGCAACTCGCCGAAGCACTTGGCGCCGGAGCCACCAGCGTGCTGCTCGACAACTTCGACGTGCCGCGCATGCGCGAGGCGGTGGCGCTCACCGTGCAGCGCGCGCTGCTCGAGGTGTCGGGCGGCGTGGCGCTCGATCAGGTGCGCGACATCGCCGCCACCGGCGTCGACCGCATCTCGATCGGCCGGTTGACCAAGGACGTGCGCGCGGTCGACTACTCGATGCGGGTGCTGTCGGCGTTCTGAGGCGCCTCGCGCGCTCGGTCCGGGCGTCATCTGGGCCGGACTTCGGGTGCTGTTCGCGGTCTGCCCCCGAGGGCGGCGGGGCCACACTCCAGTGTCAGCCGTGACCCGGAGCGCGCCCATGAACAGCATGTTCGAGACCATCCACAACCACCACGAGCGCGCGGTGCTCGATGCGGTGATCGCGGCCGCGAGCGGTCACGAGCGGTCACGAGCACCTGAATGAGGCAACCATCCTGGCCGACGTGGCCTGCGTGGCACTCAACCGACTGCCGCCGCGCTACATCCGCCACGACGTCGATCACTCGTTCTACCTGACCGAGCGCGAGCGCGCCGAAAACGAAGCCGCGATCCGCGAGGCCGTGTCCTTCGCCTTCGAGTTCGTGCAGGCCAAGGTGGCCATGCGCGCGCGTCGCTGAGCGAGCGCGCCGCGGCGTCAGGCGCTCAGGCCGTTGGTCTTGGGCTTCTTGCCGCTGCGCAAGGTGCGCATGAGCACCGTGGGGAAACTCACCGGCAACGTGAACGGGTAGTCGCGGCTGTAGTGCAGCCCGCGGCTTTCATGGCGCATCGACGCTGAGCGCACGATGAGCTCGGCGCAGTCGACCAGGTTGCGCAGCTCGAGCAAATCTCGGTTGACGCGGAAGTTGGCGTAGTAGTCGTCGATCTCGCTGCGCAGCAGCTTGATGCGGTGCAGCGCGCGCTCGAGCCGCTTGGTGGTGCGCACGATGCCCACGTAGTTCCACATCAGCAGCCGCAACTCGTCCCAGTTGTGGGCGATCACCACCTGCTCGTCGGCGTTTTCGACCTGGCTTTCATCCCAGGCCGGCGGCTGTGGCGGGCTGCCCACGGCCAGCCCGTCGATGTGCTGCGCGCAGGTGCGCCCGAGCACCACGCATTCGAGCAGCGAATTGCTGGCCAGCCGGTTGGCGCCGTGCAGCCCGGTGTAGCTGGTCTCGCCCACTGCGTACAGGCCGGGCACATCGCAGCGCCCGCTCAGATCGGTGACCACGCCGCCGCAGGTGTAGTGCGCCGCCGGCACCACGGGAATCGGCTGACGCGCGATGTCGATGCCCAGCGCCGCACAGCGCGCGTGGATGGTCGGAAAGTGTTCCTTGAGGAAGTCTTCGCCCAGGTGCGTGGCGTCGAGCCACACGTGGTCGAGGCCGTGCTTTTTCATCTCGAAGTCGATGGCGCGCGCCACGATGTCGCGCGGGGCGAGCTCCAACCGGTCGTCGTGCGCGGCCATGAAGCGCTCGCCGAAGCCTGCGCCGATGCCCGGCAGCTTGAGGTGCGCACCTTCGCCGCGCAGCGCCTCGGTGATGAGGAAGCTGCGCTCTTGCGGGTGGTACAGGCACGTCGGGTGGAACTGGATGAATTCCATGTTGGCGATGCGGCTGCCCGCACGCCAGGCCATCGCGATGCCGTCGCCGGTGGCGGTGTCGGGGTTGCTGGTGTAGCGGTACACCTTGCCCACGCCGCCGGTGGCCAGCACCACCGCGTGGGAGGCCAGCGTCTCGACGCGCTGGCGGTCGATGTCAAGCGCGTACACGCCGTAGCAGCGGTTGGGCTCGTCGCGGTTCAGGTGTCGCGAGGTGATCACGTCGACCGCCATCCAGCGCTCGCGCACCTCGATGTTGGGGTGGCGCTTGACCTCGTCGAGCAGCGCGTCGTGGATCGCCTTGCCGGTGGCGTCGGCCGCGTGCGCGATGCGGCGCACCGCGTGGCCGCCTTCACGGGTGAGGTGCAGCCCGAGCGGGCCGTCGGGGTCGGACGAAAACGGCACGCCGCGGTCGACCAGCCAGCCGATGGCCTCGGCGCTTTGCTCGGCGATGAAGCGCGCGGTCTGCTCGTCGACGAGGCCGGCGCCGGCGTCTTGCGTGTCGTTGACGTGCAGATCGACGCTGTCATCGCTGCCCAGCACGCCGACGATGCCGCCCTGTGCCCACGCGGTGGCCGCTTCGGACAGCGAGCGTTTGGCCAGCAGGATCACCGGGTGCTTGGCGGCCAGGTGCAGCGCGACCGTCAGGCCCGCGAGCCCCGCGCCGATGATGACCACGGGCGAATCAGACGCCGCCATGGGGCGCGGCAGCGACGCGCAGGGCGTCGGCTCGGGGGGCGTTTTTCATCGGCCGATTCTATCGACCGCCCCCCGCCGCCACCCTTCAGTGAACGACGCGATCGAACACGAATTCGCCGTCCCGGATGTCGACCGGGATCACGTCCTTCGGCCCGAACTTGCCCTCGAGGATGAGCTTGGCCGCCGGGTTTTCGATGCGCTGCTGGATGGCGCGCTTGAGCGGACGCGCACCGAACACCGGATCGAAACCGGCCTTGGCCAGCTCGGCCAGCGCCAGCTCGGACACCTCGAGCTTCATGTCCATCTTGTCGAGCCGCGCTTCGAGCACCTTGAGCTGGATCCTCGCGATGGACTCGATGTGGCGGTGGTCGAGCGCGTGGAACACCACCACCTCGTCGATGCGGTTGAGGAACTCGGGGCGGAAGTGCTGCTTGACCTCGACCCACACCGCCTCGCGGATCAGCTCGCTGTCTTGCCCGGCCATTTGCATGATCTGGTGCGAGCCGAGGTTGCTGGTCATCACGATGACGGTGTTCTTGAAGTCCACGGTGCGGCCCTGTCCGTCGGTCAGGCGGCCGTCGTCGAGCACTTGCAGCAGCACGTTGAACACGTCGGGGTGGGCTTTTTCGACCTCGTCGAGCAGCAGCACGCTGTAGGGCTTGCGGCGCACGGCTTCGGTCAGGTAGCCGCCCTCGTCGTAGCCCACGTAGCCGGGCGGCGCGCCGATCAGGCGGCTGACCGAATGCTTTTCCATGTACTCGCTCATGTCGATGCGGATCAGGTGGTCCTCGCTGTCGAACAGGAAACCCGCGAGCGCCTTGCACAGCTCGGTCTTGCCCACGCCGGTGGGGCCGAGGAACAGGAACGAGCCGGTCGGGCGGTTCGGGTCACTCAGGCCCGAGCGGGCGCGGCGGATCGAATTGGCCACCGCGGTGATGGCTTCGTGCTGGCCGATCACGCGCTCGTGCAGCCGGCCTTCCATTTGCAGCAGCTTCTCGCGCTCGCCTTGCATCAGCTTGGACACCGGGATGCCGGTGGCGCGCGCCACCACCTCGGCGATTTCTTCCACGCCGACCATCGTGCGCAGCAGCTGCGGCTTGCCGCTGGCCTTGCCGGCTTTCGCCTTGCCTTGCTCAGTCGACTGCGCCTCGGCGAGCTTTTTCTCCAGCTCGGGCAAACGCCCGTACTGCAGCTCGGCGACCTTGTTGAAGTCGCCCTTGCGCTTCCAGTCCTCGATCTGGAAGCGGATGCGGTCGATCTCTTCCTTGACCTGCGCGGAGCCTTGCGCAGCGGCTTTTTCGGCCTTCCAGATCTCGTCGAGGTCGGCGGCTTCGCGCTGCAGCTTGACGATCTCTTCTTCGATCAGATCGAAGCGCCGTTGCGAGGCCTCGTCCTTCTCGCGGCGCACGGCTTCGCGCTCGATTTGCAGCTGGATCAGCCGGCGGTCGAGCTTGTCCATGGCCTCGGGCTTGGAGTCGATCTCGATCTTGACCTTGGCCGCGGCCTCGTCGATCAGGTCGATCGCCTTGTCGGGCAGGAAGCGGTCGGTGATGTAGCGGTGGCTGAGTTCGGCCGCGGCGACGATGGCCGGGTCGGTGATCTCCACGCCGTGGTGCACCTCGTACTTTTCCTGCAGCCCGCGCAAGATGGCGATGGTCGCCTCGTCCATGAGATCGATCGCCTTGTCGGGCAGGAAGCGGTCGGTGATGTAGCGGTGGCTGAGTTCGGCCGCGGCGACGATGGCCGGGTCGG
>CAIVGK010000081.1 GCA_903905475.1 uncultured Burkholderiales bacterium | reverse complement strand
GAGAAAGGCACACCGTGAGCACACAGGCATCGGACGACGACGCGGTCATGGTCCGCGAGGTGAACGGCGAAATTCTGGTGCTGGACAACCGCTCCCAGCAGATTCACCAACTGAACGGGACGGCGAGCTTCATCTGGCGATCGCACCGGCAGGGCGCTTGCGTGCAGGACACGACCGCTGCCTTTGCGGCGGTGTTTGACGTCGATGACGACACGGCCCGATCCGATGTCGCCAAAACTCTGGAGTGGTTGCTTGAACTCAATCTGCTGCGGTGACGCCGGCATAGCCTGACCGCTCCCTTTTTAACGGAACAAAGGAAACAAGATGACACAACCATCTGACCCACGACCCGAAACATCACGCCGAGCCTTCGTCACTCGGGCGGCCTACATGGCGCCCGCGATCGTGACGCTGGCCGCCGCGCCTTCCTTCGCGAAGGCAGGTTCGGAAAAACCGGCTGATGTGACCCCGAGCTCCAACAACACAGGGCCCCGGCCTGCGCATGACCACCACCGCCGGCCGCGTGCGCGTCCCAGGCCGGTCACCGGAGGGGGCAGGCCTCCTGTCTGATATTTGAAGTGCGGTACGCCTGACGCCCGTGGGTTCACGGACGTCAGGCGCCTGACGTGGCGCTATCGACAGAACCTGAAAGCAATCGGCCTGCGAATGACCCGAACTGTGCGCACCTTGTCATTCCTGATGCTGGACCGTCACGTGCGCGTGACCTGTCGCGATGACCACTGGGCTGACATCGTTCGGGCCAATTACGCGGCGCTGCTGTCGCCACGCTGTGAACGGCCTGCCGATCTCGAATTCATGATCGAGGGCCACGCGCTGTCTCGGCGTCATGTGCTGCACCAGCGCGGTCGCTGCAGCGTCGCCGAGCGGCGCGCCAGCCAGTTGCTGTTCCGTCTTGAAAAGGCGGTGACGGTGTCACTGCAGGAACTGCGAAGCGACCTGCTGTTCTTCCATGCCGCGGCCTTGACGCACGAGGGCCGGGTCATCCTCTTGGTGGGCGAGTCGGGCCACGGCAAGTCGACGACGGCCTGGGGCCTGCTGCACCACGGCTTCGAGTACCTCAGCGACGAACTCGGCCCCGTCGAGTTGCCCTCGCTGCAGGTGCACTCCTATGCGCACGCGCTGTGCATGAAGCGCTTGCCGCCCGCGGGCTATGCACTGCCCGCGACAGGCGCGATGGATCTGGGCGCCACCTTGCACGTGCCGGTGGACGCCATGCCAGCATCTGTTGGCGTGCCGAGCACGCTTGGCGCGGTGGTCTTTGTGCGTCACGACCGCACCTTGAGCGCGCCGGCCTGGCGTGCGGTGGGCGCGGCCGAGGCCAGCGCGCGCTTGTATGCGCAAGCGCTCAACGCGCTGGCCCATCCCGCCAAAGGTGTGGATGCGGTGGTCGATGTGGCCACGCGCGTGCCTTGCTATGCGCTCGACACGGCCGATCTCCGGCTGAGCTGCGAGTTGCTGCGCGATCAGGTGTGGCGCTGGGAGCCGCGCCACAGGCCCGCCGAATCACCGCGGCTGGCGGCCTGACGCCTCGTCGAGCTGGCCGGCTCGGAAATCGGCCACCGCCTGCGCGATGTCCCGCTGTGCGGTCATCACCTTGCTGGCGGTGTCGGGGCTCACGCACCGGCGGGCCTGCGGCGACATCTTTGCCATCACCTGCCTGAAGACGCTGGCGGTGTTCGTGGTCATCGCGGTCCACTTGGTGAGCGGGCGTTATTGAGCCTCGGCGCCGTCGATCAGGTTCGCTCGGCTGGATAACATGCCGCCCATGGAACCCCGCCCCTTGCTGTTCGGCCTGCCCGATGCCAAGCGCCGCTTGATCGGCCGCTTGCTGATGGGCGGGATGGTGTTGCTGATGGCCGGCGGCATCGCCGTGGGCTTCGGGCCGTTCTTCTGGGCGTCGCGTCAGTTGCCGGGCTATTGCGCGTCGCTGGCCGCTGGAACATCGCCGGCCGACGTGCAGTCGCAAGCCGAAGAACGCCGCTACGAGATCGAGACCACCGACGACGGCCGCGTGCTGATCGAAGCCCCCCGCATGGCCGCACCGCAGGGCAACCCGAGCGCGTGCGAGTTGAGGTTCGGCCCGAACGGGCTGCTGTCGGCGAAGTACATCGAGTCGCCCTGAGCGCGGCGCTCAAGGCCGCCCCGGCAAGGTCAGCTCAGCGCGTCGTAGAGCGCCTCGAACGACTGCGTCAGCTTGTGGCGCGGATCGAAGTGGATCATCGGACACGACAACTCGTGCGATTCCTTGATCTTCACGCTGGCGCCCAGGTAGGGCTGCAGCACCGGCAGGCCTTCGTCGATGAGCTCTTGCACCGTGCGTTGCGGCAGGCTGGCACGCGGCTGGAACTGGTTGACCACGATGCCTTCGACCAGCAGATCGGGGTTGTGGTCGGCCTGGATTTCCTTGACGCTTTCGAGCAGGCCGTACAGCGCGCGGCGCGAAAAGTCGTCGCAGTCGAACGGGATCAGACAGCCCTGTGCGGCGATCAGCGCCGACTGCGTGTAGAAATTGAGCGCCGGCGGCGTGTCGATCCAGATGGTGTCGTAGTCATCGGCCAGCTCGAGCAGCGCATCGCGCAGCTTGTAGATCTTGTGGCGGCTCTCGAGCTTGCTGTGCAGCTCGTCGAGCGCGGCGCTGGCCGGCATCAGGTGCAAGTTGTCCCAGGGCGTTTCGATGATGAAGTCGGCGGTGGCCGGCGCGCGCACGCTGAACTTCAGCGTCGAATCGAAGAACTCGGCGGCACCTGCGGCCACTTCATCGACGGCATCGCCGGCCAGGTAGCGGCTGGAATTGCCTTGGCGGTCAAGATCGATCACCAGCGTGCGCTGGCCCCGGTGCGCCGCGATGGCGGCCAAATTGCAGGTGATGGTCGACTTGCCAACCCCGCCCTTTTGATTGAACACAACGCGTCGCATCACGGCTCCTCACTTGACTGCACGGAGCGAGCATTTTGCGCGCCATCATCGGCGCTTTGGCGATGTCGGCGAACATCAGCGAGCGGTTTCCGTGCGGTTGGCCGGGCCCGCGCGCACGCTGTGGGCTTGCGCACGCTGCCGCACCGTTTTCGATTCGAACACCCGACCCCGGAGAAATCCATGAAGCAGTTCCATTTGCGTGGCCACACCCGCACCCTGATGCGCCAGGCCGTGAGCCTGGCGGCTGTGTGGCTGGCGCTGGGCGCATCGCCCGTGCACGCGCAAGTCGAACCGGTGGCGGTGGACGCCGCGGCCAGCGCGCCCGCACGTACTGCTTTCGTGACGGTGTCCGATGGCGTGATCGGCAACTCGGCCACTGGCTTGCTGTGGACGGTCGCCGACAGCAACTCGGACGTCGACTGGAACCAGGCCCAGTTGCGCTGCAAGATTCAAGGCGATGCGTGGCGGCTGCCTTCGGTCGCCGAACTGAGTTCGCTGTACGACCCCACAGCCACCGTGACCGTGCGCTGCGGCTCATCGAACTGCAAGGTGCCCGAGGGCTTCAAGCTCAGCAGCGCACGCCAGTGGACGCGTGAGCGCTACGCCGCCGAAGAAGCCTGGAGCATCAGCCTGTCCAAGGGCAACCGCGCCACGGTGTCGGTGCACTACGGATTCCACATGCGTGCGCTGTGCGTGCGCCAGCCCTGATCTCCGCCTCCCCACCTGAAAACTGAGTGCCCATGAACCGAATGCTGATCGTCCTCGCCCTGCTGATCTGGCCCTTGCTCGGCCACGCGACCGCCGAACCCGGCTACACGGTGGTGAGCCGCCTGGGCGAGATCGAGATCCGCCAGTACGAGCCGTACGCCGTGGCCGAGGTGCTGATCGACGCACCCGCCGACGAAGCCGGCAACGCGGGCTTTCGGGTGCTGGCCGCCTACATCTTTGGCAAGAACAAGGGCGAACGAAAACTCGAGATGACCGCGCCCGTCACCCAAACGCCCGAGCCGGTGAAGCTCGAGATGACCGCACCCGTCACGCAGACGGCGGCCGCGGGCGGCTTTCGGGTGCAGTTCGTGCTGCCCAAGGGCGTGAGCGCCGAGTCGGCGCCGCAGCCGCTCGATGCGCGCGTGCAACTGCGTGACGTGAGCGCGATGAAGGTGGCGGTCATCCGCTATTCGGGTTTTTGGTCCGACGCCAACTACAACGAGCACCTGAGCGAGTTGCGCTCAGCGCTGAAGGCTGCCGGCCTGAGCACGTCAGGCCCGCCGATCTACTCGCGCTACGACCCGCCGTGGACCTTGTGGTTCATGCGCCGCAACGAGATCTGGCTGTCGCTCGACCAACCCTGAGGCACAGGGGCCACGCCGACGCCTACCAGTCGTCAAGCCCTCCGACCGAGAAATCGCCACCCCAGTCGTCGCCACCGCCGAAGTCGATCGGCTGTTCCTCGAGCGCAGACGCCGCCGACGGCTGATCGACCGGGTCGTCGAACAGGCCGGGCACCAGCGCGTCGCCGCCGACCGGTGCCGCTGAAGCCGCTGCGGCGTCATGGCTGCCTGCGCTCATGAGCCGCTCGGCCAGCAGGCCTGCGGCGACGCCGCCGGCGGCCGCCAGACCCACCCCGAGCAGACCGCTGCCAGGCCGGGGCACGGCGCCGGGTCCGTAGCCGCCGCCCGTGCCTGGACCGCCAGCGGACGCGTCGGCCATGGCCATGGGTGAGGGCGCGCAGACGGAGGCAGCCATGGGCACCGGCGCAGTCATCCGCACGGGCGCCGATGCCGATGTCGCTGCCGCTGCCGCCGCCGGACGCTTGAGCGCCGACCAGGCCAGCCCGGCCAAGGCGAGCAGACCGGCGACCCACACCCAGCCTGGAATGTGGGCAGACGGCTCAGGCGCTGGCGCGGCAGGCGCGACCATGGCCGGTGCCGCGCTGGCGACAGGCGCCTTCGCCTCGCGCTGCTCACGCTCGAGCAGCGCTTCAAACGCCTTGAACTTGGCTGGATCGGTGAAGCCGATCGCGGGGTCGAGCGTGCGGGCCGTGGTAGCCTGGCGGGCCGCCTCATCGAAGCGCTGGTTGTGCGCCAGGATCTCGGCGTAGATGTAGTGGGCGCGTGCGCTCGATGGCTTGGCGGCGACCACCTCTTCCATCAGGGTCTGGGCCTGCGCGTAATTGCCCTTTTGCACCTCGGACTTGACGGCATCAAGGCTCGGCAACGCCGAGGCGGACAGCGCGAACACGCTCAAGGCAGTGGCCGCGATCAACTGTCGAACGGTCGTGATGAACATGGGTGATGCGGTTCCGTGAAAGGGGACGTGAGACATTCTTGGGTCGCCTGCGCCGTCATGAGTTCCGTGAGCACTCGAGAAACTGCCGGCTCGCCCGAGTCTGACGAAGGCCGACACGCTGGTGCGCCACTGACCCCTCGGTGCCGAAGGCCGCGTCAAGCCGTGCGGAGTCGAGCGACGGTGTTGAACTTACCATCGGGCCCATGGACGCAACCTCAGCACTTGATTCCCTCGATCTGGCCATGCCCGGTGTCTGGTACATCGTGGGCTCGATTCTCTTTGGCATCGTGGGTTACATCGGCTTTCGCCGCGGTCGCAAGACCGAGCAAACCAGCCTGACCTGGACCGGCTTCGCGCTGATGGTGTTCCCGTATGCGGTGTCCGAGGCCTGGATGCTGTGGGCCGTGGGCAGCAGCCTGTGCGCCTGGGTCTGGCTGCGCTGGAACCCATCCTGAGCCGCCGCCGGCCGCGCTGACTCACGCGCCCGGTGTGGCCGCCTCGCGCAGTCGAGACAGCAGCCCGCCATGGCGCACGGTCGACGACGCGATGGCCGCCTTGAGCACCTCGGCGCTTGATGCGATCGCCACACGCTGGCGCGCCCGCGTCACGGCCGTGTAAAGCAGCTCGCGCGTGACAACCCGGCTGCGTTGCCCAGGCAGCAGCACCAGCACGTCGTTGAACTCCGAGCCCTGCGCCTTGTGCACCGTCATCGCGTAGGCCGTCTGGTGCGCCGGCAGGCGCGCCGGTGCCACCGCGCGAAAACCACCACCGGCTTCGGGAAACCACACCAGCAGCTCATCCGCCGAGCCACCTGAAGGGCCGCCCACGCCGCTGGCTGCCGGCAGCGCGATGCCGATGTCGCCGTTGAACAGCTGGAGCAGCGCATCGTTGCGCAACACCATCACCGGGCGGCCCGGGTACCACGCCGAGGCGCCATCGCGGTGGCCCGTCGGCGCCAGACCGAGGTGTTCGCGCGAGCGGCGCGTCATCAGCTCGTTGAGGGCGAGCACGCCGCGCGGGCCGTCGCGCAGCGCGCACAGCACGCGGAAGGCATCGAAGGCGCGGGTGATGGCGGCATGGTCGGTGGGGTCGCGGCGCACCGCCTCGAGGTAGGGCGCGTAGCCGAGCGACAGGTGCTGCAGCGTGGCATCGCCGGGCGCTGCGCCGCTGTCATCGAGCCAGCGCACTGAAGTGTCTTGCGCCTCGCGCAGCCAGCCGATGGCCTCGTCGGCGCGTGCGTGGTTGATGTCGGCAGCCAGCCGGCCGATGCCCGAGTCGGCGGCAAAGCGGAAGTTCTGGTTGAACCACACGGCTGCGTCTTGCAGCGCGCTGGGCTGGCTGGCCGGCGGCGGTGCGATCTGCGCGAGGCTCAGGCCGCACCACTCGGCCAGGTCGTGCCGGCAGGCATCGCCGAGACCCGGGTC
The DNA here is from genome assembly GCA_903905475.1 of uncultured Burkholderiales bacterium. Lineage (GTDB taxonomy): Bacteria > Pseudomonadota > Gammaproteobacteria > Burkholderiales > Burkholderiaceae_C > PBB1. The sequence continues at coordinate 597 of CAIVGK010000081.1, read as the reverse complement.
GGCGCTCAGTTCGGAGAACACCGCGCCCGATTCCACCGCCGAGAGCTGGTCCTTGTCGCCCAGCAAGATGATGCGAGCGGTGTCGGGCACCGCTTCGAGCAACTGCGTGGCCAGCGACAGATCGAGCATCGAGGCCTCGTCGACCACCAGCGCGTCGATGGCCAGCGGCTTGCCAGCGTGGTGCACGAAGCCGCCGGCGGGTGACACCCCGAGCAGCCGGTGGATGGTGAATGACGCCGTGGGCAGCCGCTCGCGGATGTCCACCGGCAGGTGATCGGCGCGCGCTCGCAGCGCTTCGAGCATGCGCGCGGCCGCCTTGCCGGTGGGCGCGGCCAGCGCGATGCGGCAGCCGGGGTCTTGAGCGATCAGGCAGGCCAGCAGGTTGACCACGGTGGTCGTCTTGCCGGTGCCCGGGCCGCCGCTGATGACGGTGAGGTGCTGGCGCAAGGCCAGTGCGGCGGCCAGCTTTTGCCAATCGGCCGCGCCGTCGGTGCGCGGTGCATTCGCCTCGAACAGCGCATGGAGCTGCGCGCGCGCCACCTCGCTCACGGCGCACGGCGGTGCGGTGGCCGCGCGCATCAGCCGGCGCGCCAGGCG
>CAIVGK010000080.1 GCA_903905475.1 uncultured Burkholderiales bacterium | reverse complement strand
TCACCGCCGCATCAACGTGCTCTTGCCGAACAGGCTTTCGATCAGGTCGACGGCCAGCTCGGCGGTCTGGTTGCGCACGTCGAGTGCGGGGTTGAGTTCCATCACGTCGAGGCTGGCCAGCCGGCCGGTGTCGGCGATCATTTCCATGCACAGCTGCGCTTCGCGGTAGGTGGGGCCGCCGGCCACGGTGGTGCCCACGCCAGGGGCGATGGCCGGGTCGAGGAAGTCGACGTCGAAGCTCACGTGCAAGTGGGTGTGCTCATCGAGCGTGGCCAGCGCCAGCTCCATCGCGTGGCGCATGCCCATCTCGTCGATGTAGCGCATGTCGAACACCTCGAGCCCCTGCTCGTGCACGAAGCGCTTCTCGCCGGCGTCGACGCTGCGAATGCCGATCTGGCGCACCCACTTCGGGTTGATCGCCGGTGTCTGACCGCTGAGTTCGATCAGCTCTTGCGGGCCGTGCCCGCACAGGCACGCCACCGGCATGCCGTGCAGGTTGCCGCTGGGCGTGAGCACGCTGGTGTTGAAGTCGGCGTGGGCATCGAGCCACAGCACACGCAGCCGCTTGCCGTGGTCGCGGCAGTGGCGCGCCACCGCGCTGATCGAGCCGATGGCGAGTGCGTGGTCGCCGCCCAGCAGCACCGGCAAGCGCTGCTGCTGCAGCTCGGCCAGCACCGCGTCGTGCACCGTGCGGCTCCAGGCCACCACCTCGGCCAAGTGCCGGTAGCCCTCGACCGGCGGCAGCCACGGGTTGGCCGGGCCGGCGAGGTTGCCGCGGTCGATCACCTCGAGCCCCTGGCCTTGCAGCACCGGCATGAGGCCCGCCACGCGCAGCGCCTCGGGGCCCATGCTCGAACCGCGGCTGCCCGCACCCATGTCGGTGGGCGCGCCGATCAGGCTGAGGTGGTGGTTCATCGGCGTCCTCGGTGTGCGCTGGTGGTCAGCAGGCGAGCCTGTCAAATGTCGGCCGCGAACTCGCCGGGCTGTGCTTCCCAGTGTTCGAAGTCGTATTCGGTGTCGAGCACCGCCCAGGCTTCCTCGGCGGTCTCGACGTGGTGGAACAGCGAGATGTCGTCCGCCGAGATCATGCCGCTGTCGATGAGCAGGTCGAAGTCGATCAGCTTCGACCAGAACTCGCGCCCGAACAGCAGGATCGGGCGCTTGCGGCACTTGCCGGTTTGCACCAGCGTCAGCGTCTCGAACAGCTCGTCGAGCGTCCCAAAGCCACCGGGAAAGCACACCAGCGCGATGCTGCGCATCAGGAAGTGCATCTTGCGCAGCGCGAAGTAGTGGAACTGGAAGCACAGCTCGGGCGTGATGTACGGGTTGGGTGCTTGCTCGTGCGGCAGCACGATGTTCATGGCGATGCTCTTGCCGCCCACATCGAAGGCGCCGCGGTTGCCCGCCTCCATGATGCCGGGGCCACCGCCGGTGACCACGTACACCGGCACTTCGAGCAGGGCCGTGCGGCTGGTCACGAGTGCGGCGAAGCGGCGGGCTTCTTCGTAGTAGCGCGACATCTGCAAACGGGTTTCGGCGCGGCGAATCTGCGCGGCATCCATCGCCGCATGCGCCACGGCCAACTCGGCGTGCGCCACCTCGGGCGAGACGATGCGCGCGCTGCCAAAGATCACGATGGTCGACTCGATGCCGGCTTCTTGCTGCACCAGCTCGGGCTTGAGCAGCTCGAGCTGCAGCCGTACCGGGCGCAGCTCGTCGCGCAGCAGGAAATCGTGGTCAGCGTAGGCCAGCCGGAACGAACTCTCGGGACCCTGATAGCGCGACGGCGGTGTGGCGCTGGCGGCGTCTTCCTTGGCGGTGGGAAAGTTTCTGGCGGTCAGCCGAAGGCGTTTTTTCATGCGCATCAGCTTAGCGCGGACGGCGCCTCAGCCGGGCCGTGTGCCGCACACCGGGCAGGCGGGATTGCGCGGCACGCTGATTTCACTCCACGTCATGGAGCGCGCATCGAGCATTTGCAGCCGCCCGGCCAGCGCTTTGCCCACGCCGGCCAGCAGCTTGAGTGCCTCGGCCGCTTGCATGCTGCCGACGATGCCCACCAGCGGCGCGAACACGCCCATGGTGGCGCAGTGCGCTTCTTCAAAGCCCGCTTCGGGCGCAAAGACGCAGGCGTAGCAAGGCTGGCTGGCATCGCGCGTGTCGTACACCGCGATCTGCCCGTCAAATCCGATCGCTGCGCCCGACACCAGCGGCCGCGCGTGACGCACGCAAGCCGCATTGACCGCGTGGCGGGTGGCGAAGTTGTCGCTGCAGTCGATCACCACATCGGCCGCGGCCACCAGCGCGCCCAGCCGCTCGGCATCGGCGCGTTCATGCAGCGCGACCACCCGCACTTCGGGATTGAGCGCGGCGATGGCGGCGGCGGCTGAGTCGACCTTGGGTTGGCCCACGCGCGCCAGGCTGTGCGCGATCTGCCGCTGCAAGTTGGTGAGCTCCACCGTGTCGCCATCGACCAGCGTGAGCGTGCCGATGCCAGCGGTGGCCAGGTACAGCGCCACCGGCGAGCCCAGCCCGCCCGCGCCGATCACCAGCACGTGCGCGGCCAGCCAGCGCCGCTGGCCTTCGATGCCGATGTCATCGAGCAGGATGTGGCGCGAGTAGCGCAGCAGCTGGTCGTCGTTCATGCGCGTTGGCGGCGGTGTGTGGGGCGGTGGCCGCCCGAAAAAACGCCCGCAATCAGCGGGCGTTGGGTGGTGGGTGCGAGGCCTGGCCTCAGTTGGCTTCGGCGTCGGGCTTGCGCTCGGCCAGCGTCTTGCTGATCAGCACCGGCTTGCCCTTGAGCTGGTTGATGGCCTGGGCGAGCTGGAAGTCTTCGGTGCTGCCGAATTCGGGCAGCGGCTTGACCGGCGTGTTTTTCTTGACCTGCTCGGCCTCGAGCTTTTCGCGGGCGAGTTCGCGGGCTTTTTCGCGCGCTTCGTCCTTTTGCTCGGCGCCCTGGCCGCTTTGCAGGTGTTTTTCGAGGTCGGCTTCGCGCAAGCGCAACGAGGCGAACAGGTTGCCTTCGGCGGTTTCGTCGAGCATCACGTCGGGCACGATGCCCTTGGCCTGGATCGAGCGGCCGCTCGGCGTGTAGTAACGCGCCGTGGTGATCTTGAGCGCGGTGTCGGGCGACAACTGGCGCACGGTTTGCACCGAGCCCTTGCCGAAACTCTGCGCGCCCATCACCAGCGCACGCTTGTGGTCCTGCAAGGCACCGGCCACGATCTCGCTGGCCGAGGCCGAGCCTTCATTGATCAGCACCACCAACGGCACCGACTTCAGTGCTTCGGGCAGGCGCTTGAGCGGGTCGTTGCCGCCGCGGCGCAAATAGAACTCGGGCGAGGCCTTGAACACGGCCTTCGACTCGGGAATCTGGCCGTTGGTCGACACCACCGTGGCGTCGCTGGGCAGGAACGCCGCTGACACCGCCACCGACGCCTCGAGCAAGCCGCCCGGGTCGTTGCGCAGGTCGAGCACGATGCCCTTGAGGTGGGGGTCTTGCTTGTAGAGGTCTTCCAGGCGGTGCGCGAAGTCCTCGACCGTGCGGTCCTGGAACTGGTTGATGCGCAGCCACGCATAGCCCGGCTCGATGAGCTTGGCGCGCACGCTCACCGTGCGGATTTCCTCGCGAATGATGGTCACCGGGAAGCTGCGGCTTTCGGACTTGCGCAAGATCATCAGCTGCACCTTGGTGCCGGGCTCGCCACGCATGCGCTTGACGGCCTGATCGATCGACAGCCCCTTGACCACGGCCTCGTCGATCTTGGTGATGAGGTCACCGCTCTTCAACCCGGCACGAAACGCCGGCGAGCCCTCGATGGGCGAGACGATCTTGACCAGGCCGTCTTCCATGCCGATCTCGATGCCCACACCCACGAAGCGCCCGGTGGTGCCTTCGCGGAATTCCTTGAACGACTTCTTGTCGAAGTACTGCGAGTGCGGATCGAGACCGGCCACCATGCCGCCGATGGCGTCGGTGATGAGCTTTTTCTCGTCGACCGTCTCGACGTAATCGCTCTTGACCATGCCGAAGACGGCGGCGAGCTGCTGCAGTTCCTCGATCGGCAGCGCACTGACGGTGCTGCGCGCCGAGGCCTGCAACTGCATGGTGGCCAGCGCGCCGGCGACTGCGCCGATGCCGATCCAACCCCAAATTTTCAGCCTGCTACCCATCTCCGAACCTCTCGCTGGTGTGTGCATCCGTGTGCTGAATCAGTATAGGACCCGGGACCTGCGTGGATCACCCGAGAAGGGGTTTGGTTCAACGGTTGCGCGACGGTATTCAAGCGATCGCTGAATGCGCGAGTCGGCTGGCCCGGATGGAGGGTCAACACAAGGATTCGAAAGCTCGCTCTGGATGCCGCTGATGCGGTTGAGCCGGGCAAGCTCGTGGGTGTCCATTGGGCTGAACTCCTGGAAATCTGGGTGCCTGCCGACTTC
>CAIVGK010000079.1 GCA_903905475.1 uncultured Burkholderiales bacterium | reverse complement strand
CTCTTGCTTGAATTCGAGCGTGTAGCGCGCCCTCGTCGTCTTCGTCATTCCCGTTCTCCTTGCTTGAATTGAGTCACTCAGCAGGGGACACGTCTTTAGGGGCAAGGTCACCCGGTCGCTCTTTGGGGCGCGCCGTGTCCCTCCACTCAGGCGTTGGTAAGGTGGGGGCCGCCGCCCTTGGCTGACCTCGTCGATCTCCACCCCACGCCCCCATGTACGACCACAACCAGTCCCAGCTCCCGCGCTCGTTCGTTGAGCTGTTCATCTCGCCCGGGAAGATCAAGCCGAGCGAGACGCGGGAGTTCATCGCGGCCCGCTACGACCTTTGCGAGGACATGGCGCAGATGCTCACCGAGCACGCGAGTGCGAAGCTGTTCGAGCTGGGCGTGACCGAACAGGATGTGCTCGAGCGCATGCACCTCGGCTTGTTGCAGGACCCGACCGCGGTCACGGCGCCCGAGGCGCGGTGGATCGTGTGCCGGCTGGCCGAGTTGCTGGAGTGGCCGATGGGCGCGTGGCCCAAACCGGCCTGAGCCTCAGCAGCGTCAGCGCACCGGCTCAATCGCCGTGACGGTGATGGCGCCGCTGACGCGATCCGCCAAGAACCGGACCCGATCGCCTTCCTTGAGATCGCGGAGCAAGGAAGGGTCCGCGACCTTGAACACCATCGTCATGCCAGGCATGCCCAGATTGGTGATGGGGCCGTGGCGCAAGGTGATCTTGCCCAGCTCACGGTCGATCTTGCGGACTTCGCCGTCAGTCATTGGCGTGGCGGCGGGTGACGATGCGGCAACGGCCTGCGCAGGAGCCGCCACTGGCAATTGGGCGCTTGCCACGCCCGCGTCCATCAGGGCGGCCAGGCACACGGCCGCTGATGCGGTGGGCCGCCTCATCGCACCACCACCTTGCCGACCATGCCGGCCTCGTAGTGGCCGGGGATCAGGCAGGCGAACTGGTATTCGCCTCGCTGGGTGAACTGCCACACGATGTCGCCGCTGGCGCCCGGGGCGACGTGCGCCATGTTGGCGTCGGCGTGTTCCATCTCGGGAAACTTCTTCATCAGCTCGGCGTGCTCCTTGAGTTCTTCGGTCGTGCCCAGCACCATCTCGTGGAGTTGCTGAGCGCCGTTGCGCACCGTGAAGCGGACGGTCTCGCCGCGCTTGACGGTGATCTCTGCCGGCGTGAACCGGAACGCGTCTGACATCTCGATCCGGATCACGCGGTTGACTCTCTTCGGGTTGCCTTCATGGCCGAAGGCGTGTTTTTCCACCGTGGCCGAGACGTAAGGTTTCTTGGCAGTGGCGTGCATGGCATCGCCGTGTGCCGCTGCATAAGTCGAGCCGAGCGCGAGCAGGGCGAGGGTGATCAGTTTGTTCACGGGGTGCTTTCGAGGTGTTGGGGTCAGTGGCCGGAATGACCGGTGGGCTTGCGCACCTGCACGGTGGCGGAATCGGTGTTGGAGGATGTGGCGCGCACGGGGGTTCCCGGCTCGCCCGTGTATTCGCTGGCCACGGTTCCCGCGGGGTGCCGGTAGTGGCCGGGGTCGCGGTAGTCGCCTCGCCGGATGTCATCGCGCACCTTCACCACGCTGAACATGCCGCCCATGCCCAACGCGCCGAAGGGCCCGGTGCCGGTCATCATGGGCAACGTGTTGTCGGGCAGCGGCATTTCCATGGTGGCCATGTCGTGCATGCCGCGGTCGCCCATGGCCATGTAATCCGGCACCAGCTTGGCGATCTTTTGCGCCAGGTTGCGCTGGTCCACGCCGATCATGGTCGGCACGCCGTGGCCCATGGCGTTCATCGTGTGGTGCGACTTGTGGCAGTGGATGGCCCAGTCGCCGGCCGTCGCATCGAACTCGATGGCGCGCATCTGGCCCACGGCGATGTCGGCAGTCACCTCGGGCCAGCGAGCGCTTTTGGGCACCCAGCCGCCATCGGTGCCCACCACCTCGAAGTGCGGGCCGTGCATGTGGATGGGGTGGTTCGTCATCGTGAGGTTGCCCACGCGGATGCGCACTCGCTCGCCCGTGCGCGCGACCAGCGGGTCGATGCCGGGAAACGCACGGCTGTTCCACGTCCACAGGTTGAAGTCGAGCATCGTGTTGATGCGCGGCGTCGCGCTGCCGGGCTCGATGTCGTAGGCGTTGAGGATGAAGCCGAAGTCGCGATCGACCCGGTGCTGGCGCGCATCCCTGGGGTGCACGATGAACAGGCCCATCATGCCCATGGCCATTTGCACCATTTCGTCGGCGTGCGGGTGGTACATGAAGGTGCCCGAGCGCTGCAGCACGAACTCGTACATGAAGGTCTTGCCGACCTCGATCGGCGGCTGGGTCAGGCCCATGACGCCGTCCATGCCCGAGGGCAGCAAGATCCCGTGCCAGTGCACGCTGGTGACTTCGGGCAGCTTGTTGGTCACGAAGATGCGGATGTGATCGCCCTCGACCGCCTCGATCGTGGGGCCCGGGCTCTGGCCGTTGTAGCCCCACAGGTTGGCTTGCATGCCGGGTGCGATTTCGCGCAGCACCGGCTCGGCCACCAGGTGGAACTCCTTGACGTTGTCCTTCATGCGCCACGGCAAGGACCAGCCGTTGAGCGTGACGATGGGGTTGAAGGGGCGGCCGTTGGGCGGCGCGGGCGGTGGCTGCATCGAGGCTGACGATTGCGATGCCGCTTCGGGCAGCAAGGCCGCGCCGGCGCGGCTGACGACGGCGGCACCCAGCACGCTGGCCCCGGCGGTCTTGAAGAATGTTCTGCGGTCGGTCATGGTGTCTCCTTCAATGGGCCGCGCGGGTGGCACCGGCGCTGCTGGACCTCGGGCTGTTGCCCGCTGGCGCACGCGGTGAGCCCCCCGTCAACGCGGACTGCAGATCGGTCTCGGCGATCCAGTGGTCGCGCAGCGCTTCGACCGCACCGGTGACGCCCGCAATCTGCTCGCGCGCGTCCGCCAGCAACTCGAACACGCTGCTGAGCATCGCGTTGTAGCGAAGCAGGTTCTCGTCGGAGATGCGCTTGCGCAGCGGGACCACGTCGTCGCGGTAGACGCGGGCGACTTCGTAGGCGGTGCGGTACGCCGAGTACGACTCGCGCACCTCGGAGCGCGCGTTCAGCGCCACCTGTGCGGTGCGGTGAACGGACTGCATGTAGATCGCCTCGGCCCGCGCGACGCGAGCCGTGCCGAAGTCGAACAGCGGCAGTTCGAGTTCGATCTCGTAGCCGTCACGCCGTGTTTCGCCCGTGGAGCTCTGGTTCTGGTAGCCCACATGCAGCGCGTTGATGAAGCGCGTGGCCCGGGTCAGGCCCAGCGATTGGGCGGTGGCCTCGGTATCGCGTCGGGCGATGAGCACGTCGAGGCGCTTGTTCATGGCCGTTTGCTCGGCGTCTTGCGGTTGCGCTGGCGCTTGGGGCAGGTCGGGCAGCCGCTCGGGCAACGTGAATCCGAGCTGGTCACTGCCAAGACCCAGCGCGCGAATGAGGCGCTCTCGCTCGGCCACCGCGTGCTGTGCGGCCCGCTGGAGCTGCAAGGTCGCATCCACTTGAAAAGACTGCTCTCGCATTTGTGCGAGTGGACTGAAGTTGCCCGCCTGGGCCATGCGGCGTGCGAGCTCGCTCGAGGCGTCGGCGGTGTCCTTCACCTGAGCGGCATAGCCTGCCAGTTGCTGTGCGGCCACCGCGCTGAAGAACGCGCGCCGCGCTTCGGCGGCCACGCCCACGGCGGCCTGGGCCGCGCGCTGTTGAGTCTGCTCGAAGCGGCGCTGCTCGATGCCCCGGGCGACCGGCATTGTCAGCAGCCCCAGCACATCGAACACCACCGCGCGCTCGATCTCGGCGCTGCCTGCGCCACTCAGGCGACCCACGCGGATGGACGGGTTGCTCAATCGGCCGGCGCGCACCCGATCTGACTCGGCGATGCCCAGTTCGGCAAAGCTCGCCTGCAGTTCCCGGTGGCCGAGAAAGGCGATCTCGACGGCACTGTCGGCGCTCAGCGGCAGTTGGAGCAGTTCGGCCACGCGAGGGCGCGCCAGCTCGCCTTGCTGGGGTGTGGCCTGGTAGGTCGGTGAGTGACCGGTGCGCTCCTGAGTCAGTTGCTGCACGGCACCGAAGCCCCCATCGGCGGAAAAGGAGGCGCAGCCCGTCAGCAGCAGCGATGCGAGTGCGCTCAGGGCCAGGCGCATGGCGTCTTGCGACGCGGATCGCACGGTTCTCGGTGATGGGCACACGTGGGCGCCGAGGCGTTGGTCACTGCGGCTGCGGCGGCTGGCGGCATCGCCCTGCCACGCAGGCGATCTGAGGTTGTGGGTCATGGGTTGAAGTCAACTGAACCGCCACCGGTCCAAGGCCGGCGGCTGAATCCCGCGCGCGGCGCGCACGGGCCCGACAGGCCTCGGCGAGGAGGCCTTGCAGGGTCAGGTACTTCGAGGGGGACGCTCTTGCGCGTCGCTGTGGAACGTGGGCGCGGGCGCCAGCAGTGGCGGGAACCTCACCGGTGCAGCATCGACCGGCGACTGAATCACCGGCAGGGTGTTCAGCATGGGTGTCACCGAGCAGCAAGAAGCGCAGGCGTTGCAACCGCCCGGGTGCGCGGATGTGGCTGTGGAGGTGTGATCGCCCGGGCACGGCTGGCCTTGGTGGAGCGATGCCTCCGAAGCCTCTTGCGCTGTGTGATGGTGGCCCGTGGTGTGCGCCGAGGCCGCCACACTGCTGACGGCTGGGACCCCTTCCGGGCACATCGTGGCCGCGCCGACCGCGCCGCGGATGGGCAGCAGCAACGCAAGCAGTACCAGCAGGAAGACGCGGAGGGTTTTCACTGAACCGGATTATCCGGCGCGCTTCGCGTGGCGCGGTGTCCGAATGTGTCGGTCGTCCGCCCAGCGGGCCATGGGGCTAGAGCCAGATCCACAAGCGGCGCACCCAATCTGGAAACGAGAGCGACGGTTCCGGCCGGTAGCACTGTCGGTAGTCGATGTTCATCGCGAACTCCATGTACTGTATGAACGTACAGTATATGAGGCGGGCTTGGGCTGTCAAGGGTCGGCGCAGGATTCGTCTTGCGCAGGACTCAGTCGGGGTTGGGGGGGGCGACGCCGCAGCGCTATGCCGGCCCCCAGTGGTCGAAGGTGGCCGCCTGGCCGTGGCACGCTCCCGAGGCGTCGAGCAGATCCCACACGACCGCCTGCTCGATGCGAAAGCGCTTGCCGCTCGATGAAACCCTGATGCCCGAGTAGTCGCTGATGTAGCCGTCACGGCTCACGCGCTCAAGTACCCGGGCCCGCTCTTCGCGCAACAGCGGCTCGGCGGACAGCCGTGACGGCATGCGCACGAACGACGTCCAGTCCATTTCGAACAAGGCCAGCGCCATCCGGTTGCCGTAGAAGAACACCGGGTCGGGCTCGGTACCGTGCGCCACGATCACCGAGCGAGCGTTCCACAGCGCTTCGCGCAGGTCGCCGGCGGGTGCCACGAGGTCACGACCGGTCAGCCTCGCGTGGCTTTCAGCGATGAGCGCCAGCCGCTCGTCGTTCAACATGTCGCAGCTCGGAGGGTCAGGTCACTGGCCGGAATCGCTGGCTCGAGCCGACGCGCTCAGCTTCTTGCACACCGCGCTGGTGTGTTCGCTGACGGCCGTCCACTTGATCTTCATCAGGTTGGCGATCTCCTTGACCGTGAACCCTTTGCTCAGGTGCGTGAGCACATCGATCTCGGACGACGTCAGCTCTTGGAGGCCGTCGGCGTCCTGCCGGAAGTGGGCGAGCATGCGACGGGCCATGGCAGGCGACACGGGTGGGTTGCCGCGAACGATTTTCTGCAGCGCTTCGATCAGGACCTCGAAACGGTCTTCCTTCAACAGGTAACCGTTGACGCCTTGCTGCAAGGCCGGAAACAGGTGCTCGTCATCGGCGTAAAGCGTGGTGACGATCTTGCGCGAGGGGTGGCGTGCCACCTCGGTCAGCAGCGTCAGCGCATGGCCGTCGGGCAGGTCCAGATCGATCAGCATGATGTCGAAGGGCTGCGCTGGCTCCAGCGCAGGATCGGCAGGTGGCCTGCTGGCGCGGAGGGCCCGCCGGGCCGCATCGAGATCGCTGGCTGCGGTGACGTTCAACGCATCGCTGAAGCTCTCGCGAACCACGCGCTCCATGAAGGCTCGGGCCTGCGGGTTTTTTTCGACGATCAGTACATTGACGGGCATGGCCAGCAGTCGCTCCAAGTCGACAAATCCTAGCAGGGTGGTCGGCCACACCAGCGGGGGCGCCGAGAGAGCCTTGTCGAGGTGGTCAGCGTGACCCGACTCCTACAATCGTGAGCATGCGAATCCTGATTGCCAACGACGATGGCTACCTGGCGCCCGGGCTCGCGGCGCTGGTGCAGGCGTGCGAGGGCTTGGGCCACATCGATGTGATCGCCCCCGAGCAAAACGCCAGTGGCACGTCCAACTCGCTGACCCTCACCCGGCCGCTGTCGGCCTACGTGGCGACCAACGGGTTTCACTATCTCAATGGCACCCCGTCCGACTGCGTTCACGTGGCGCTGACGGGGCTGTTTCTCGAGCGCCCTGACCTGGTGGTCTCCGGGATCAACCAGGGCGCGAACATGGGCGATGACACCTTGTACTCGGGCACCGTCGCGGCGGCGATGGAAGGCTTCTTGTTCGGGATTCCATCGATCGCCTTCTCGCAGGTGGACAAGGGCTGGGGGCATCTTGACGCGGCGGCGCGGGTGGCCCGTCAGGTCATCGACCGCGTGCTGAGTGAGCCTGTGGCGCAGCGGCCGTTCCTGCTCAACGTGAACATTCCGAACCGAGCCGATGCGGATCAACTCCCGCTGCAGATCACCCGTCTGGGTCGGCGGCATGCCAGCGAGCCTGTGATTCGCCAAACCAGCCCGCGTGGGGACACGATGTACTGGATCGGCCCGTCCGGAGACGCGCGCGAGGCCGGCGAAGGCACCGACTTTCACGCCGTGGCACAGGGCTGCATTTCGATCACGCCACTGCAAGTCGACCTGACCGACCATGCGGCGTCGCCGCGTTGGCAGACTTGGCTGAGCCCGAGTTCCAAGTCGTGAGCGACTCCCCCCCTCGGGGCGGCAAGTTCCCGCTGCGTCTGGAGCAAATGGCGCGGCCACCCAAAAAACTGGTCAGCTCACCCGGGGAGCCCTTGGCCTTGGCCGCCGCGACGGCCTCGCAGCCGCGCTCCGCGGCCACGTTGCGTTCTGGCGCCAACGCGGCCTCAGTGGCGCGTCCCACCGGGCTGGGGCTCGACTCCGAGGGTGTGCGCCGCAACATGGTCGAGCGCTTGCGCGCCGCCGGCCCCCACGATGCCCGGGTGCTCGATGCCATGGCCGCAGTGCCCCGGCATTTGTTTGTCGATGCGGCGCTGGTCACCCAGGCCTACGAAGACACCAGCCTGCCGATTGGCCACGGCCAGACGATTTCGAAGCCGTCAGTCGTCACGCGCATGATCGGCGTGCTGATGGATGGCGCCACGGCACGAGCGGGCGGCCACCTTGGCAGGGTGCTCGAAGTCGGCACCGGTTGTGGCTACCAGGCCGCGGTGCTGTGCCGGCTGTCGCGTCATGTGGTTTCGGTCGAGCGCATCCGAGGTCTGCACGACAAGGCGCGTGACCTTGTTGCACCGCTGCGCATGAACCACCTGCGGCTGGTCTACGGCGATGGCATGTTGGGGCATCCCCCCAACGCGCCCTACGACAGCATCATCGCTGCAGCCTGTGGCGCCGATGTGCCTGAGGCCTGGCTGGCGCAGCTGGCCGTGGGCGGGCGCTTGATCTCTCCGGTGCTCGACACGGCAAGCAAGCAGAAGCTCGTCGTGATCGACCGTCTGGACGACGGTGGTTTCCAGCGCACCGAGTACGAGGCGGTGCAGTTCGTCCCCCTAAAATCTGGTTCGATTTGACCGAGGTGACGTCGCGGATGAGAACGATGAACGAGGTGCGGCGGCGCAGGGCGGGAGTTCTGTGCGCTGTGATTTCTGGCTTGCTTTTGGTCGGTTGCTCGTCAACGCACCGTGCTCCTGTTGAAGATCGAAGGGCCCCGGCCAAGTCGATCAGCCCGTCTTCCAGGGATGCCAAGCGCCCGGCTCAGCCGGCCACGCCTGCCGGATCAGACAACGCTGGCAAGCCCGGCTACTACACCGTCAGGCCGCAAGACACGCTGGTGCGAATCGCGCTCGACAACGGCCAGAACTGGAAGGATCTGGCCCGCTGGAACGGGCTCGACAACCCCAATCTCATCGAGGTAGGCCAGGTCCTGCGGGTGGCTCCGCCAGGTGCTGACCCCTCGCTGCCGGGCACCCGGCCGGTGGCCGTCGCCAAGGTCGAGACCCGCGCTCCCGACTCGAAGCCCGGTGCTGCGCCCGCGGGCGGCTCAGCAGGGGCCGCGTCAGCCGCGGCAGCATCGGCCGGCGTTTCAGCCGCCAGCGCGCCTGCGCCCGCGGTCGGCGGCGATGACGCCGTCAACTGGTTGTGGCCTGCCAATGGCCCGGTGACCACCAATTTCGATGAGATCAAGAGCAAGGGCCTTGCCATCGCAGGCAAAGCCGGTGACCCCGTGTTGGCCGCCGCCGATGGCCGAGTCGTTTATGCCGGCTCGGGTTTGCGTGGCTACGGCAATCTGGTGATCGTCAAGCACAACAGCACCTACCTCACGGCCTACGCGCACAACCAGTCGCTGCTGGTGAAAGAGGATCAAGCCGTGCGGCGTGGTCAGAAAATCGCCGAAATGGGTTCCACCGACGCCGAGTCGGTGCGGTTGCACTTCGAGATTCGTCGGCAGGGCAAGCCGATCGACCCGGCGAAGTTGTTGCCGCCGCGCTGATCAACGCGAGCAGTCAGCCGGCGCACGGCGATGGATCCCTCGGTTGTCGTGGGGTTTTCGAGCCCGGTTCGGCCCGAGATAATCGAAAGATGACAGCAAGTACTGAATGGCTGAGCGTCGAATCCCTCGACCTTGACGGTCAGGGGGTGGCTCACAACGCCGAGGGCAAGGTCGTGTTCATCGAGGGCGCGCTGCCCGGGGAACAGGTCCAAGTCAGCGTCTTTCGCCGCAAGAACCAGTGGGAGCAGGCCACGATCACGGCGCTTCGCCGTGAGAGTTCGCAACGCGTGACGCCGCGCTGCCCGCATTTCGGCACGTGCGGTGGCTGCAATATGCAGCACCTTCAGCCGAGTGCCCAGCTGGCGACCAAGCAGCGTGCGCTCGAGGATGGTCTGCGGCATCTGGGCAAGGTCAAGCCAGAACAGGTGCTCCGGCCGATCGAAGGACCGGCCTGGGGCTACCGCTATCGCGCTCGGTTGTCGGTGCGGCTCGTGGCCAAAAAGGGCAAGGTGCTGGTCGGCTTCCACGAGCGAAAGTCGAGCCACGTCGCCGACATGAGCCGCTGCGAGGTGCTCCCGCCGCATCTGAGCGCGCTGTTGCCTCGACTGGCCGATCTCATCGGCAGCATGGATCACCCGGACCGTTTGCCGCAGATCGAAGTGGCGGTCGGCGATGATGTCGTGGCCTTGGTGTTGCGCCACCTCGCGCCGTTGACGGCTGCCGATCTGCAGCGCCTGCGTGATTTCGCTGCGCAGCATTCGGTGCAGTGGTGGCTGCAGCCGCACGACCCCGCCACAGTGCGCCCGCTCGATGCGCGGGACGCGGTGTTGTCGTACAGCCTTCCCGAATTTGGCATCACGATGCGGTTCAGGCCGACGGACTTCACGCAGGTCAATCACCAGATCAATCGCACGCTGGTCACCCGTGCTTTGCGCCTGCTCGACCCTCAACCCGCCGAGCGTGTGATCGACTGGTTTTGTGGCCTGGGAAATTTCACCTTGCCGATTGCCACGCTGGCTCGCGAGGTGCTCGGCATCGAGGGGAGCGCTGCTCTGGTGGAGCGCTCGCGCGAGAACGCGGCGTTCAACGGGTTGTCCGCAAAGACGCGATTCGCTGCGAGCAACCTGTTTGAAATCGACACTCGCGGTTTGGCGGCACTCGGTGCCGCCGACAAGTGGTTGATCGACCCACCGCGCGAGGGCGCCTTCGCGTTGGCCAAGGCCCTGGCCGACGTCGCGTTGAATCCCGGTGCAGCACCGGGCTACCGCCCGCCGAGGCGCATCGTCTACGTGAGTTGCAACCCAGCCACGCTGGCCCGAGACGCCGGGTTGCTGGTGCATCAGGCCGGCTACACGCTGGCCGCTGCCGGTGCGGTCAACATGTTTCCGCACACGGCCCACGTGGAGAGCCTCGCGGTGTTCGACCGGGTCGAACCGTGAAGCCGACCTGAAAACGAAAACGGGGCCCGCAGGCCCCGTTTGAACTTCCATCAGTGATCAAAGGCTCACTCGTCGCGGCCGCCCGTCATCCCAAGGATCGCGAGCAGCGACTGGAACACGTTGTACAGGCTCAGGTAGACGCTGAGCGTGGCGGTGATGTAGTTGGTCTCCTCGCCGTCCTTGACGCGCTTCAGGTCATACAGGATGAACGCCGAGAAGATGCCGATGGCCAGCACCGACAGCGTGATCGTCAGCGCACTCGACTGGATGAACACGTTCGCGATGCCCGCGACCAGCAGCATGATCACGCCGATGAACAGGAACTTGCCCATCGAGCCCAGATCGCGCTTGATGATCGAAGACATCGTCGCCATGCCCAGGAAGATCGCGCCCGTCCCGGCGAACGACATCATGATCAGGCCGGCACCATTGGACAGGCCCAGCACGGCGCCGACCAGGCGCGACAGCATCAGGCCCATGAAGAAGGTGAAGCCCAGCAACAACGGAACGCCGGCTGCAGAGTTCTTGGTCTTTTCGATCGCGTACATGAACCCGAACGCGCCGGCCATGAAGACCACCAGACCCATCATGGGCGACAGCGCCGTGGCCAGACCCGTCGTGACACCGATCCAGGCACCCAGAACCGTGGGCACCATCGACAGCGCCAGCAGCCAATACGTGTTGCGCAAGACGCGATTGCGCTGTTCCACGGAAGTGGCAGCGCCGGAATACAGGTAGGGGGAAGAACGCAGACTTTCACTCATGGTGACCTCCAAGGGGACATAACGACTTTGTGTGACCCACGCGGGGCATTCTAGTTCCCTACCGTTTGAGTCATGTATTGATGTGGTACGGCCCCAGCACGGTGCGCGGGGACCGTGCTCAGGCGCCCACCGGTGCCATTCGGTGGGCCCCAGCGCGCGGTCTCGACTTACAATGAGCGACTCATCTGAGCATCCCCCGCCCCCAGAGAAACCCTTTCAGTTTCCCACCGGATTCGAACTTGCAGCTCGCGCTGCGGGGCAGAACTGGGTGCATCAACGGAGTTTTCCTTGCTGCCCGTCTTGCCCCCCGCAATCCTCGTACTCGCAGACGGCTCCCGCTTCATCGGCACTTCCATCGGCTCACCGGGCCAAACCAGTGGCGAGGTGGTGTTCAACACCTCGCTGACCGGTTACCAGGAAATCCTGACCGATCCGAGCTACTGCCGTCAGATCGTCACGCTGACGTACCCACACATCGGAAGCTATGGCGTCAACCCGGAAGACGTTGAATCCGATCGGATTCACGCCGCCGGTTTGATCATTAGGGACCTCCCCTTGCGGGCGTCCAATTTTCGAATGACCGAGACGCTGGCGCAGTACCTCCAGCGCGAGGGCACCGTCGCGATTGCCGACATCGACACGCGCCGCCTGACCCGCTTGCTTCGCACCACGGGTGCTCAAAACGGTTGCATCCTGTCCTTGGCTGTGGGCGAAAGCATCGGCGAGTCGCATGTCGAATTGGCACTGGCCGCCGCGCGCTCGGCACCCAGCATGTCCGGTCTCGATCTGGCCAAGGTGGTGAGCAACCCAATCAGCCATGTCTGGACCGAGACCGAATGGGCGCTCGGTGAGGGCTATGGCAGCCTGACTGATGCGAAGTTCCATGTGGTCGCCTATGACTTTGGTGTCAAGCGCAACATCTTGCGCATGTTGGCCAGTCGCGGCTGCAAGGTCACGGTGGTTCCGGCCGAAACCTCGGCCCAGGAGGTTCTGGCGCTGCGCCCTGACGGCATCTTCTTGAGCAATGGCCCCGGCGATCCGCAGCCTTGCACCTATGCCATCGAAGCCGCGCGCCACCTGATCGAGACGGGCATTCCGACGTTCGGAATCTGCCTGGGACACCAGATCCTGGCGCTGGCCTCGGGTGCCAAGACCTTCAAGATGAAATTCGGGCACCACGGTGCCAATCACCCGGTCAAGGACCTTGACACCGGCCGGGTGAGCATCACCAGCCAAAACCACGGCTTCGCCGTTGACGAGAGCACTTTGCCGAACAACCTGAGACCGACACACGTGAGTTTGTTCGACGGCACCTTGCAAGGACTGGCGCGTACCGATCGCCCCGCATTCTGTTTTCAGGGTCATCCCGAGGCGTCGCCGGGGCCGCACGACATCGGCTATCTGTTCGACCGCTTCATTGGCTTGATGCAAGCACCGCGTGCCGCGTCGATTGGAGGCGCAAATGCCTAAGCGCACCGACCTCCGCTCGATCCTGATCATTGGTGCCGGCCCGATCATCATCGGACAAGCCTGCGAATTCGATTACTCCGGAGCCCAGGCCTGCAAGGCGCTGCGTGAAGAGGGCTACCGCGTCATCCTCGTCAACAGCAACCCTGCGACGATCATGACCGACCCGGAAATGGCCGATGCGACCTACATCGAACCCATCACCTGGCAGGTGGTTGAAAAGATCATCGCCAAGGAGCGCCCGGATGCGGTGCTGCCGACCATGGGTGGTCAAACGGCTCTCAATTGCGCGCTCGACCTGCACAAGCACGGCGTGCTGGCCAAGTACGGCGTCGAGATGATCGGCGCCAATGAAAAGGCCATCGAAAAAGCCGAGGACCGGCTCAAGTTCAAGGACGCGATGACCGGCATCGGCCTGGGTTCGGCGCGCAGCGGCATTGCCCACTCGATGGAAGAAGCACTCGCCGTGCAGCAGCAGATCTCGGCCGAGATCGACGGGCCCGGCTTTCCGATGGTGATCCGCCCGAGCTTCACGCTCGGTGGAACCGGCGGCGGCATTGCCTACAACCCCGAAGAATTCGAGGAAATCTGCAAGCGCGGACTGGACCTGTCGCCGACCAAGGAACTGCTGATCGAGGAAAGCCTGATCGGCTGGAAAGAGTTCGAGATGGAGGTGGTTCGCGACAAGGCGGACAACTGCATCATCGTTTGCGCGATCGAGAACCTAGACCCGATGGGCATCCACACGGGTGACTCCATCACGGTGGCGCCGGCGCAGACCCTGAGCGACAAGGAGTACCAGTTGCTGCGCAACGCGAGCATCGCGATCCTGCGCGAGATCGGTGTGGACACCGGTGGCTCCAACGTGCAGTTCGCCATCAATCCGCAAGACGGCCGCATGGTGGTCATCGAGATGAACCCGCGCGTGTCGCGCTCTTCTGCGCTGGCCTCGAAGGCCACCGGTTTCCCGATGGTCATCCGCCCCAGCTTCACGATGGGCGGCACTGGTGGCGGCATCGCCTACAACCCGGAGGAGTTCGAAGAGATCTGCAAGCGCGGGCTGGACCTGTCGCCGACCAAGGAACTGCTGATCGAAGAATCGCTGATCGGCTGGAAAGAGTTCGAGATGG
>CAIVGK010000078.1 GCA_903905475.1 uncultured Burkholderiales bacterium | reverse complement strand
GACGGCAGCGATGTGCGCAACGCCAGCGGCAACCCCATGGGCCGCGTTTCGGGCGTTTCGGGCCGCCAGGCGGCGCTGTTTTTCTTCTTCCTGCAGTAAAGATGTTCTCGCAAACCACGATTGGACCAACTTGAAAGGGTAGTGCCGATCGGACAGACCCGGCCTCCAACCGTTACAAACTCGACGAGCGGCAAAGCATTCTGGGCAAAACCACCCTGACCGCGCCGATTGCTGGGGTGCTGCGTGCCGCGGACGAGCTGATTCAGATATCACTCACCGAGGGTGAGATGGTGTTTGAGCTCAAGGTCAACCCGAAGCTGGAATAGATGGCCCTCAAACCCGGCATGACCGCCACGGTGGACATCCGCACCGGCCGGCGCTCGGTGCTGAAGTACCTGGCCAAGCCGGTGTACAAGGCGTTTGCCGGGGCAATGAACGAGCGGTAGGGGGTGGTGGCGTGGGACGTTCAGGGTTTGGCGCTCAGCGCCTTCTGCATCTGCATAAAAAGGCCTGCCACTGACGATGCCAAGTAGCCGGCGTAGCCATCGGTGGCGAGTGTCTTGGTCACGGTGGCTGAATCTATGAAGCGGGTCATCTGCGCCTTGAACGCGCGGCTTTTGACGATCTGCGGTGTCTGCTCAATTGCCGCCGCCAGCAGGCGCGGGTAGTTCATCACGCCGTAGTCCTGGATTTTGGCGATGACCAACTCCGGCACCAGCTGGGTGCCGCGTGTCGACATCCAAGCCAGGTCCCAGATGTCGCGGTGGCGGATCTTGCTTGAGTCGAGTCCCACCGGTTGGCCTTGATTGTCCAAAAGCGAGGTCGGGAAGGCCAACACCTTGTCCGCCATGATCTCGTCAAGGGTCTCGGTGTTGACCAGCACAGTGGGCATGGCACTCAGGAGTTCGTAGTTGGCGCGAAGCGGCACCAGCTCGCGGGTGTGGGCCGGGATATTCGCCACTTCCAACTTGATTCTCTGCCGCGGCATGGCAGGGTTTTCAGGGCTTGTCTCGATCGATATCCACCACTTGCTGACGCGGATGTTCTTGATCCCGTCCTCGCCCACGCCACTTGGCTTGTGGTTAACCGCGACTTTCAGGCCGAAGCGCTGCCCGATGCGCTTTTCCATGCACGTTGTGATTTTTTGCATGCTGTCGGCAGAGAAGTCTTTGCCGCCAGCAAAGTCAAGATCCTCGCTGAACCGATCTGACCCCCGGCAAAGCCGCAGCGAGGTGCCGCCTTGGAACACCAGCCCTTTGAGCAGCCCCTCGGCGTCCAGCGCTTGAAAGATTTCATAGTGCAACAGCTCTTTTTCCACCACCGGCCGCATCGCCGACAACCCCGGATTGGCCATGGCCATGTCCACCAGTGCGTTGAAATCCTCCCGGTTGTCGTTCATGGAGTTTCTCCTGCTTGCCGGTCGTCTGGCTCACCTTGATCGATCATGTTGGCGTTGCGGCCTACCCGCAACAGGTCTCGGATGGCCGCCTCCTGGGTGGCGATCCTCAGCGGGCGACCCTTGGTCTGCGCTGTGCGGTTGAGGATGTCTGTGACGCTTCGTTTGGTGTGCGTGAATTCGATGACGCCGTAAGGGGTGTCGACCACGCCGCTCTTGCCTGTTGTCATGACCGTCATTCGGTTGATGGGGATTTGCGAGATCGCGCCGTACTCGGACAGCATCGACTCCAGGCTGACATAGGAGAGACAACCCGGGCGAAGGGCTTTGGCGACTTCCTCGGCGATCCAACGGTTCTTGCTTGTCGCCGCCGGGTTGACGTAGAGTCCCCTGGCCACCCGCTGCAGCAGACCGTCGGTAACCATCCGCTGTAACGATTTTTCTAAGGCCTTCTCGCCTTCGTCGGGAAAGAGCTTCTCGATGTCGCGACGTGCCAGCACATGCACGCCGCGTCGATCGAGCTCTGCCAACCTTCGGATCAGCTCAATTTTCTTCATAAGTAATCTAAATGCCTAATATTTGATAGGGTAGGAGATTACTTAGTGTAAGTCAGAGCATCCGTAAATCGTCGATACCTTGGTGTCTGCCTGTGGGGTGACTTGGTTTTGCCTTCAGTGCTAACCTAGCCCCATGAACATTTCTTTTTGGCAGCTGGGCAGCCGCTCGCTGTGGCGTGATTTGCGTTCGGGCGAGTTGCGCCTGCTGGTGCTGGCGGTGACGCTGGCGGTGGCGGCCCTGACGGCGGTGGGCTTTTTTGCCGACCGGCTGCAAGGCGGCATGCAGCGCGATGCGCGGCAGCTGTTGGGTGGTGACGCGGTGATCGTCAGCGACAACCCGCCGCCGCCCGCCTTTGAGGTCAAAGCCCGTGGCCTGGGCCTGCAGGTGGTGGAGACGCTGGGGTTCCCGACCATGGCGCGGGCTCCGGAGGCCCGGGGCGGTAACAGCAAG
>CAIVGK010000077.1 GCA_903905475.1 uncultured Burkholderiales bacterium | reverse complement strand
GGCGCAGCCCAGCAGGAATTCGCTCGCCCGACCGCCGCGCCCGCCGGAGGCCTTGACGGTGACCGTCGTTTCGCCGCCGCTCAGGATCACGCACGGGCGCGCAAAGGGCTCACCGCGCTGCGCCACCGCGCGGGCCAGCGCGGCGTGCACCTTGCCGACTTCGCGTGATTCGCCCTCGAGGGCGTCGCTCAGGATGTGCGCGCTCAAACCGGCCTGGCGTGCCAGCGCGGCGGCGGCTTGCAGCGAATGCTGCGGCGTGGCGATCAGCCGCACGTCGTGGCCGGCCAACAGCGCATCGCCGGGCTTGAGCGTTTCGAACTCACCGCGCGCCAGGCCGCGCCGGGCCGCCTCGGGGATCGCGATGGCGTGGCGATCGAGGATGGCCAGCGCGTCGGCACAGGTGGTGGGGTCGGCCACCGTGGGGCCGCTGGCGATGGCCTCGGGCGCGTCGCCCGGCACGTCGCTGATCAGCAGGCTGACCACGCGCGCCGGCGCACACAGCGCGGCCAGCCGCCCGCCCTTGATCGCCGACAGGTGGCGGCGCACGCAGTTGATCTCGCCGATGGGCGCGCCACTGCGCAGCAAGGCGGCGCTGATGGCCTGCTTGTCTTGCAGCGTGAGGCCCGCCGCCGGCATGGCCAGCAGCGCCGAGCCGCCACCCGACAGCAAGCACAGCACCAGGTCATCGGGCCCCAGACCGCTGACCCGCGCGGCGATGCGCTGTGCGGCGTGCGCCCCGGCCGCATCGGGCAGCGGGTGGCCGGCTTCGAGCACCTCGATGCGCGCCGATGGCAAGCCACACGCCGGCGGCACATGGCCGTAGCGGGTGACGACCAGCCCGCCGAGCGGTGCCGCGGCCGGCCACAGCGCGTCGACCGCGGCGGCCATGGCGGCTGCGGCCTTGCCCGCGCCGATCACCACCGTGCGACCGGCCGGTGGCGCAGGCAGGTGCGCGGCGATCACGCCGGCCGGCAGCGCGCGCGCCACGGCGGCGTCAAACAAAGCGCGCAGGAAGCCGCGCGGGTCGTCGTGCGGTGACGGCAGCGCCTTCACTTCACCCGGATCCACGCGAACTCGACCCAGTTGTCGGCGCGCTGCACCACGTCGACGTTTTGCCGCGCGGCCCATGAGATGACCTGCCGGTGCAGCGGGATGTAGTTGACCGCGGCTTGCTGCTCACGCAGCGCGGTCTTGATGAGCTGCTCGCGACGGGCCGGATCGGCCTCGCGGCTGGAGGCGGCGGCGGCTTCATCGAGCCGCGCATTGCTCATCTGGCCGAAGTTCCAGGCGCCCACACCGCCGTCGCCGCGGCTGCGCATGAGCGGCGTGAGGGTGATCTCGGCGTCGGTGCTGGCGCCACCCCAGCCCATCAGATAGAGCGAGGTGTCCATGCGGTGCAGCCGCGGAAAGAAGATCGAGCGCGGCATGGCGTTGAGCCGCACGCGCACGCCCAGCTTGGCCCACATGGCGGCCAGCGTCTGGCAGATTTCCTCGTCGTTGATGTAGCGGTTGTTCGGGCAGTCGAGCGCCACCTCGAAGCCTTGCGGGTAGCCGGCGTCCGTCATCAGCTGACGTGCCGCGGCCAGGTCGAACGGCAGCCGCTGCTCGAGCGCGGGGTCATTGAACGCGCCGCGCGGCGACGGCGTCATGCCGCCGGTGGGCAGCGACTGGCCGCGCATCAGGCGGCTGCGCACGGTGTCGATGTCGATCGACTGGTACAGCGCGCGGCGCACGCGCTCGTCCTTGAACGGGTTCTTGCCCTTGACGCTGCTGTAGAGCAGTTCGTCGCGCGACTGGTCCATGCCGATGAAGATGATGCGGTTCTCGGGGCCTTCGATCACCTTGATGCCGTCGGTCTTGCGCAGCCGGATCAGGTCTTGGGGGGCGGGGTCGAGCACGAAGTCGAGCTCGCCGGAAATCAACGCGGCCACCCGGGTGGCGTCGCTCTTGATGGGCGTGTAGACCACCTCCTGCACGTTGCCTTCGAGGCGGCCCCACCAGGTCGGGTTGCGTCGGTAGACGGTTTTCACGTCGGGCTCGCGCAGCACCAGCCGGTACGGGCCGGTGCCGTTGGCGTTGAGCGAGGCGTAGCCGGTGGACCGGGTCTTGAAGTCGATGGGCCGGGATGCGCCGTGCTTGCCGGCCCAGGCGCGGCTCATGATCTGCACGGTGTAGAGGTGCTCGAGAAACACCGGGTTGACCTGCTTGAGCACGAAGTCGATGGTCAGCGCATCGACCACCTTGAGCTCGCCGAGCGCCAGCGCGTAGTTCTTGAGATCGGACACGCCGTCGCGCGCGCGCTCCACCGAAAACACCACGTCGTCGGCGGTGAACGGCGTGCCGTCGTGGAACGTCACGTTGGCGCGCAACTTGAAGCGCCACAGCGTGGGGCTCACCTGCTGCCACGAGGTGGCCAGCACCGGCACGATGGCCAGCGAGCGATCGCGCCCGACCAGCGGCTCGTAGATCTGGCCGGTGAGGTTGTTGGTCAGCAGTTCGTTTTGCGAATGCGGATCCATCGTCAGCGGATCGCCCTGCGATGACCAGCGCAGCGTTTGAGCAGACGCCATCGTGGCACCGCTGGCGCAGGCCACGCCGATCAGCCACCCGCTCAAAAGGCGGCGCACGTGCGCGCGCCGCAGGGATTGCACTGGGTTCATCAACGACTCCGCGCTCTGGATGAGCCGGCGCAGTGTAGGGGCCGCCGCGTGGCGGCCGCGGGCGGGACCTCAGCCCTTGCGGCCGAGCTTGCGCAAGACGTCTTCGCCGGCCCAGAGCTCGTCGAGCTGGGCGAACTGCCACTGCTCGTTGGATTCGCGTCCGATGATGCGGTCGGTGCAGCGCGCATCGGCCAGATTGAGCAGGCGCGGCGTCACGTGCAGGCCCTGCTTGATCGAGAAGAACACCTTGACCTCGGGCGCGGTGAGCTTGGCCGGGGTTTGCTGCGTCACCACCGCCAGCAGGCCCGAGCGCAAACGCACCAGCGAGCCCACGGGGTAGATGCCCAGGCTGGTCACGAAGGCGCGAAACACCGCCACGTCGAAGTGACCCTTGGACCACGCGGCCATGCGGGTGATCGATTCGGCCGGATCCCAGCCCTTCTTGTAGGGCCGGTTGGAGGTGATCGCGTCGTAGACGTCGCACACCGAGCCCATGCGCGCGAGCAGCGAGATCTGCTCGCCCTGCAAGCGGTGCGGGTAGCCCGAGCCGTCCATCTTCTCGTGGTGGTGCAAGCACACATCGAGCACCATGGCGTCGACACCGCGGCCGGTGAGCAGCAACTCATGGCCGCGCTCCGGATGGGTCTTGATGGTGGTGAACTCGTCGTCGGTGAGTTTGCCGGGCTTGTTGAGCACGGCGACCGGCATCAGGGCCTTGCCCAGGTCGTGCAGCAGGCCGGCCTCGGCCGCCAGCCGAGCCTGGGTTTCGTCTTGCCCCATTTGCTTGGACAGCGCAACCATCAGCGCGGCCACCGCCACCGAATGCATGTAGGTGTAGTCGTCGTGGGTCTTCAAACGGGCCAGCGACACCAGCGCCGACGGGTTGCGCCACACCGATTCAGCGATCTCGGTGACCAGCTCGCTGCATTTTTCGGTGTCGATCGTGCGGCCCATGCGGGCCTCGTTGAACAGCGACACCACCGCCGCGCGCGACTTGGTGCACAACGCCGCGGCACGGCGAACCTCTTCGTCGAAGGGCACGTCGGTCTTGCGGGCCAACTGGGCGGCGCGGGCGAGGTCGGCGGCGGCTTCGGCATCGACCGCCGGCGGCGCGGCCACCGGCACCACGCTGAGCGGCGCGGCCACATCGAGGCCCTTGGACACGTCGATCCAGCACTCGAGCACGCCGCTGTCCTGGAGTTTTTTCAGATCGGCGGCGTCGCGCAGCACGAACTGGGTCTTCCAGAACGGATGTTCCAGCCAGGCGCCGGACAGCGCCTGCAGGTGCATGCCCAGACGCATTTGATCGACCGGTACTTTCTTGAGCATGAGACGAAACTCCTGACCGAGTATCGACACATGGCAAGGCGACTTGAGCCATCACCACCTGTCAGGCGATGGCGAGCGCGCATGAAAAAAGCCGCTGCAAGCAGCGGCTTTCTCGGGGGTGAGGCGAAACCTCAGCGCCAGCGCGACTGCTCTACCGTCTTCAGCTCGCCCGGCAGCGAGCCGAGGTAGTTGGCCAGCAGCTTGAGCTCGGCATGGGTGAACTGGCGCGCCATGCCGCCCATGACCGCGTTCTTGCGACCGACCTGCGGATTGCCATCCGTCTGGTAGGCCTTGAGGGCCACGTAGAGGTAGTCGGCATGCTGGCCGGCAATCTTCGGGTAGCTCGGTGCGACCGGCTTGCTGTAGTTCTCGCCGTGGCAAGACGTGCAGTTGGCCTTCTTCACCAGCTCGGCCACCTGGGCTGACGGGGCCTCGACGGCGGCCGGGGCCGCGGGGCCTTGTGACTGAGCGGAATAGAACGCGCCCAGATCGGCCATGTCCTGGTCGGACAGGGCGGCGGCAATGCCCCTCATCGAAGGGTGCATGCGCTCGCCCTTGCGATACGCGGTGAGCGCCGACACGATGTAGTCGGGGTTCTGGCCGGCAATCATCGGAACCTTGTGGATCTCCGGGAAGCTCGCCTGGTAGCCGGCGATGCCGTGGCAGCCAATGCACAACTGCGCCTTTTTCTGGCCTGCGGCGGCATCCTGCGCCAGCGCGACCGAACAGAAGGTGCCCGAAATCAACAGGGTCAACGCGAAGGAAATCAAAGTTCTCATGGTCTGACGCAAGATGAGTGAGGATGTGAAACCAGCGCGGAGTATAGGGGGGGGCCTTGCCTATACTGCGCCGCCTCGACGACCGGATACCAACATGAAGTTTCAGGGAACGCAGGACTACGTCGCCACCGATGACCTGAGACTCGCGGTCAACGCCGCCGCCACGCTCCAGCGACCGCTGCTGATCAAGGGCGAGCCCGGCACCGGCAAGACGATGCTGGCCGAGGAAGTGGCCAAATCGCTGGGCATGCCACTGCTGCAGTGGCACATCAAGAGCACGACCAAGGCGCAGCAAGGCCTGTACGAGTACGACGCGGTGAGCCGCCTGCGCGACAGCCAGCTCGCCGGCGTGGACGGCGCCGAAAAGGTGCGCGAGATCCGCAACTACATCGTGCCCGGGGTGCTGTGGAAGGCGTTCACCGCCGACGAGCCGGTGGTGCTGCTGATCGACGAGATCGACAAGGCCGACATCGAGTTCCCGAACGACTTGCTGCGCGAAATCGACCGCATGGAGTTCTACGTCTACGAGACACGCGAGCTGATCCAGGCCAGGCACCGTCCGCTGGTGTTCATCACCTCGAACAACGAGAAGGAACTGCCCGACGCGTTCTTGCGGCGCTGCTTCTTCCATTACATCCAGTTCCCCGACGCGCTCACCATGCAGCGCATCGTCGAGGTGCACTTTCCCGGCCTCAAGAAGCAGCTGCTGTCGGCCGCGCTCAAGCACTTCTACGACGTGCGCAACCTGCCGGGGCTGAAGAAGAAACCCTCCACCTCGGAGCTGCTCGACTGGCTCAAGCTGCTGCTGGCCGAAGACATCGCCCCCGAGGTGCTGCAAAGCCACGACGCCTCGGTGGTCATGCCGCCGCTGCTGGGCGCGCTGCTCAAGACCGAGCAGGACATGGCCCTGTTCGAAAAGCTGGTGTCGATGCAGCGGCAGCGGCGCTGAGCGCTGCCGCATGCGGGCTGCCACTCGAACGTACCGTCATCTGGCATGCTGATTTCGTTCTTCCTCGCCTTGCGCGCGGCGAAGCTGCCGGTGTCGGTGCGCGAATTCCTCACGCTGCTCGAAGCGCTGCAGGCCGGCGTGCTCGATGACGAGGACGGCGTGCCCACGCTCGAGTCGTTCTATGCGCTGGCGCGCGCCACGCTCGTCAAGGACGAATCTCGCTTCGATGCGTTCGACCGCGCGTTTTCGGCGTACTTCAAGGGCATCGAGTCGCTGGGCGACTTCAGCGCCGACATCCCGGCCGAATGGCTGCGCAAGGCGATGGAGCGCGCGCTGAGCGCCGAAGACCGCGCCGCCATCGCCGCCATGGGCTGGGACGAGCTGATGGACACGCTGAAAAAGCGCTTCGCCGAGCAAAAGGAGCGCCACGAGGGCGGATCCAAGTGGATCGGCACCGGCGGCACCAGCCCGTTCGGCGCCTGGGGCGACAACCCGCAGGGCATTCGCATCGGCCAGGACGCAAGCCGCATGCGCAGCGCGGTCAAGGTGTGGGACGAGCGGCGTTTCAAGGACTACGACAGCGAGGTCGAACTCGGCACGCGCGAGATCCAGATCGCGCTGCGCCGGCTGCGGCGCTTTGCCCGCCAGGGTTCGGCCGAGGAACTCGACCTCGACGGCACCATCCACGCCACCGCGGCCAACGCGGGCTGCCTCGATCTGAAGATGGTGCCCGAGCGCCACAACCACATCAAGGTGCTGCTGCTGATGGACGTGGGCGGCAGCATGGACGACCACGTCCGGCGCGTCGAGGAGATCTTCAGCGCGGCCAAGTCGCAGTTCAAGCACCTGGAGTTCTTCTACTTCCACAACTGCGTCTACGACCAGCTGTGGAAGCACAACCAGCGCCGCCACGCCGAGAAGTTCGCCACCTGGGACGTGCTGCACAAGTACAACCGCGACTACAAGTTGATCTTCGTGGGCGACGCCACGATGAGCCCGTACGAGATCTTGCAACCCGGAGGCAGCGTGGAGTTCCACAACGAGGAAACCGGCGCGGTGTGGCTGCAGCGGCTGACCGAGGCGTTTCCCAAGTGCGTGTGGCTCAACCCCGAGCCCGCCGAGCGCTGGGACTACCGGCAAAGCGTGGCGATCATCCAGCGGCTGATGAATCAACGCATGTTTGCGTTGACGCTGCCCGGACTGGACGCCGCCATGCGAACCTTGAACACATGAACGCATGGCGCACCACCCTGGCAGCCGGCTGCGCCACAGCGCTGCTGGGCCTGGGCGGCTGCGCCAGCGTGTCGGCGCTGTTCGGCAAGCCGGAGGCCGAGCCCGCGGGGGTTGTCGTCACGCCCACCGAGCCGGTGTACCGACTCGAGATCGAGGCGCCCGGCAAGCTGCGCGGGCTGCTCGCCACCTACCTCGACTTGTCTCGCTACCAGAACGCGCCAGCGGGCGACGAGATCACGCGCGCCGAGATCGACCGCCTGATGTCCGCCGCACCGGCCCAGGTGCGCTCGCTGCTGGAGACCGAGGGCTACTTCGCGCCCGAGGTGCAGGTTTCGAGGGTGGGATCGGCCACGCTCAATGGCACTGAACCGGCACCTGCGAGCCCGGCGGCAGCGCAGGCCAGCGCACCGGCACCCGCCCCCACGCACCCGCACCGGCACCAGGTGCCGCGGCTGCGGCTGCAGGTCCAGCCCGGGCCGCGGGCGGTGGTCGATCGCTTCGAGTTCCAGGCCACCGGGCCGCTGCAAGAAGCCGCCGAGACGGGCGACCTCGCCGCCCGGGTGCTGATCGCGCAGGTGCGCAACGAGTGGCAACTGCCGCCCGAGTGGGCGTTTCGGCAGTCCGACTGGAGCAGCGCGAAGAACACGGCCCTGGCCAAACTGCGCGCCGATGGCTATCCCGCGGCCACCTGGGGGGCGACCTCGGCACGCGTTGATGAAGCCAGCCACAGCGTGGCGCTCGAGCTGAGCGCCGACAGCGGCGCGCTGTACCGGCTGGGCTCGCTCGACATCGAAGGCCTCAAGCGCTACGACGCCAGCACGGTCAACAACCTGTGGACACTTCAATCAGGCACGCCCTACCGCGAAGCCGACCTGCTCGACTTCCAGGACCGGCTGCAAAAGGCGGGCCTGTTCGAGGGGGCGTCGGTGGTGCTCGACGCCGCCCCCGACACCGCCCAGGCCGCACCGGTGGAGGTGCGGGTGCGCGAGCTCACGCTGCAGCAAGCCACCTTCGGCGTGGGCGTCAGCGCCAACACCGGCCCGCGCCTGACCGCCGAGCACATCCACCGCCAGCCCTTTGGCTGGCAATGGATCGCCAAGAACACGCTCGAGCTCGGCTCGAAGCTCAAGTCGTGGTCGGGCGAGCTGACGTCGTACCCGCTCGAGGGCCTGCACCGCAACCTGATTGCAGCCCATGTCGAGCGGCTCGAGGCCGTCAAGGAGGTGCGCGACTCGGCCTCCCTGCGCATGGGCCGCTCCCAGGACACGCCGCGCATCGAACGGCTGACCTTCGCGGAAATCACGCATTCGAAGCTCGACACCGCGTCGGACCGCGGCACCATCACCTCGAACAGCGACGCGCTGTCGGGCAGCTACCACTGGATCTACCGCGACCTCGACAGCGTGCTGCTGCCCACCGATGGCCAGACGCTGTCGACGCAGACCGCCGTGGGCTACGCGCTCAGCCGCAAGGACACCAGCGGCACCGACCACAACGGCCCGTTCGCCCGCCTGTACGGGCGCTACACGCTGTACCGCCCGCTGGGCGCGGCCTGGTACGGCACGGCCCGCGTCGAGGCCGGGCAGGTGATCACCCGGCGCTCGGTGGGCATCCCCGACACGCTGCTGTTTCGCGCCGGCGGCGACGACTCGGTGCGCGGCTACGCCTACCGATCGCTCGGCCCCGAGTCCGACGGGGCGCTGCTCAGCGGTCGCGTGCTGCTGACCGGCAGCGCCGAAGTCGCGCGACCGATCTCGGCGCAGCACCCCTCGGTGTGGTGGGCCGCCTTCGTCGATGCGGGCAATGCCGCCGACAGCTGGCAGCACCTGCGCCCGGTGCTGGGCTACGGCCTGGGTCTGCGCTGGCGCAGCCCGGTGGGCCCGCTGCGCGTGGACATGGCCTACGGCGATGACGTGCAGGCCTGGCGCATGCACCTGAGTGTGGGGATCGCGTTTTGAGCACGACCGAGCCCGCGCAGCCGCCTGAGGCCGACGTGCCTCGCGAAGCGCCGCCGCCCGCGCCGCGCCGCAGCGCTCGCTGGCGGCTGGCGCTCGCGAGCCTGGGCGGCGGGTTGCTGCTCGCGGTGAGCGCGCTCATCGGCACGGCGGGGTGGGCCGTGGGCAGCGAGGCGGGCAGCACCTGGCTGCTGACGCGGCTGACCGGCGTGCTGCCGTGGCTGCAGGTCACCGCGCCGCGCGGCGCGCTGCTCGGCGACTTCAGCGCGCAGCGCGTGCAGATCAACCTGTCGGGCCACGCGGGCGCAGGCGACCGCGTGGTGATCACCGAGCTGAGCTGGCGCGCACTGGCCGTGCGACCGAGCGATGTCCCCTCGCTGTGGGCGCACCTGCGGTTTGCCGAACTGCACGCCGCCCGCGTGGACGTGCTGATCACGCCCACGCCCGGTCCGATGAAGCCCCCCGCCGATCTGGCCTTGCCGCTGCAGCTCGACGTGGACGACCTGCGCATCGCCGCACTGCATGTGTCCGGTCTGGGCGACGAATTGCTGCGCGATCTGCATGCGCGCTTGCAGCTCGGCGCGGCGTTTGGCCAGCAGCACCGCGTGGACGATCTGCGGGTCGGCTGGCAGCAGTGGCAAGCCAGCGGCACGGCGCACATCGACATCCATGGGCCGATGGCGGTGCAAGCGCGCATTGCGCTGTCGCCACTCGCCCCACCGAGCGGCGCCACGGCGAAAAAGACCGAACCGGTGGCCGCCAGCGCCGCCCCATCAGCGGCTGCGGCCGCTGCCATCGACCCGTCCGGCTGGCAAGCCCGCCTGACGCTCGACGGCCCGCTGGCTGCTGCGGCCCTGCACGCCACGGTGCAATCGGCCGCCACCGGCACGCGCGCCGCGCAGTCGCTCGAAGCGCAAGCCGGGCTGCGCCCGTTCGCCGACTGGCCGCTGGCCTCGCTGCAGCTGCACACCCAGGCGTTCGATGTGTCGGTGCTGCACCGCCAAGCCCCCGTCACCTCGCTCAGTGGCCAGGCCATGGTGCAAAGCCAGGCGCTCGACCAACCCATCTCCGCGCACATCGATCTGACCAACGACGCGGCCGGCCGCTGGAGCGATGGCCGGCTGCCGCTGCGCGCGCTCAAGGCCGACGTGCTCAGCCGCGCCGACGACCGCAGCACGCTCGAGCTCAAGCACTTCGACGCCGTGTTCGGCAGCCAGGAACAAGCCGCCGGGCGCATCACCGGGGCCGGGGTGTGGAACGCACTGCGCTCGACGCTCGAGCTGTCGCTGAACGCCCTGCAGCCCGCCCAGCTCGATGCGCGGGCGCCCGCGATGCTGCTCAACGGGCCGCTGTCCCTCGTGGCGCACCACCCGCTGGGCGACGCGCAAGCCACGCCAGCCGACGGCGCGCCGCAGCTCGACGTGAAGCTCGACCTGAATGGCGTGCCGTCGGCGGCGCTCGGCCCCAAGCGCCTGAAGACGGCCGCTCAGGCGGTGCGGTTGAAGCTCGCTGCGAGCGTGTCGGCGCGGCACATCGAACTGCGCACGGCGCAGGCGCTGGCCCACGGCGCGAGTGCCACGCTGTCGGGGGTGGCCGATCGCGCCGGCAGCTCCGCGGACTGGCAGCTCAAGGGACGTGGCGCGCTGGTCGATTTCGATCCGCGGGTCTGGTGGCCGGGGACCGGGGACTCCCCTTGGCGGCGTCAAAGCACCCGGCTCAATGCCAGCGCGAATTTCGACGTGCGGCTGCCGGCCGATGCGGCCGCTTCGGCGATTCAGGGCAACGCGCAGGTCCATCTGGCGAGCAGCGTGCTGGCCGGCGTGCCGATCGAGGGCAGCGGCCAGATCCAGCGGGCCGATGCCCGCCGGGTCGACGCCCGCGTCGATCTGAACCTGGCCGGCAACCGGCTGCAAGGTCAGGGCCGCCTGGCCACCAACGGCGCCGCGGGCCGCAACGACCACTGGGACGTGACGCTGGACGCCCCGGCGCTGGCGGCGGTCACACCGCTGTGGCAGCTGCTGCGACCGGCCGACGAGCCCGGCGCGCCACCGGCGAGGCTGGCAGGCGCCCTCAGCGCATCGGCCCGGATCGATGGCCGCTGGCCCGATCTGACGTTGCAAGGCGAGGCTCACGCCAGCGAGCTGCGCATTGACGAGACCGCGGTGCAGCAAGCCCAGCTGCGCTGGCGCGCCGGCACGGCCGACGACGCGGTCATCGACGTCACGGCCAGCGTGTCGCACGTGAAGCTGCTGCAGGCCACCACCTCGCGACGGTCACCGGGCGGCTCAGCCATGGCCGAGCCGACGCTCGACTCGGCCAGCCTGGGCATCACGGGCACCACCGCC
This sequence comes from uncultured Burkholderiales bacterium, assembly GCA_903905475.1. Lineage (GTDB taxonomy): Bacteria > Pseudomonadota > Gammaproteobacteria > Burkholderiales > Burkholderiaceae_C > PBB1. The sequence continues at coordinate 16,593 of CAIVGK010000077.1, read as the reverse complement.
GATCACCACATCGAACTGCGTGCCCGCTTGCTGGCGCAGCCGCCGGCGTGGACCGAGGCGCTGCAGCCGGCCATTGCGAGGCAACCCGACAGCGGCGTGCTGATGCAAGCGCATGGCGGGCTGATCCGGCGCGGCGGCGAGCCGCTGGCCGGCTGGCGTGGCAGCGTCACACGGTTGCAGCTCGGCGTGGGCAACGCCGCGGTGTCGCCCTGGCTGGCGATGCGCGATGTGCAGCTGGAGGCCGGCTGGTCGGGCGGGCCGGCGCAGCTGGACGTGGTGCCGGGCCGCGCCGAGGTGCTGGGGGCGACGCTGCGCTGGAGCAGCCTGAGCTGGCGGGCCGGCGGCAGCGGGCCGGGCGCCGCGCCGGGCCGCGCCAATGTGCAAATGAGCATCGACCCACTGCCCATCGCCACCGTGCTGGCACGGCTGCAACCCAGCTTCGGCTGGGGCGGTGATCTGGCCGTGGGCGCTCGCATCGACGTGCACAGCGAAGGCCGGCTGGCCGCCGAGATCGTCATCGAGCGCAGTGGTGGTGACCTGACGGTGACGGACGAGGTCGGTACCCAGGCCCTCGGCCTGCGCAACCTGCGCCTCGCGCTGGGCGCCCAGGACGGCGTGTGGACGTTCTCGCCCTACCTGTCGGGGCAGACGCTGGGCGTGCTGGCCGGTGCGGTGGTGGTGCGCACCACGCCCGAAGCGCTGTGGCCCGAGCCGCAGGCCAGCCTCGAAGGCGCGATGGAGCTCGAGGTGGCCAACCTCGGCGCCTGGGGCCCCTGGGTGCCGGCCGGCTGGCGGCTGGGCGGGCAGCTCCAGACCAGCGCGCTGTTTGGCGGGCGCTTCGGCGCGCCGCAGTTCAACGGCAACGTGCGCGGCCACGCGCTCGGTGCGCGCAACTTCGTCGAGGGCGTCAATGTGAGCGATGGCGAGGTGGCGATCTCGCTCGACGGCGACCGCGCGGTCATCGAGCGTTTCACCGCCCGCGCGGGCACCGGCACGCTGGACATCACCGGCAGCGCGCTGCTGGGCGCCCAACCCTCGGCGAAGCTGCAGATCCAGGCCGAGCACTTCACGCTGCTCGGGCGCGTGGACCGCCGCATCGTGGCCAGCGGACAGGCCCAACTGGGCCTGTCAGGCGACGCGCTGGACCTCCACGGTGCTTTCACCATCGACGAAGGTCTGATCGATTTCACCCGCAGCGATGCGCCTGCGCTGGGCGCCGACGTGCAGGTGGTGCGCGCCTCGGCCGCGCCGACAGCACCAGTCGCAGCGCCCGACCCCACCGCCCCCGCGCGCAGCGTCGCACTCGACGTGAAGCTCAACCTGGGCAAGAAGCTGCAGTTGCGCGGGCGCGGGCTGGAGACCGGCTTGCGAGGCGAGGTGCAGCTCAGTGCGCCCGGCGGCCACCTGGCGATCAACGGCACCGTGAGCGCCGTAGACGGCACCTACGCCGCCTACGGCAAGAAGCTCACCATCGACCGCGGCCTGATCAGCTTCAACGGGCCGCCCGAGAACCCGCGCCTGAACATCGAGGCGACCCGGCCACTCACCGACCTGCGCGTGGGCGTGCAGGTCACCGGCACAGCGATGAATCCGCGGGTGAGGTTGTTCTCGGAGCCCGAACTGCCCGAGATCGACAAGCTGTCGTGGCTGGTGCTCGGGCGCGCCAGCGATGGCCTGGGGCGCGGCGACACCGCCTTGCTGCAGACCGCCGCACTGGCCTTGCTGTCGGGCGAGGGCGAAAGCTACACCGACCAGCTGACCCGCGCGATCGGCATCGACGAGCTGAGCGTCAAGCAAGGTGAAGGCGACGTGCGCGACACCGTGATCTCGCTGGGCAAGCAGCTCTCGCGGCGCTGGTACGTGGGCTACGAGCGCGGACTGAACGCCACCGGCGGCAACTGGCAGCTGATCTACCGCATCGCGCAAAGCTTCACCCTGCGCGCGCAGTCGGGCCTGGACAACTCGCTCGACGTGATCTGGAGCTGGCGCTGGAACTGAGGCTGCGGCTAAGCTCGTGACATGAACGAGCCGCTGCGCCCCGACCCATCGCCACAGCCCACCGCGCCAGGGGCCGATCTGCCGCGCGTCACGCTGGGGGTGCTGTGCATTGCCGGGTTGATCCTGGCGGCGTTCTGGGTGCTGCGTCCGTTCTTCGGCCCGGCGATCTGGGCCGCGATGATCGTGGTGGCCACCTGGCCGCTGATGCGCCGGCTGCAAACGCACCTGTGGAACCGCCGCTCGGCCGCCGTTGCCGTGATGACGCTGGCCTTGCTGATCGTGTTCGTGCTGCCGGTGGCGCTGATCATCGCAACGCTGCTGCAAAACACCCAAGAGATCAGCGTGGCCATCAAGCAGCTGTCGGAGTTGCGCATGCCCACCGCGCCGCACTGGCTGGCCGCGCTGCCGCTGGTCGGCGAAAAGATCCGCGTCTTCTGGGAAACCACCATGGCCGCCGGCACCGCCGAGCTGTGGCCGCAGGTGCAGCCGTATGTGGGCCGGGTGGCGCGCTGGCTGCTCGCGCAAGCGGGCGGCGTGGGCTTTCTGTTCGCGCAGTGCCTGCTGATCGTGGTGATGGCCGCGCTGATGTACGCGCAAGGCGAAATCGCTGCTGCCGGCTTGCTGCGCTTGGGTCACAGGCTGGCCGGTGCGCAAGGCGAGGCCACGGTGGTGCTGGTCGGCCAGGCCATCCGCGGCGTGGCGCTGGGCGTGGGCGTGACGGCGCTGGTGCAGTCGGTGCTGGGCGGCATCGCTCTGGCGCTGGCCGGTGTGCCCTACGCGGGCTTGCTCACCGGGGTCATGCTCGTTCTTTGCCTGGCTCAGGTGGGGCCCATGCTGGTCATGGTGCCGGCCGTGGTGTGGATGTACTCGAGCGGCGCCGATGGCTGGGGCACCTTTCTCGTGGTGATGACGGTGGTGGTGGGCACGCTCGACAATTTCCTGCGCCCGGTGCTCATCCGCATGGGCGCCGACCTGCCGCTGCTGCTGATCCTCACCGGCGTGATCGGCGGGCTGCTGACGCTCGGGCTGATCGGCATCTTCGTCGGCCCGGTGGTGCTGGCAGTGGTCTACACGCTGCTCGGGGAGTGGGTGCGCGATGGCGAGACGGCCGAAGCGCGACAACCCGACCCACCGCCATAACACCCGGCCCGGCGTCTTCCGGTGGCGATAGCATCGGCCCGGTTTTCCCGGCCCTCCCCTCAACCCCCTCAAAGGCTCACCCATGAACCCTCTGTCACGTGTCATCCTGGCTGGAGCCATCGCGCTGTCGCTGTCTCAACTGGCCTCGGCGCAAAGTGCTGAAGTCGTCGCCGTGGCCGCTTCGGCGCCTGGCATTCGCGCTGGAGCCGCGGAAATCGAGATCCGCGCCCGCGTGGTCGAGATCGACAAGGCTGACCGCACGGTCACTCTGCGCGGCCCCAAGGGCAACGTCGTGACGGTCGATGTGCCGCCTGGCTTGAAGAACTTCAGCCAGATGCGCGTGGGTGACGACGTGGTGGTTCGCCACCTCGCCGCGGTGGTCGCAGAGCTTGAGCCGGTGGCAAAGCGCACCGGCATTCGCGAGCGCATCGAGACCACCGAAACCGCCCAAGCGCCAGCAGGCGGCATGCCTGGCTACGCCCAGATGCGCACGGTGGAAGTGCTGGCCATCATCCAGTCGATCAACCCAAAGAAGAACCAGGTCACCCTGCGCGGCGCCAAGCGCACCGTCAGCGTGGATGTGCCATCGAGCGTGGACATCAAGAAGCTGAAGGTTGACGACGAAGTCCGCGTGGTCTTCACCGAAGCCACCGTGATCAGCGTGGAGCACGCTGCTCCTGCCGCTGCGGCAGCGTCTGCAGCCGCCAAGCCCTGAGGACACCGGCTCCCGCCAGAGCCTCGGTGAGAGCCGACCCAGGCCATTCTCGGGTTGAGTCCATGCACGCCAGGTGGCTCACCTCCAGGCCCGCAAAGGCATAGCCGATGCGGGCCTTCTCATCTTCGGCTGTACAGCACACCGTGCTGATCGCCAGCCCCGCGCTGGCCGACGCCAACAACGGCAACTGGCAGACCGCCTCGCGCTGGGCCACGCAGTTGCGCTCCAGCTGCGAGGCCCGGGTGGTTGGCGCGTGGCAAGGCGAGCCCTGCGATGCGCTGATCGCGCTGCACGCGCGTCGTTCGGCCGCGTCGGTGGCGGCCTACACCGAGGCACACCCGAGCAGGCCGTGCATCGTGGTGCTCACGGGCACCGACCTCTACCGTGACATCGACCGCGATGCCAACGCCCAGGCCTCGTTGCAGCGCGCCACGCATCTGGTCGTGCTGCAAGAACGCGGCATCGCCGCCCTGCCCCACAGCCTGCGCAGCAAGGCGCGTGTGATCTTTCAGTCGGCCACGCCAAGGCAGGCCGCGCCCTTGCCGCAACGCACGCTGCGCGTGGTGTGGGTGGGCCACCTGCGCGAGGAAAAAGACCCGCGAACCCTGCTGCGCGCCGCAGCCCGACTGGCGCACCGCCGCGACATCCGCATCGACCTGATCGGCCAGGCCCTGGAGCCGGCGCTGGCCCAGGCCGTGCAAGACGCCGAGCAAGCGCTGCCGAACTTTCGCTGGCTGGGCGCGCTGCCGCACGCCGAGACCCGACAGCGCATCGCGCGCGCCCACCTGCTGCTCAACAGCAGCGTCATGGAAGGCGGCGCGCACGTGGTGCTCGAAGCCGTGCAAAGCGGCACTGCCGTGGTGGCCTCGCGCATCGACGGCAACGTCGGCATGCTGGGCGATGCGCACCACGGCTACTTCGAGCTCGGCGATGATGCGCGGCTGGCCGAGCTGATCGTGCGTGCACGCGACGAGGCGAATTTCCTGCCTGTCCTGCGCGCCGATGGCGTCGGGCGTGGCGCGCTGTTCGCGCCGGCGGCCGAACGACTGCACCTGCAACAACTGATCTCATCCGCGCTGGCCGCGCACTGACCTGCGACACCGCGCATCACCACACTGCCGAACATGACCCTTGACACCACCACCGCTGCTGCGCCCCGCCTGACCTCGCTGTCGCACGGAGGCGGCTGCGGCTGCAAGATCGCGCCCGGCGTGCTCTCGCAAATCCTGAAACGCACCTCGGGCTTTCCGATGCCCAAGGAATTGCTCGTGGGCATCGAGACCGCCGACGACGCGGCCGTCTACCGCTTGAACGACGAGCAGGCGCTGATCGCCACCACCGACTTCTTCATGCCCATCGTCGACGACCCGCGCGACTTCGGCCGCATCGCCGCCACCAACGCGATCAGCGACGTCTACGCCATGGGCGGCACGCCGATCTTCGCGCTGGCGCTGGTGGGCATGCCCCTCAACGTGCTGCCGCTCGACACCATCGCGGCCATCTTGCAAGGCGGCGAAAGCGTGTGCGCGGCGGCCGGCATCCCGATCGCCGGCGGCCACACCATCGACTCGGTCGAGCCCATTTACGGCCTGGTGGTGCTCGGGCTGGTGCACCCGAGTCGCGTCAAGCGCAACGCCGATGCGCGCGCCGGCGACAAGCTGGTGCTGGGCAAGCCGCTCGGCGTGGGCGTGCTCTCGGCCGCGCTCAAGAAGAACGCGCTCGGCCCCGACGGCTACGCGCAGATGATCGCCAGCACCACGAAGCTCAACACCCCGGGCATCGCACTGGCCCAGCTCGACGGCGTGCACGCGCTCACTGACGTCACCGGCTTTGGCCTCGGCGGCCACGCGCTCGAACTCGCACGTGGCGCCGGCCTGCGCGCGTGCATCGACTGGGCTGCGGTGCCGCTGCTGGCCGGCGTGCGCGAACTGGCCTCACAGGGCATGGTCACTGGCGCATCGGCCCGCAACGCCGCCGCCAACGCCGCGCAGATCACCCTGCCCGCAGGCTTTGCCGACATCGACAACGCCTTGCTCCACGACCCGCAAACCAGCGGCGGGCTGCTCGTGTCGTGCAGCGCCGACGCGGTCGACGCCGTGCTGGCCATCTTTGCCCAGCAAGGCTTCGATCAGGCCGCGGTGATCGGCGAGGTCAGCGCGGGGCCGGTGGGGTTGCGGGTGCGCTGAGGGTTCGGGCGGTAGCGCCCTTGGCGCCAGCGTGACCCGACCATGGGCCTCAAGCCGCTGGCTTGTGATCGCTGAGCCAGTCTTGCAAGGCGGCATCGACCCGCGTTTGCCAACCGTCACCGGTGGCGCGAAACGTCTCCACGACCTCCCTTGACAGCCGGATCGTGATGCGTTCCTTGGTCGGAGCCTTCTGCTCACCACGCTGGCCGATCTTGCGCCGCAGTGAGTCGGGGAGCGCCTCGATGCTGCGCATGGCCTTGAGGTCCTTCGAACTGAGCTCGCGAACCTCGCCTTGGGGATCAGTCAGTGGACTTGGCCTGTTCATGGCGTTGGACCTCTCTGGCGTTGGCCTTGCGAAAACTGATGATCCGAATGCCCATCGACCCTTCCGTGAAGCACAGGACGTGCAACCGGTCATCGAGCAGACCGACGCCGACGTAGCGCACCTCGCCATAGTCTTTCCGGCCATCCACGGCGAAGCGCGCGCCTTCAAAGTCAAAGTCTTTCACCCGTTCAAAACTGAGCCCGCGCTCCCGAATGTTTCTGGCGTTCTTCGCGGCGTCGTATTCGATCTGCACGAACTTTATCGTACATACAAAAAGATGATTTAGCGCACCACTTGCTCACGCGCCTCTCGAATGACCTCCGGGCAACGCGAACGCGACGTGCAGCGACTCGAAAGCCTCAACGCTCACCCAGCAGAAAGTTCGGCCTCGCGGCCATCGTCACGCTGCCTGCTCCGCTCTCGTCCTTCAAGCCCACACCGGTGAGCTGCCGGCTGCGGGCTTGGCCGAGCAGGCCAACGAGCCGCTCGGCGGCGTCGCGGTAGCCCAGGCCTTCGGGGCGCACGTTGGAGATGCAGTTGCGCTCGGCGTCGTGGCGCCCCGGGCGCGGCTCCCAGGTGAAGTAGATGCCCAGGCTGTCGGGTGAGCTCAGGCCCGGGCGCTCGCCGATCAGCACGACGACGAGGCGGCTGTCGAGCAGCTCGCCGATGTCGTCGCCCACCGCCACGCGGCCCTGCTCGACCACAGCCACCGGGGCGATGGTCCAGCGCGGCCCGGCGCGAGCCGCATCGCCATCAGTCGGCGGGTTGAGCAGCGCCAGCACCTCGGCCAGCAGCGGCGCGCTGTGGCGCTGCACCGCCAGCGCCGACAGCCCGTCGACCACCGCAAAGGCAATGTCGTGCGAGCGCACGCCGCGGGCATGACGTTCGGCGCGCGCAGCGTCGAGCTGCTGGCGCGACGCGGTGCCGAGCCGGCGGCCCAGGTCGGGCCGCTGCAGGTAGATCGGGCGCGTGGCAGCCGCGCTGTGCAGCGCCAGCGGGGTCAGGCCCAGCGCCTCGATCTCGCCGCACAGGGTGTCGACGTCGAGCGCGCGATGCACCGCGTCGCGCGCTTGCGCATGGGCCTGCTGGAACTCGAGCTGCGCGCCGGTGAGCAGGCTCACGCCGGTTCGCCCCAGGCCGATGCGTGCCGGTGTGAACTGGCGCAGCGCGTGCAACGGGTTCGAGACCACCGCCGAGCCGCCCACGCCGACCAGCGAACGCTCGAAGGCCGGTGGCAGGCCACTGGCGTGGTCGATCAACCGGGCGGCCGCGCCGGGCTGGCACACACCCATGCGTTCGAGCCAGCCCTCGAACTCGGGGGCTGGGCGCAGCCCGAGCACCCGGCGCGCGTACAGGGCGTCGTGGAACGAGGTGGTCTGGTAGTTCAGCATCACGTCGTCGGAGCCGGGCACGCCCATGATGAAAGTGCAGCCGGCCACACCCAGCACGGTGAGCAGCACGTCCATGTCGTTCTGGTCGGCTTCGGCGTGGTTGGTGTAGCAGATGTCGCAACCCATCGGCAGCCCGAGCAGCTTGCCGCAGAAGTGGTCTTCGAGGCCGGCGCGGATGATCTGCTTGCCGTCGTACAGGTACTCGGGGCCGATGAAGCCGACCACGGTGTTGACCAGCAGTGGCTTGAAGTGGCGCGCCACCGCATAGGCGCGTGCTTCGACCGTCTGCTGATCGCAGCCGTGGTGGGCGTTGGCCGACAGCGCGCTGCCCTGGCCGGTCTCGAAGTACATGACGTTGTCGCCGATCTTCCCGTCAACCTCAGTCCCGCGCCGCAGCGACAGCGCGGCCGCACGCGCCTCGGCCAGCACGGCCAGGTCGATGCCGAAGCTGCGCTGGGCGGCCTGCGTGCCGGCGATCGACTGGAACACCAGATCGACCGGCGCGCCGCGCTCGATCGCCGCCAGCGTGTTGGTCACATGGGTCAGCACGCACGACTGCGTCGGAATGCCGTAGCGCTGGATCACCGCGTCGAGCATGTGCAGCAGTCGCATGACCTGCGGCACGTTGTCGCTCACCGGGTTGATGCCGATCACCGCATCGCCGCTGCCCAGCAGCAAGCCATCGAGCAAGCTCGCCGCGATGCCGGCGCTGTCGTCGGTCGGGTGGTTGGGCTGCAGCCGCGTCGACAGCCGCCCCGGCAGCCCGATGGTGCTGCGCAAGCGGGTGACCACCTGCACCTTGCGCGAGACCGCGATCAGGTCCTGGTTGCGCATGATCTTGGACACCGCTGCGGCCATCTCGGGCGTGAGGCCGGGGGCCAGCGCGGCCAGCGCCGCGCCGTCGGCCGCGTCGCCGAGCAGCCACTCGCGCAAGCCGCCCACGGTGAGGTGGGCCACCGGCGCGAAGGCTCGCGCGTCATGCGTGTCGACGATCAACCGCGTGATCTCGTCGGCCTCGTAAGGCACCACCGACTCGCTCAGGAACTGGCGCAGCGGCACGTCGGCCAGCGCGCGCTGCGCGGCGGCGCGCTCGGCGGCCGAGGCCGCGGCCACGCCCGCCAGCTGATCGCCCGAGCGCTCGGGCGTGGCGCGCGCGAGCAGCGTCTTCAGGTCATCGAAGACGAAGTTCCTGGCCCCGATGGAGTGGCGGTAGGCGGGCATGCGGCGGTGCCTTGACGCAGGCGGTTGCTTCAGGCGTGCTGGGCTGCGAGGGCAGCGCGGCGGCGACCGGAGGTGGCGCGGAAGTAGACGTAGCCGATGGCCATCAGCGCGACGAACAAACCGGCCATCAGCGCGTTGAAGTAGATCATGGTCAGCAGACAGACCACGGCCGCGCCCAGCGCGAAGGCCGGGAACAGCGGGAACACCGGCGCGCTGAACGGACGCTCGAGATGCGGCTCGCTGCGGCGCAGCTTGAACAGGCTGGCCATGCTGATGATGTACAGCACGATCGCGCCAAACACCGACATGGTCACGATGTTGGCGGTCAGCGGCTGGCCGCCGATCTGCACCAGCTGGTCACTGAAGATCGCCGCGATGCCGATGCCACCGCCGGCCAGGATCGCCACGTGGGGCGTGCCCCGCTTCGGGTGGATCCGGCCCAGCACCTTCGGCAGGTAGCCGGCACGCGACAACGCGAAGATCTGGCGCGAGTAACCGATGATGATCCCGTGGAACGACGCCACCAGCCCGAACAGGCCCAGCCACACCAGCATGTGCAGCCAGCCACTGCTCTGGCCGACCACGTTCTTCATCGCCTGCGGCAGCGGGTCGTTGATGTTGGCCAGCTGGGTCCAGTCACCGGAGCCGCCGGCGACCACCATCACGCCCATGGCCAGCACGACCAGCGTCACGATGCCACCGATGTAGGCGATGGGAATCGAGCGGTGCGGGTTCTTGGCCTCCTCGGCGGCCATCGCGACGCCTTCGATCGCGAGGAAGAACCAGATCGCAAACGGAATCGCCGCGACGATGCCAGAGATCGCGCCGAGGCTGAAGGTGTCAGACCCCGCCCAGCCGCCCTTCACAAACTGGGCCGCCGAGAAGCCCGGCGCGACCACGCCCATGAACACCAGCAACTCGAAGATCGCGATCAGCGCGACCGCCAGCTCGAAACTGGCCGCGATGCGCATGCCCGCGATGTTGAGCGCCATGAACACGACGTAGGCGCCCACTGCGACCCACTTCGGATCGAGCGCCGGAAACTGCACGTTCATGTAGGCGCCGATGGCCAGCGCAATGGCGGGCGGCGCGAACACGAACTCGACCAGTGTCGCGAACCCGGCGATGTAGCCGCCGGTCGGCCCGAAGGCGCGTCGGCTGTACTCGAACGGCCCGCCGGCATGCGGGATCGCCGTGGTCAATTCGGTGAAGCTGAAGACGAAGGTCGTGTACATCAGGGCGATGAACACCGAGGTCACCAAAAAGCCCAGCGTGCCCGCGGAAGCCCAGCCGTAGCTCCAGCCGAAGTACTCGCCCGAAATCACCAGCCCCACGGCGATGCCCCACAGCTGGACCCTGCCCAGGGTCTTGCCCAGCGTGTAAGGGGTCGGTGTGCTCATGGTGTCGGTCCTGGGGGTTCGTCACGGCCATGAGCCGCTCTGCGATCAGGCGATCGCGCAAGCGTTGCGGGTCACGCCGGCGCGGGGACGCCAAAGCGCGCGAGGATCGACTTCTCGATGCCTGAGGCGTCAAGGCCGAGCTGGCTCATCAGCGCCACCGGGTCGCCGTGCTCGATGAACTCGTCGGGCAGGCCCAGATGCAGCACGGGAATCGCCAGCCCCGCGTGCTGCAGCGCCTCGGCCACCGCCGAGCCCGCACCGCCCATCAGGCAACCGTCTTCCAGCGTGACCAGCGCATCGTGGCTGCGCGCCAGTTCGGCCACCAGCTCGGCATCGAGCGGCTTGGCAAAGCGCATGTTGGCCACGCTCAGATCGAGCTGTTCGGCCGCGGCCAGCGCCGGGTAGAGCAAGGTGCCGAAGGCGAGGATCGCGATGCGCTGGCCCTGCAAGCCGCCAGAACCGGCGGTCGGGCCCGCCTTGCGCCGCACCTCGCCTTTGCCCAGCGGGATGGCGGTCATCTGCGGCTCGATCGCAACGCCGACCCCCTTGCCGCGCGGGTAGCGCACGGCGGTCGGGTGATCCTGCATGAAGGCGGTGTAGAGCAGCTGGCGGCATTCGTTCTCGTCGGCCGGCGTCATCACGCTCAGGTTCGGGATGCAGCGCAGGAAGGCGATGTCGTAGTTGCCCGCGTGCGTGGCGCCATCGGCACCGACCAGGCCGGCGCGATCGAGCGCGAACACCACCGGCAGGTTCTGGATGGCGACGTCGTGGATGAGCTGGTCATAGGCGCGCTGCAAGAAGGTGGAATAGATCGCCACCACAGGCTTGAGGCCTTCGCAGGCCAGGCCGGCGGCAAAGGTCACCGAATGCTGCTCGGCGATGCCCACATCGAAATAGCGGCTCGGGAAACGCCGCTCGAACTCGACCATGCCGGAGCCTTCGCGCATCGCCGGGGTGATGGCCACCAGACGCGGGTCGGCCTCGGCCATGTCGCACAGCCAGCTGCCAAACACCTGCGTGAAGGTCGGCTTGCCGGGCGCCGACGCCTTGATGCCTTCGGCCGGATTGAACTTGCTCGGGCCGTGGTACGCGATGGGATCGTTCTCGGCCAGCTGGTAGCCGTAGCCCTTCTTGGTGACCACGTGCAGGAACTGCGGGCCCTTGAGGTGGCGCAGGTTCTCGAGCGTGGGCACCAGCGCCTCGAGGTCGTGGCCGTCGATCGGGCCCACGTAGTTGAAGCCGAACTCCTCGAAGATGGTGCCTGGCACGACCATGCCCTTGGCGTGCGACTCAAAGCGGCGCGCGAACTCGAGCAGCGGCGGCGCGTTCTTGAGCACCGACTTGGCGGTGTCGCGCGCATTCGCATAAAAGCGCCCGCTCATCAGCCGTGCCAGATAGCGGTTGAGCGCGCCCACCGGCGGCGAAATCGACATGTCGTTGTCGTTGAGGATGACCAGCAGGTCAGTCCCGCCGACACCGGCGTTGTTGAGCGCCTCGAACGCCATGCCCGCGCTCATGGCGCCGTCGCCGATCACCGCCACCACCCGCCGGTTTTCGCCTTGCAGGCGTGCGCCCACGGCCATGCCCAGCGCGGCAGAAATCGAGGTCGAGGAATGGCCCACGCCGAAGGTGTCGTACTCGCTCTCGTCGCGGCGCGGAAAGCCGCTGATGCCGCCGAGTTGCCGCAGCGAATGCATGCGGTCGCGCCGGCCGGTCAGGATCTTGTGCGGATAGGTCTGGTGGCCCACGTCCCACACGATGCGGTCGTGCGGCGTGTTGAACACATGGTGCAAGGCGATGGTGAGCTCGACGGTGCCCAGGTTGGACGACAGGTGGCCGCCCGTTTTCGACACGCTGTGCAGCAGGTAGTCGCGCAGTTCGTCGGCCAGCGTGTGCAACTGGCTGCGCGACAGCCGACGCACATCCGCAGGCGATTCGATGGAATGGAGCAACTCGTTTGTCATCGTCAACTGTCCCGTTCAACCACCTTGTCGGCCAGCCGGCCGAGCCACACCGTGTCGGGCAACCCAGACTGCGCCAGCGCCGCGTGGGCGCGGTCGCGCAACTCGTGAGCATGGCGCATCGCCGCGTCCAGGCCCATCAGGCTGACGTAGGTCGGCTTGTTGGCATCGACATCCTTGCCGGCGGTCTTGCCCAGCACGGCGGAGTCCTGCGTCACGTCGAGCACGTCGTCGACCACCTGGAAGGCCAGACCGAGCGCATCGCCATAGACCGCCAGCGCATCGCGCACCCGGGCGTCGACGTCTGCGCAGGCCGCGCCCATCAGAACGCTCGCGCGCAGCAAGGCGCCGGTCTTGCGGTGGTGCATGTCGCGCAGCGTGCGCTCATCGAGCGGCCGACCCACGCTGGCCAGATCGATCGCCTGGCCGCCGGCCATCCCGGCGTGGCCCGCGGCGCGCGCCAGCAAACCGCACAGGCGCGCCTGCAGCGCGGGCGGCATGCTGGGGTCGGACTCGGGCGTGAGCACCTCGAAGGCCAGCGCCTGCATGGCGTCACCGGCGAGCATCGCCTGCGCCTCGCCAAACTGCACATGCACCGTGGGCTTGCCACGGCGCAGCACATCGTTGTCCATGCACGGCATGTCGTCGTGGACCAGCGAATAGGCGTGGATCAATTCGACCGCGCAGGCCGCGCGCAACGCGGCATCGCGCGAGGCGCCCACCGCATGGGCCGCCGCGAGCGCGAGCAGCGGACGCAGCCGCTTGCCGCCGTCCAGCACGCCGTAGCGCATCGCCTCGCCCAGACCGGCCGGCGCATCAAGAGGCACCCAGCGCGACAGGCCGTCCTCGACCGCAACCAGTTGCGCGAGCGCCCAGGCATCGAATCCAGATCGCTCGCTCACGACGCGACCCAGGGTTTGAGCTGGCCGTCCTCGAGCACCTTGACCTGCTGCTCGACCGCCTCGAGCCGCGCACGGCAGGCGTTGAGCAACTCAGCGCCGCGACGGTACTTGTCGAGCAATTGGTCGAGCGGCAGCTGGCCGGCCTCCATGGCCGCGACGAGCGCTTCGAGCTCGGCCATCGCTGCCTCGTAGGTCTCGGGCATCGGCTCGCCGGCAGCAGGCTGGCCGGCGGTTCTTGCGGGGGTGGATGAGGTCTTGGGCATGGGTCTGAAAAGGCTGGCGGATTGTAGACAGCCGGCCCGCCGGCACGCCGTTCGGGGAACCACGGGCAGACGGGCCGAACCGGGGGGCCCGCAAAGCCTAAAATCAGCGGCTCGCAGGGGCCCGTGCGGCCTCTTCGCGTTTGATGCGGTGGCCTCGCGTGCCATCGCGGCACGATGGCGCCTCACCACCGATACAGCCCAGGAGATCCGAACCAACATGTCCGATCTGTCAGTCACGCGCGGCGTCCCGGCCATCGGCGCAGGACACCTCGCGGGCCGCAATGCCCTGCCGTTGCCACCCTCGGCGTATTTCGACGAAGCGCTGTTCCAGCATGAAGCCGACACCCTGTTTCGACACGGCCCGCGCTACCTCGGGCACGAACTGTCGGTGCCGCAAGCCGGTGACTACTACACGCTGCCTCAGGAAGGCGATGGCCGGGTGCTGGTGCGCACCCCCAGCGGCGTCGAACTGATCTCGAATGTGTGCCGGCACCGGCAAGCGCTCATGCTGCACGGACGCGGCAACACCCGCAGCAACATCGTGTGCCCGCTGCACCGCTGGACCTACGACCTCAAGGGCGAGCTGATCGGCGCACCGCATTTCACCGAATCGCCCTGCCTGCACCTGAACAACTACCGCACGCGCAGCTGGAACGGCCTGGTCTTCGAAGACAACGGCCGCGACATCGCCGCCGATCTGGCCGCACTGGGCCCGCGCGCTGACCTCGACTTCTCCGGCCATGTGCTCGACCGGGTCCATGTCCACGAGTGCGAATACAACTGGAAGACCTTCATCGAGGTCTACCTCGAGGACTACCACGTCGGCCCGTTCCACCCCGGGCTGGGCAACTTTGTCACCACCGACGACCTGCGCTGGGAAATCGGCGACAACTATTCGGTGCAGACGGTCGGCGTGGCCACTGCGGCCGGCGAAGCGCTCGGCCGCGCCGGCTCCGATGTCTACCGGCGCTGGCACGACGAGGTGCTGCGCTACCAGCAGGAAAACCACGACGGGCGCGCGCCCAAGCACGGCGCGATCTGGCTCACCTACTACCCGGGCGTGATGATCGAGTGGTACCCGAACACACTGGTCGTGTCGACGCTGTACCCGCGCGGGCCGCGCCACACCACCAATGTGGTCGAGTTCTATTACCGCGAAGAGATCGCCGCCTTCGAGCGCGAGTACATGGACACGCAGCAAGCCGCCTACCTCGAGACCTGCATCGAGGACGACGAGATCGCCTTGCGCATGGATCAGGGCCGCGCTGCGCTGTGGACCCGCGGTGACCACGAATCAGGCCCCTACCAAAGCCCGATGGAAGACGGCATGGAGCAGTTCCACCTTTGGTACCGCCGCACGATGGACAGCCAGCTGCAGCACACCGCCGATCGACCGCCGGCCGGCCCCCCACCCAGGGCCGCGGCAATCTGACCGTGGGCGCGCACACGCACACCGCACTGATCGACGCCGAAACGCTGCGCTCAATGCTCGGTGCGCTCGCGCCGATGGTGATCGTCGACGCGGGGTTCGATCTTGCCGACCCGCCCTCGGGCGAGCGTGCCCATGGGGCTGCGCACCTGCCCGGCGCACCCCACGTCCACCTCGAGCGCGACCTGTCGGCCACCCCCACCGGCCGCAACGGTCGCCATCCGTTGCCCGAGCGCGCAGCCTTCGCGGCCACGGCCGGGCGGCTGGGCATCACGCCCGCCACGCAGGTGGTGGTGTACGACCGCCAGCAGTCGATGTTCGCCGCCCGGCTGTGGTGGATGCTGCGCTGGCTGGGACACGCGCCGGTGGCGGTGCTCGATGGGGGTTTTGCCGCCTGGCAAGCCATCGGCGGGCCGGTGGAATCGGGGCCCGTCACGCCACACCCGCAGCCGGCCTACCCGATCGGCAACGCGCCCTCGCCGCTGGCACCGACCCTTGATGCGGCCGCGCTGCAAGCGCAGCTGGGCCGCCTGGCGCTGATCGACGCGCGCGCTCCGGAACGCTTCCGTGGCGACGTGGAGCCGCTCGACGCGCAAGCCGGTCACATTCCCGGCGCGTGCAACCGGTTCTTCAAGGACAACCTCGCCACCGACGGCCGCTTCAAGCCGGCCCACGTGTTGCGTGCCGAGTTCACGGCACTGCTGCAAACGCAAAGCGCCGGCGCCGTGGTGCACCAGTGCGGCTCGGGCGTCACCGCTTGCCACAACCTGCTGGCCATGGCGGCGGCAGGGCTGGAGGGCGCTGCGCTGTACCCCGGATCCTGGAGCGAATGGTCGGCCGATCCGAGCCGCCCGATCGCCCGCGGTTGAGCCCCTCGGGGCGGCGACCCTGAGGTTTTCCCTGACAATGGTCGGATGGAATTGACCTCGCCCGCACGCGGTGCACTTGCAGACCCGGCTGTCACGCCATGGCGCGGACAACTGGCCGCGATCGACATGGGGTCGAACAGTTTCCGGCTTGAAATCGGGCAGATCGAGGGCCTGCGCTACCGGCGCATCTCCTACCTGAAAGAAACGGTCCGGCTGGGTGCCGGGCTCGACGAAAACGGCCTGCTCACCGAAGAGGCCATGCTGCGCGGTCTGGCCTGTCTGCAGCGTTTTGCCAGCCGGCTCCAGGGCTACGCGCCGTGGCAGGTGCGAGCGGTGGCCACGCAGACGCTGCGCGAGGCGCGCAACCGCAACGCCTTTCTGGCGCGTGCCGGAACCGTGCTGGGTTATCCGATCGAGGTGATCTCGGGGCGCGAGGAAGCGCGCTTGATCTTCGCCGGCGTGGCGCGGCTGCAGCCGTCGGATCAACCTCGTCTGGTGATCGACATCGGCGGGCGCTCCACCGAGATGATCGTCGGCCAGGGCCGCAAGCCGCAGCAAGCCGAATCGTTCCAGGTCGGCAGCGTCAGCCTGTCGATGAAGTACTTCGGCAACGGCCGCTTCACCGAGGCGGCCTTCCGCGCAGCGCAGGTGGCCGCCGGCGCCGAGCTCGAAGAAGCGCTCGGGCCGTTCGGCCCCTCGAACTGGGTCGAGTCGCTGGGCTCCTCAGGCACGGTGGGCGCGGTGTCGCAGGTGCTGCTGGCCAACCGGGTGACCGACGGGCGCATCACGCTGG